>DASYPZ010000387.1:0-1926 GCA_036006105.1 Gemmatimonadales bacterium | reverse complement strand
GGCATCACCATCAAGCACGTGCTGGCGAGCCCCGCGCTGGAAGCTACCGTGCGCGGCGGGACGCTCAAAGCGGCGCTTCAGAAGGCGGGACACGAGGTGGTGCCGGCCTCCGAAAAGGAGTTCGGGGAACTGGCCGCTACCGAGCACCCCCAGGGTGTGCTGGCCGTGATCGAGCCGCCGATGTGGAGTCTCACCGACCTGGAACCGGGACCGCGGGCACCGACCCTGGTGCTGGACGCGGTCCAGGATCCGGGAAACGTGGGCGCCATGGTGCGGTCTGCCTTTGCGCTCGGTGCCGCCGGCGTCCTCGCCTTGCCGGGAACCGTCGAGTTCACCAATCCGAAGACGCTCCGCGCCTCCATGGGTGGATTCTTCCGGCTGCCCTGTCTCGGGCTGGACGAGGCGGCGCTCGAATCGTGGGTCGGCGCCTCCGGGATTCGCCTGCTGGTGGCCGCGGTCGACGGCGAGCCGCCGGTCCGAACCGGCGAGCGCCCGCTGGCGATCGTGGTCGGCAACGAGGGAGCCGGCACCCGGCCCTCGCTCGACCGCTGGGCCGACGGACGGATCGGCATTCGGCTCCGTCCCGGGGCGGAATCGCTCAATGTGGGCGTGGCGGCGGGCATTCTTCTGTACGAGGTGACGCGTGAGTGAATCGGCCATCCTCGCTCTGATCGGAGGAGCGTTCGGAGCGGTCATCGGGAGCTTCCTCAACGTCTGCATCGTGCGGCTCCCCGCCGAGCAGTCGGTGGTCTCCCCGCCGTCGCGCTGCCCCAAGTGCGGCCGGCCGGTGGGCTGGAGCGATAACATCCCGGTGCTCTCCTGGCTGCTGCTCCGCGGCCGGTGCCGTGGCTGCCGGGAACCGATCAGCATCCTCTATCCGCTGGTGGAGCTGTCGGTCGCGCTGCTCTGGGCGCTGATGGCCTGGCGCTCCGGCTTGAGCCTCGAGGCGCTCAAGGGCGCGCTCTTCGGCACGCTGCTGATCGGCATCGCCCTCACCGACGCGCGCGAGTACATCATCCCCAACGAATTCACCTGGGGCGGCCTTGCCCTGGGCCTGATTCTGGCCGCCGCCGGCGGGGTCGACGCGATGATCACCGCCGCCATCGGTGCGGCGGTCGGGTTCGGCCTCCTCTGGCTGTTCGGGGTGGTCGGCACCTGGGCCTTCAAGAAGGAGGCGATGGGCGGCGGCGACATCAAGATGATGGCGATGGTCGGATCCTTCATCGGATGGCAGGGCGTCCTCCTCACCGTCTTTCTGGGCGCCCTGTCCGGCGTCCTGATCTTCCTCCCGCTCCGGGTGCTCAAGAAAGAGGAGAAGCTGGTGCCCTTCGGCGTATTCCTCGCGATCGGCGCCGCGGTCACCTACCTGATCGGTCCGGCGCTGATCGCCTGGTACCGGCGCTACCTCGGGGTGGGGTGATGCGCCGGGCGACCGCGTTCCTCTTCTTTTCGCTGGTGTGTTGCCGGGGAGCCGCACCGCAGAAGCCCCAGGACGCCGACATCGGCCGGCTGATCGACAGCCTGCGTCCGGCCGTGGAGCGTGCCACCGGGCTCGCCTTCAAGCGCCCCACCCGGTGGGCGATGAAGAACAAGGACGAGGTGCGGGAATTCCTGCTCGAGAAGCTGCGCCAGGAGTTTCCCGTCGAACGACAGGAAGGGGTCGAGGCGGTCTACCGGCTGCTGGGCCTGGTGCCCGACTCAGTGAATCTCAAGACCCTGCTCCTGGATCTCTACACCGAGCAGGTGGCGGGTTACTACGACCCCGCAACCAGCACCCTGTACGCCGTGCGCGGCGCCGAGCCGACTACGCTCCGGGTGGTGATCGCCCACGAGCTGGTCCACGCCCTCCAGCATCAGTACCTGCCCCTCGATTCCATTCTCAAGAAACAGGCGGACTCGGACCAGCAAACAGCGGCCCAGACGGTG
>DASYPZ010000386.1:0-10350 GCA_036006105.1 Gemmatimonadales bacterium | reverse complement strand
ACCCTCCGCACGTAGTCCCGCGTCTCGGCGAACTGGATCCGTTCGATGAACAACTCGGGATCGGCCTTGGCGCCGGGCAACGCGGCCCATTCATCGGCGGCACGGGTGCCGGCGTTGTACGCGGCGAGGGCATGGGCCAGGTGGGGCGAGCGGCGAAGCGAGGCGGCCAGGTGCAGGAGCCCGAAGTGGACGTTGATCTCCGGCTGATAGAGCAGCGACGCGTCCCACTCCCGGAGCCCGTCGGCCCGCGCGAAGGCCGCCCCGACGCTGGGCACCACCTGCATGAGCCCGCGCGCGTCGGCGACGGAGCGAGCCATTGGATCGAAACCCGATTCCTGGCGGATCAGCGCGGCGGCCAGCAGCGGATCCACACCCGCCACGCGGGCTTCGTCGAACAGATCGGCCCTTCGGGGAATGGGGAATGCCAGCCGCATCAGGGCGGAATCGGTGCTCCGCAGCGCCAACCGATAGGCGCGCGCGGTGTAGCCGAGCCGGGAGAATCCCTCCGCGGCGGCGGGAACTCCGGCCGGGGTCGTCCCGGCCTCGCGGACGATCCGGTCGAATTCGAATCGGGCCTCGACCCGGAGCCCCAGCCGCTCCAGCTGCGCGCCGCGCTCCAGCGCCGCCATGGTTTCGCCCGGCGGGACCACGGACGGATCCGCCGGCGTGGCGCCTTCCGGCGCCAGACCCAGCCGCTCGCGAGCCGGGAGCGCGTAATAGGATTGGGGCGTATGCTCCGCCAGGGAGCGCCAGCGCGCCCGGGCTCCGCTGCTGTCTCCGGTCGCCCAGAGGGCTCGTCCAGCCCAGTAGATCGCGGCAGCCGCTTCGCTGCGGTCGCCGGGGCGCGAGATCAGCGACTGGAGCTCCCGCGCCGCATCGCGCACCTCCCGCTGGCCGAACGCGATGATCGCGGCCAGCAGTGCGGCGCGGGAACCGAACGGGGTGGTCGGAAACCGGCGCGCCACCTCGAGGTACTGGGTGCGGGCCGCCACCTCATCGCCCTGGTCGACCAGCAGGTCGCCCGCGAGGAACCCCGCCGTCGCGGCGGTGACGCTGTCGCGCACCGTGCCGCGGCTCACCCTCCGGAGCGCGGCGATCGCACTGCTTCGGGTTCCGGTCTTGAGCAGGCTCCGGGCCCGCTGATACTGCGCCTGGGTCCGCAGCGCCGGGTTCTTCACCGTTCCGAAGACGGCGATCGCCTCGCGGTGGTGTCCCAGCCGGGCCAAGGCCATGCCGTCGGCGAGCCGGTCGGCGTCGGAGAGGGGCCGGATTCGGGAGAATCCCATGACTGCGCGTCCGGGCAAATCGATCGCCGCGCGCCGCGCCACGGCCAGCTCCTCCGCGGGGGTCAGAGGCACAAAGGAGCGATCGAGGACGCTGATCGCCTCGCGCGCCTCGTCGGGAGTGGATCGCCCCGTGATCAGGCCGAGCAGGGAGCGCCGGATCCCGACCCGCGCCGCGGAGTCGAGCGGCTCTCCCAGCCGTAACCGCACCGACGCGAGTGTGGCGCCGAGCGACTCGTACAGGCGCGCCGCGCCGGGTCCGTCGCCGGCGCGCTCCCGGGCCAGGGCCTCGGTCCAGCGGATCCGGGGGACGGCGGCTGCCAGATTGATGTCGCGATAGAGCTCGGCCCTGCGGGCCGAGTCCGCCGTCACGCCGGCGGCGCGGAGCTTGAGCCAGTCGGCGATGGCGGGAAGACGGGCCGCGGCCCTCTGGTAGGCCAGCGCGGCGCTATCGGTCAGGGCGGCGCGGTCGAAGGCCCGGGCCAGCGTGACGAGACGCACGCCGGGCCCGTCGGTGCCGCCGTCCTTGACCGCGGTCCGGGCATCCTCGACCGCGTCCTCTCCGCGCTCCACGCGGGCCCTCGCCAGCAGGGCGCGTCCCTCGCCACCCTCGGCCCGGTCGAGCCAGGTCTGGCCGTCCAGGAGCCGGACCACGGTCCCCCATCCCTCCCACTCGCTCGCGGCCCGCGCGGCCAGGAGCACCAGCGCGGGCTCGCTCGCGCCCGGTCCGGTCACCGCGGGCGCGAGCAGGCGGCTGGCCAGATACGGCCGCCCCTGCGACAGGGCCCGGGTGGCGTCCGCGACGGCCCGGGATTGTTCCGCCGGCGGTGAACCCTGCGCGTCGAGGCGGACGGCGACGACCAGCCCCAGCCCCAGGGCGAGGCTTGCGCCAGCCAGCGGTCGCAGGAATGTTCTTCGGCGTTGCGGGAGGGTGGAGAACGTCACGCGGGAAACTTAGACGCGTGACGCCTCCGGAAATACGGGGTGCCGGTCAGGCGGCGTGGGCGGGGGAGACGTGCTCCGGGAGGTGGGGCAGGGGACGATTCAGGTACACCGTTCCCTTTTCCGAACCGAAGAGTCGCGGATCGCTCGGGAGCGTGACGCTTCCCATGGGACGACCCTGCTCATCGACGACTTCCAGCGTTTCGACGGTCTCGTGTCGGGCCAGCAGCATGGCAACCTCCCGGTCTTTGCTTGTGCTTCACCCCATGAGATGCGGTAGCGGAGAAAAGCGTTGCATGGCGCGTCGCGGGCGAGTGCACCCGGGCGCGAAACTCCTGATCAACCGAGGCGGGAAATGATCTGGCTCAAGCGGCTGGCGTACCTGGCGGTGGTCCTGGTGCTGCTCCTCGTCGGCGTGCTCGCGGTGGTCTGGGGCATCACGTCGATGCGGATGGATCAGGTGTACATCGTGGAGGCCAAGGCCGTCACGGTGCCCACCGACTCGGCCGGCATCGAGCGGGGCCGGCATCTCGCGACGGCCATCACCAAGTGCGCCACCTGCCATGGGGACGACATGGGCGGCCGGCAGATCTCCGACAACTTGATCTTCGGCCGGGTGGCCGCGGTCAACCTGACCTCCGGGAAGGGCGGGTTAGGAACCCGCTATGACGACCCCACTCTCGCGCGGGCCATCCGGCACGGCATCAACGCCCAGGGCCGGCCGCTCCGGATCATGCCGTCGGAGGCGTTCCAGTATCTCACCGACGACGATGTCGGCGCGCTGGTGGGCTACCTGCGCTCGCTCCCGCCGGTGGACCGGGAGTTCCCCCCGATCCGGGTCGGTCCCCTGGCGCGGGTGCTCTCGCTGCTGACCACCTTCCCCCTGGTTCCCGCCCGGGTGGTGGACCACGACCGCGAGCCGCCCCGGTCGATCGCGGAGGATTCGTCCTCGGCCTACGGCAAATACCTGGCGAACATCGGTGGCTGTACCGGGTGTCATGGGCCGCGTCTGTCGGGGGGATCGGTGGGGCCGGGCAAACCGGCGTCCAACCTGACCCCGGCCGGCATCGGTACCTGGACCGAGGCGGACTTTTTCAAGGCGCTGCGAGAGGGGATTCGTCCGGGTGGCACGGCCATCGATTCCGCGATGCCCTGGAAGCAATCGGGGCGGATGACCGACCCGGAGATTCATGCGGTCTGGCTGTATCTCAAATCGGTGCCGGCCCGGCAATTCGGAAAACGCTAGCGTTGCATACGTTGCACGGTGAAACCCCGGGTTCGGCTCGGGCGTACGGGTCAAAAGGTGGTGAGGCTGTTCCGCTTCCACGCCACTGTTCCCCACTCCGCGAGCCGCTATGGACCTCCTCCTGCAGGACATGAAATACGCATGGCGCTCGCTGCGGCAGGCGCCCGGCGTCTTCGTCGTGGCCGCGCTGTCGCTAGCCATCGGGGTGGCAGTCAACGTGACGCTCTTCGCGGGCGTGGACATCCTGCTGCTCCGCCCGCTCGACTATCCCAACGCCAGCCGTCTGGTGCAGGTCTGGGGTGACAACCGAGAGCGGGGCTGGAACCAGAGCAGTCTCTCGTTTCCCGACCTGATGGACTGGCGCAAGGAAAGCAGCACGCTCTCCTTCGCTGCCTACACCGGCGGGAACTACAACCTCGCCGAGGGGGACCGGCCCGACCGGGTGAGCGGGCTCCGGGTCAGCCCGAATTTCTTCTCGCTGCTGGGCGTCTCTCCGATCCGCGGCCGTCTCTTCAACGCCGACGAAGAGACGCCGGGGCGGGGCCGGGTCGTGGTGCTCGACAACCGATTCTGGAAGAGCCGCTTCAACGCCGACTCGAACGTGATCGGCCGGAGCATCCGGCTCGACGGAGAGGCCTATACCGTCGTGGGGATCCTGCCGCTCCACTTCCGATTCGGCGACGTCAACCAGATCTACACGCCGCTGGAGCTCGATCCCGCCGCCGATCGCGCCTCGCACTTCCTGGAAGCCATCGGGCTGCTCAAGCCCGGCGCCACGCTGGAGCGCGCCAACACCGAGCTCGCCGCGATGACCGGGCGGCAGGCGGAGCTCTATCCCGCCAGCAACCGGGGCAACGGGGCCCACGCCATCACGCTCTACCACGAGGTGGTGGATAGTACGGCGCGGCAGGCCGGTGTGATCTGCATGGTGGCGGTGACCTTCGTGCTGCTGATCGCCTGCGCCAACGTGGCGAACCTGCTGCTCTCTCGCGCCGCGGGCCGGAACCGCGAGCTGGCGGTCCGTTCGGCCCTGGGCGCCGCACGGGGCCGGCTGATCCGGCAGATGCTCACCGAGTCGCTGATCCTGGCGGCGGCCGGCGGGGCCCTGGGGCTGGTGCTCTCGATCTTCGGCGTTCGCTGGTTCCGCACCCTGATCCCGGCGGATTTTGCCCGAATCGAGAAGCTCGCACTCGACGGCAGGGTGCTGCTCTATGGCTTCGTGATGATCCTGTCGGCCGGCATCATTGCGGGCATCGCCCCCGCGTTCCAGGTCACCCGCGGCAGCCTCACCGATCCCCTCAAGGACGGCGGCCGGGGCGGCTCGGTGGGACTGAAGCACGGACGGCTGCGGACCTCGCTGGTGGTCGCCGAGATTTCCCTGGCGCTGGTGCTGCTGATCTCGGCGGGGCTGCTCATCAAGGCCTCGCTCAAGCTGAGCCACACCGACCTGGGGTTCGATCCGGCGAATGCGCTCACCTTCGCGGTATCGCTCTCGGAAAAGGAATATCCCGATACCCTCGCGGTGCTCAACGTCCAGGACCAGCTGCAGGCCCGGCTCGCGGCACTGCCCGGCGTCACCGCGGTCGGCGCGGTCACCCAGCTCCCGATGGCGGGGGGGAACGGCACGTTCTATCACGTCGAGGGCCAGCCGGTCCCCGAAGCGGGCAAGCAGCCGGTGCTGCAATACCGCGACGCGACGCCCGGTTATCTCGGCGCGATGAAGATCGGCCTGGTGAAGGGCCGGGAATTCGCCTCGAGCGATCGCATCGGCTCGCCCAAGGTGGTGGTGATCAACGAGGCCCTGGCCAAGCGGCACTGGCCGGCCGGCGACGCCATGGGGCACCGCCTGGTGTTCTCCTCCGGATCGTACGAGATCGTCGGTATCGTCAAGGATGTCCGCGAATTCGGCCCCGACGATCCCCCACCGGCCCTGGCCTACTTCTCGGCGCCGCAGTACTTCGTCCGGACCCTGCGCTACGTCGTCCGCACCTCGGGCGATCCCGAGCTGATCATTCCCAAGGTGCGGGAAGAGGTCGGGGCGGTTGCTCGGGACCTCCCGGCCTACAACATCCGCACCCTGCAGCAGCATATCGAGCTGCAAACCCAGACCGACCAGATCATGCCCAAGCTGCTGACGGTCTTCGGCGCGATTGCCCTGGTGCTGGCGGTCATCGGCGTCTACGGGGTGATGGCGTACTCGGTGTCGCAGCGGACCCAGGAGCTGGGCATCCGGCGCGCGCTGGGCGCCGAGGGAAGGGACATCGTCGGGCTGGTGATGCGTCAGGGCGCCATGGTGGCCGGCCTGGGTGCGCTGATCGGGTTGGCGATCTCATTCGCGGCGACGCGGGGCCTCTCGAGCTTCCTCTTCGGGGTGAGTGCGTTCGATCCGGTGGTGTTCGGCGGGGTCACGGCGGCGCTGGTCGGCGCGGCGGTGATCGCGACCCTGATCCCGGCGAGGCGGGCGCTGCGCGTGGATCCGCTGGTGGCGTTGCGGAATGATTAGAGGCTAAGACGCTAAGACGCTAGGACACAGCCTTGCGAGCGGGTCTGGCCTCGCAAGAGTTGTTTCCTGGCGTCTTAGCGTCTTAGCGTCTTAGCGTCCTAGCGTCTTAGCGTCCTAGCGTCCTCGCCTCCTCCCGCAACCGGTACTTCTGCACCTTTCCCGAGATCGTCATGGGAAAGGCCTCCACGAACCGCCAGTACTTCGGCACCTTGAACTGCGCAATGCGACCCCGGCACCATTCCGACAACTCGGCCTCCGTCACCCGGGCCAGGGGCTCCAGGATCACCCAGGCCATCACCGCCTCGCCGTACTTCTCGTCGGGCACCCCGATCACCGCCACGTCCCGGATCTGCGGGTGGCCGTAGAGGAACTCCTCGACTTCGCGGGGATAGATGTTCTCGCCGCCCCGGATGATCATGTCCTTGGAGCGCCCCACGATGCTCACGTAACCCTCCTCGTCCATCACGGCCAGGTCTCCGGTGTGCATCCAGCGCGCGTCGTCGATGGCCCCGCGGGTTGCCGCGGGATCGGCCCAGTATCCCAGCATCAGCAGGTAGCCGCGCGACAGCAGCTCGCCGGTGTGGCCCCGCGGCAGAATCGCGCCGGTCTCGGGGTCGATGATCTTGCATTCCACGTGTGGATGCACCCGTCCGACGCTGGCGACCCGCTTCTCGATCGGGTCGTCCGCCACGGTCTGGAACGATACCGGGCTCGTCTCGGTCATGCCGTAGGCGATGGTCACCTCCTTCATGTGCATGCGGGTGACCACGGAGCGCATCACCTCCACCGGGCAGGGCGCGCCGGCCATGATGCCGGTCCGGAGCGACGAGAGGTCGAACCGCTGGAACTCGGGATGGCCCAGCTCGGCGATGAACATCGTCGGCACGCCGTGGAGCGCGGTGCAGCGCTCCGCCGCGACCGCCTCGAGCGTCTCGCCCGGATCGAAGCTCGCGGCCGGAATCACCATGGTGCTGCCGTGGGTGACGCAGGCGAGGTTGCCCAGCACCATGCCGAAGCAGTGGTAGAACGGCACCGGGATGCACAACCGGTCGTGCTCGGTGAGCCGCATCCGCTCGCCGATGAAGAAGGCGTTGTTGACGATGGAGTGATGCGAGAGCGTGGCGCCCTTGGGAAAGCCGGTGGTGCCGGAGGTGTACTGGATGTTGATCGGGTCGTCGAAGTGCTGTTCCCGCTCCCGGGCCCGGAGATCCGCGTCGGAGACGGTCTCCGCCAGCCGGAGCACCTCGCCCCAGTTGTAGCCACCGGCCACCATCTGGTTGCCGAAGTAGATCACGGTCCGGAGACCGGGTGCTTCCACCTGGGCCAGGATCTCGGCGTAGTTACAGGCCTTGTGCGGCGGGGCGATGATCAGCGTGGAGCAGCCCGACTGGTTGAGCGCATACTCCAGCTCGGCGGCGCGGTTGGCGGGATTGATGTTGACCAGGATGGCCCCGATCCGCGGCGTGGCGAGCTGGGCGATTACCCACTCGGCCCAGTTGGGGGACCAGATGCCGATCCGGTCCCCCTTCGCGACCCCCAGGGCCATGAGTCCGCGGGCCAACCGTTCGCAGGCGTCCTTGAGCTCGGCCCAGGTCATCCGGACATCCTGGTGCCGCACCACCAGCGCTTCCCGGTCCGGGAACCGCGCCACGGTGCGATCGAAGACTTCGCCGATGGTGGCGCCGATCAGGGAGACGTCGGAGGCGCCATGGACGTAGGAGTTCTCGGGCATGGGAAGAAGGTAGAGGCTGGAGCGCGAAGGCGCTAAGAGGCTAGGACGCAAGGGCGCTAAGAGGCTAGGACGCTAGGACGCAAGGACGCTAGGAACATCCGGCAGCACGCGTGTCTTCACGATACATTCTCTTCATGACTACTCGCCGCGACTTCGTCTCCTCCACCGGTCTCGGGCTCGCCGCACTCGGCCTCCCCGCCCTCCGTCTCCAATCCGCCACCGCCTACGATCTCATCATACGAGGCGCCGCGATCTACGGCGCCCCGGGCGAGCTGAGCACCGCAGGCAAGGAAATGGATGTGGCCGTCTCGGCCGGCCGCATCGTGAAGGTGGGAAGGAAGTTCCTGGAGAACGGCCGGGAGGAGATCGATGGGCGGGGTCTGGCCCTCGCCCCAGGGTTCATCGACATCCATTCGCACGCCGACGGCAACCTGACCGATGATCCCCGGGCCGAATCGGTGATCCGGCAGGGTGTCACGACGGTGGTCGTGGGACAGGACGGCGGGTCGCATGTGCCGGCCAAGGACGGCACCACCTCGTTTCGCACGTATTTCAAGCGGGTCGAGGCGCTGCCCAGCGCGGTAAACGTGGCGAGCATGGTGGGGCTGGGGCAGGTGCGGGAGATCGTGGTGGGCGAGGACAATCGTCCGGCCACGCCGAAGGAGCTGGTCCGGATGACCGCGCTGGTCGAAAAGGCACTGGCCAGCGGCGCCTGCGGAGCGAGCACCGGGCTGGAGTATTCTCCCGGCGCGTTCGCGAGCCGGGAAGAGCTCATCGCGCTTTGCCGGCCGCTCCGGGCCCGAAGACTTCCCTATGCCACGCACATGCGGAACGAGGACGACACGCTGATCGAGGCCATCGACGAGGCCGTCGCGATCGCGCGTGGGGCACGCTGTCCGCTCCAGATCTCCCACCTGAAGACCGCCGGAGCCCGCAACTGGAACAAGATCGACGCGGTCTTCGCGCGCATTGCCGCGGCGGAGAAGGCGGGGCTCGACGTCACCTTCGACCGGTATCCGTACGTGGCCTGGAGCACCGGGCTCACCAACATGTTCCCGGTCTGGGCGCTGGATGGGGGCGACGACGCGTTCCTCAAGCGGCTCACCGATTCGGCCACCGCCGAGCGGGTGCGAACCGAGTCGGCCGACAAGGCGGCCATGATCGGCGGGTGGCACAACGTGCAGCTCTCCAACGTGGCGGCGCCGGGGGACAGCGACGCGGTGGGCAAGCGGCTGGACGATTGGGGCCGAACCCGCGGCCTCGAGCCGTACGACGCGGCGGTCCGGCTGCTCCAGAACAGCACCAACAACGTGAGCACGGTGGTGTTCGCGATGAGCGAGGAAAACCTGGAGCGCTTCCTGGCCCATCCCAAGTGCATGATCTGCAGCGACGGTGGATCCTTCGCGCTGACCGGCGCGGCCCGCGAGGGTCACCCGCACCCGCGGGGTCTGGGGACGTTCCCCCGGGTGCTGGGCCGCTACGTGCGGGAGCGCAAGGTCATCACCCTGGCGCAGGCGGTCGACAAGATGAGCGGGATGCCGGCACGCCGGCTCCGGCTGTCGGGGCGCGGGAAGATCGCGCCCGGGGCGTGGGCCGATCTGGTCCTGTTCGATCCGGCCACGGTGGCGGACACGGCGACATTCGAGGATCCGTTCCAGTATCCGGTGGGGATTCCGACGGTGGTGGTGAACGGGAAGATCGCGCTCCGGGATGGGGAGCGGGTGGGGGTCGGCAACGGGAAGGCGCTGCGGAAATAGGCGCGGAGCGGAACCGCGGCCGTTGCCGGCCACGGTTCCTGGGCGCCTGAGGGTCAGGCCGCTTTCTGGGTGAATTTCTCGGGGAACTGCGCTTCGATGCCGGAGGAGAGCAGGTCCGCCATGGTCAGGATGTGGGCCACGATGCGCTCGTAGTCCTTGATGTCCTCGTCATAGGCCCCCTTGATCCGGTGAGTGGCCTCGTCGAGGGTCTGGTCGAGATGGGTCTTCATAGCGGCCTGGAGCGCGGCGTCGGTCCAGTGCTTGGGATTGGCCTTGGCCAGAAAGGCCGCGATCTCGTTCGCGTTGTCGTACCACCGCTTCTTCGCATCCGCGGTCTTGGCGGCGTCGCCGGCCTTGGCCGCGCCCACCAGCTCCGCCGCGGTCGTGATGTGGGTTCGCAGCAGGGCGGTGAGCTGGTCACCCGCCGGCTTCCCGTAGAAATCCGCGACCACGCTGCCGATATCGGCCTGATTCTGCAGCAGCCGGTCGGTGGTGGCCTTGGTGTCGGGCAACCCGGCGACCGCGCTGACGATATACAGGCGGGTCCAGGTCACGTGATCGGTCCAGAGCTTCCGCATGGCGTCATGAAAAGCGGGCTTCGACCATGGGTCGGGCAGGGCCCGGTGCGGCCCGGGAATCACTGCGCCGGGAAACATCATCGCGGCCGCGAAAAGCGTCCGCCGTCGGAATGTTGCAAGCATATCAGCCTCCTCGCGTGCGCTCGATCGAGTCATGAGGTCGAGCCTTCGACCTCATAGAAGGCAGACGATTCGGTGCCCTCGCGGGTTCACACCGATGGCCGGGTCCCGGGTTCGAAAAACGGTCAGCCTGATCCTAGGGGGAGACAGCGGCCTTCCACGTCACCCGCCAGCGAATCGTCCCTCCTG
>DASYPZ010000385.1:0-5127 GCA_036006105.1 Gemmatimonadales bacterium | reverse complement strand
TCGTCCAGATAGAGATCGAGGCTTTCACGACCCTCGTCGACCGCCTTGGCGATCTGGGCCGGCTTGACTGCGTTACGCTTGGTGCGAGGAGCTGTTGCCACGCCGCCGCCTCCTTCGTCCTTGCGCGTTTTGGCTATCCCGTTGGCGGGAATTGGTATTCCTGCCGCTTCCTGTCCAAGCCAGTAATATAGCTCCTAACCTACGAAAAATCAAGGGGTTAGGTAAACTAAAGCGCTCCACAGGCTTGCGGGACTTACCGATTTCTGGACAGATCGAACGGCTGGCTGACCGTAATTCGCCCGGTCCACCAGCCGTCAAATGAATCCGCCAGACATTTGCCATCGGGTAGGAGACGCTCGAGCCGCCCCGAAGTGCACGTATTACAGTGCTTTAACCTCGGTCACCAGCCGGGAAATGGAGGCTTTCGCGTCGCCGAAGAGCATGAAGGTCTTGGGATCGAAGAACAGCTCATTCTCGATGCCCGCAAAACCGGCGCCCTTGCCGCGCTTCAGGACCATCACCGAGCGCGCCTTGTCGACGTCGAGGATCGGCATCCCGTAGATCGGACTGGCCGGATCGGTGCGGGCCGCCGGGTTGACGACATCATTGGCTCCGATAACCAGGGCGACGTCGGTCCGGGGGAACTCCCCATTCACCTCCTCCATATCGAAGAGCTGATCGTAGGGGACATTGGCCTCGGCCAGCAGCACGTTCATATGGCCGGGCATCCGGCCGGCCACCGGGTGAATGGCGTACTTGACCTCGACCCCGCGCTTCTCCAGCAGATCGGTGAGCTCTCGCAACGCGTGCTGCGCCTGGGCGACCGCCAGCCCGTATCCCGGCACCACCACCACCAGCCGGGCATACGCCAGCCGGACCGCGGCATCCTCCGGGGTGAGCGCCCGCATCTCACGGCCATCGGCGAGCTTTCCGGCCGCGGCGGCGACGGGACTCCCGAAGGCACCGAAAATGACATTGGTGAACGAGCGGTTCATCGCCTTGCACATCAGGATCGACAGCAGCAGACCGGAGGCGCCGCCCAGCGCCCCCACGATGATGAGCAGATTGTTGTCGAGGGCAAATCCCATGGCGGACGCCGACAGACCCGCGTAGGCATTGAGCAGAGAGATCACCACCGGCATGTCGGCGCCACCGATGGGCAGGACCATCAGCACGCCCAGGCTCGCGGCGATCGCCAGCATCACCCAGAAGTAGATCGCGTGCTCCGGATGGAGCATCAGGCCGGCCACCAGTCCCAGGGCGCCGGCCAGCAACGCCAGATTCATCACGTTCTGGAGGGGCCAGGTGACCGGCCGGCCGGGAAGTATTTCCTGCAGCTTCCCGAAGGCCATGACGCTGCCGGTGACGGTCAGCGCCCCGAGGAGCACCTCGAAACCCAGCGCGGCCATGGTTCCCGCCGGCAGGGTCCCGGCGGAGGAAAGGATCATGTATTCGTTGACGCCCACCAGCGTGGCTGCCACCGCGCCGGCGGCGTGCGACAGGGCCACCCACTGGGGCATCGCGGTCATGGGGACCGAGATGAAGAGCGGCCGCCCGATCACGATCCCGATCACGCTGCCGATGAGGAGTCCGCCGAACACCCAGGTGTAGCTCACGATTTCGGCGTGGATCAGCGTACCCGCAATGGCGAGCAGCATGCCCACGGCGGCGTACCCCATACCAGTGCGCGCCTTTTCCGGGCTGCTCAAGCCACGCAGTCCCACGATGAAAAAGACCGAGCTGACCAGGTAGGTGGCCTGGATGATCAGCTCTCGCGTCGGAAGGCTTCCCGTCACTTGGACTTCCGGTCGTCGCGCTTGAACATCTTGAGCATGCGGTCGGTGATCAGGAACCCGCCCACCACATTGACGGTGGCGCAGATCACGGCGATGAAGCCCAGGACATTACTCAGCGTGCCGTGATTGCTGCCCGCCGCCACCAGGGAGCCCACCAGGGAAATGCCGGTCAGGGCGTTGGCGGCCGACATCAGCGGCGTATGGAGCAGCGGCGGGACCCGGCTGATCACCTGGTACCCGACGAATCCGGCCAGGACGAAGACGTAGAGCTGAAGGACGGTGGTCAGGGACATCTGCGCTCCGAGCGCTGAGGTTTGGGCGCGGCGGGGGCGCTGCCTCGCGCCACCGCCATCGGCCCCGTGATGGGATCGTCCGGCGCCAGGTTGGGCCGCCCATCCTTGATCAAATACTCGAGCAGGTTCTGCAGGTTCCGGCTGTACATCAGGCTGGCGTGCTGGGGAATCGTCGCGGGCAGATTCACCGGTCCCAGAATGGTGACGCGGTTCGCAACCACCGCCTGGTCCAGTCTGGACAGGGGACAGTTGCCGCCGCTTTCCACCGCCAGATCCACGATGACGGACCCCGGCTTCATGGTGGCGACCATCGCTTCGGTAATGAGCCGCGGAGCCGGCTTACCGGGGATTTGCGCGGTGGTGATGACCAGGTCCATTTCGGGAAGGTGCTTGCCGATCGCGAGCAGCACGTTTTTCTGCTGCTCCTCACCAAGCTGCCGGGCGTACCCTCCGGCGCCCTCCGCCGCCGCGGTGGCGGCGGCGGCCTCCACGAACGTGGCGCCCAGGCTTTGGACCTCCTCACGCACCGCGGGCCGGACATCGAACGCGCTGACGACGGCGCCCAGGCGCCGGGCCGACGCGATAGCCTGGAGCCCTGCCACGCCCGCGCCGACCACGAACACCTTGGCCGGGGGAATCGTTCCGGCCGCGGTGGTGAGCATGGGGAGCAGCCGCGAGAGCCGGGCCGCGCCGAGCAACACCGCGGCGTACCCGGCCACGGTGGCCTGGGAGGAGAGCACATCCATGGCCTGGGCCCGGGTGGTCCGCGGGACCAGCTCCATCGCCAGCAGCGTGAGCCCCCGGGGAGCGGCCGCGGCCAGGTACTCGGCGGCGGACGCCGGCTGGAGCAGTCCGATCACCACGGCCCCGACGGGAAGTTCCTGCAGGGCGGCACTGGCCGGCCGCTGCACCGCCACCAGTATCCCGGCCCCGGCCAGCACCGCAGTGCTGTCGGGGAGCACGCTCGCCCCGGCCGCGGTGTAATCCGCATCGGGATAAAAGCTGCCCTCACCCGCGCCGGACTGGATGGCCACCTCGTGCCCGGCCTTGACCAGTCTCTGCACGGTGAGAGGGACCAGGGCCACACGATTCTCGTGCGGGGCGGTTTCCCGCAGGACGGCGATGCGCATAATTCAGGGGCTAGAGAGAACCGGAGACTCGGAACCACATCGTGCTCTGTCCCGGCGACCGACGGAAGTATACAATCCTCCGATGCCCGCACAGGTCCATGTGTTTGCCCCGGGTTCCGTAGGCAACGTCGGGCCGGGGCTGGATATCCTCGGTCTGGCGGTTGGCGGCGCCGGCGACGAGGTCCGGGCCGAACGGCATCCCGGCGGCGGTGTCGTCATCGAGGATCCTGGCCATCCCGCGCTTCCCGCCGATGCCCGGGCCCATACCAGCGGCATCGCGGCGGCCGAAGTGCTCCGCGCGGCCGGGGTGACTTTCGGGCTCCGCCTCTGGGTGCGGAAAGGGCTCCCGCTGGCCGGCGGACAGGGTGGCAGCGCCGCCTCCGCGGTAGCCGGCGCCCTCGCGGCCAATCTGTTGCTGGACCGGCCGCTCCCCACCGAAGCCCTGATCCTGGCGGCCCTCGAAGCCGAGTCGATCGTCGCGGGCCGACACGCGGACAACATCGTCGCCATCCTGCTGGGAGGGCTGGTCCTGATCCGTTCGATGCAACCACTCGATCTGGTGCGCCTGCCGGTGCCGGCGGGATTGCGCGTGGTCCTGGCGCACCCCGATCGCTCCCTGAAGACGCGGGAGGGACGTGCGGTGTTGCCGGCTTCGATCCCCACGGATGTGGCGCTGCACCAGGCGGCCCAGGTCGGCGCCCTGGTCGCGGCGGCGTATTCGGGGGACCTCGCGCTGCTGGGGCGCGCCATCGACGACCGGATCGCCGAGCCCGCCCGGGCACCGCTGCTGACCGGTTTCGCCGAGACCAAGCATGCTGCCATGGCCGCCGGCGCGCTCGGCTGCTCCATTTCCGGGAGCGGCCCGACGGCCTTCGCCCTCGCGTCGGACGACGAATCCGCCGGGCGAATCGCCGCGGTGATGACGCAGGCCTATGCGGAGCTCGGCATCGGGTGCGCATCGCGGGTTGCCTCGCCGGACCTGCTGGGAGCCCGCGCCCTGTGACCTTCTCCACCGACCGGCCACCCTCCTGGCAGGTATGCATCGTGTGCGCGAACGAGTCCCTGGAAACCGACGCCGCGGTGCGCTGCCGCGTCTGCGGAGGACTCCTGGAAGTCCGGCACCGGCGCCCCGACCTGCCGGGTCCGGTGCTGCGCGGATTGTTCCAGACCCGATGTTGCACCCGGCCCGACACCACCGCCTCGGGGGTGTGGCGGTTCCAGGAGCTGGTCATGCCCAGCGCGGGTCCCCACCCGATCTCCTTTCCCGAGGGCAATACGCCGCTGCTCTATCGCCAGCGGATCGCCGAATGGGCCGGGATCTCGGACCTGTTTCTCAAGCACGAGGGCATGAATCCCACCGGTTCGTTCAAGGATCGAGGGATGACGGTCGGGGTGACCCAGGCGGTCCGGATCGGGGCCCGTGCGGTGGTCTGCGCATCGACCGGCAATACCTCGGCATCACTGGCGGCCTACGCGGCGTACGCCCGGCTCCCGGCATTCGTGCTGGTGCCGGCGGGACAGGTGGCGCGGGGCAAGCTGGCCCAGACCGTCGGCTCTGGGGCCCGGGTCCTGGCGGTCCGGGGCGATTTCGACGCCTGCCTCCGGTTGGTCGAAGCGGCCAGCGAGCTGCTGGGTCTCTATGTCCTTAACAGCGTCAATCCATTCCGGCTGGAAGGCCAGAAGACCATCGTCCTCGAAATGCTGCAGCAGCTCGGGTGGCAACCGCCCGACTGGATCGTGTTGCCCGGGGGCAACCTCGGGAATACCGCGGCGTTCGGGAAGGCGCTGGAGGAGGCCCGCGCCTGGGGTCTCATCGACCGGGTGCCCCGGCTGGCGGTGATCCAGGCCCAGGGCGCCGCGCCGTTTGCCCGTGGCTACGCGGGAGAATTCCTTCAGCGGGTTCGGGTC
>DASYPZ010000384.1:0-2800 GCA_036006105.1 Gemmatimonadales bacterium | reverse complement strand
TTCCAGGTGTCGCGCAGCCCCGAGGTGTGATTCAACAGATGACGGATGGTGATGACCGGCCCGAACACCGGTAGCTCCGGCACGTAGCGCCGGACATCGTCGTCCAGCGCGAGCTTCCCCTCGGCCTCGAGGAGCAGGACGGTGAACGCGGTGAACTGTTTGCTCAGCGAAGCGACCCCCAGGGCCGTGGTGTCCGTGAGCGGGAGGTGGTGCGCCACGTCCGCCATGCCGAACCCGCCGCTGTAGAGCACCGCGCCGGCCCGGAAGGCGCCGACGACGCAGCCGGGGGCGTCGGTCTTGGCGTACGGCGCGAAGAGAGCGGCAATGCGGCCGGGAATCGAATCCGGAGGCGCCGCCGGCTGCGCGGAGACAGGCGAAGCGGCCAGGGACACGAGGAGGCCCCACGGGAGGCCTCGGGACGGAGTGGTCATGCCGGGAGCTTAGCCGAGCGGGCTAGCCGGCGTATTGAATCTACGGAACCCGCCTCGCGAGCCGCCGGTAGGCGCCGGGACTGTGGCCGAAGGCCCTGCGAAAATCACGAGTCAGGTGACTCTGGTCGCTGTAGCCCGTCCGGAGCGCGATCTCGGAGAGGGGGTGCCGAGTATGGTGCAGCAGACGGCGGGCGCGCTCGACCCGGAGGTGCCGGGCGTACTCCCCTACGCTGCAGCCATAGCGGACGCGAAAGGCCCGGGCGACGTAGACCGGGTGCATCCCGATGCGCTGGGCGAGACTGCCCAGCGTGGCGGGGCCGGGCTCGTCGTGCAGCAGGTCGCGGGCCCGGATCAGCCAGGGATTGACACGCCCCGGCGCCGGCTCGGGAACGCGCTGCACTTCGGCAAGCAGCTCGAGCACCAGCGCCTCGGCCGCCAGCCCGGTGAATTCGTCGACCCTGAGCAGCTCGGCTCGGAGCTTCCCGCCGAACCGCGCCACGCCCGCCGAACGGTGGATCACCACGCCGGACGCCTCATCGGTGGGGAGCTCGACGACCAGGCACTCCACCGGGCCGGCCCCGAGCTGGTTCGCGTGAACGGCACCGGCCGGCTTGGCAATGATCGTGGCCGGACCGTGGGAACGGAGCGCCCCGGGTCCGATGGTCTCCCGATAGTCGCCGTCGAGGACGATGTTGAGTGTCGCGGACTCGTGGGCGTGGGGGGGAAGGCGGAGTCCGGCCGGGAGCCGGGCGAGCCGGATGGCGAAGGGGCCGGCGCACAGGGGCTGGTCCAGGGCGCCGCCGAGGACGCCCGAGGGGATCTTCATGCTGTAGTATTCGGGGGAACCAAGGGGAATGCAACGCGACCGGGCGGGTGACGTCGCGACGCTCGAAAGCGCCGGCCCGTTGCACGACTCGCAACCCAGGGGCAGCGGATCCCCCGAACTTACGGCCAACCTCATGGAGGTGTTGTCATGATACGCATCTTCTCGGTCGCAGCGCTGGCGCTGGGCAGCCTCGCCTTCATTTCCCGCTCTCCCCAGCCGTACCGCGTGGCGTTCGATCTCACCAGCCGGGATTCCCTCGATCAGAAGGCGGTGGTGCGGTGGATCAGGGAGGTGACCACCGCAAGCCCGAAGGCGCAAATCGAGGTGGTGATGTACGGCAAGGGCTTCGAGCTGGTCATGCCGGAGCGCTCGACGGTCATCGCGGACGTGAAGGAGGCGATGAAGAATCCCAATGTGTCGTTCAAGGTGTGTGCGATCGCGCTGAGGAACAACAGCATCACCCAGAGCCAACTGCTGCCGGGCGTGCTGACCGTACCCGATGGCATCTACGAGCTCGTCTCCAAGCAGCAGGAACACTGGGGGTACATCAAGGCGATCCATTGATGGCCGCGGCCCACATCGTCAGAATTGGATGGAGAACCATGGACATCTTGCAGGCCCTCGACCGGACCCGCGATGAGACCCTCGGGCACTTCGCACTCGGGGAAAAAGACCTTGCTCGGTCCTACGGTCCCGGGAAGTGGTCGGTCCGCGAAATCCTGCACCACCTGGCGGACGCCGAGACGGTCATGGCCGAGCGCGTCCGGCGAATCCTCAGCGAAGGCCGCCGCGTGCTCTGGGTCTTCGATCAGGAGGCCTGGGCGAAGGGTCTCGACTACCCAACGATGCCCCTCGAGCTGTCGCGGGACATCTACCGGTCCACCCGCGCGGGGACTCGCTACCTCGCTGCGCTGCACTACACCCAACACGGCCACCTGGAATGGGTGCACAGCGAGACCGGTGTGCGAACACTCCGGGATGAGCTCGACAAAGTGGCTGAGCACAACGAGCACCATCTGGGCCAGATTCGGGCGGCCCTCGGAAGCGCGACCCGTTAGGGCCCCAGGCCATGCAACAGGACCGGATGATGCGGAAGAGATTGCCGGGGATGATTCTTCTTGCCGCGGTGCAATCTGCCATCCCCGGGTCGTCACCTTTCCATAGTGCAGCGTTCACCAGAACCGCCCTGCGGAAGGAGATGCCATGCCGTCCACTGCTGCGACCGTGCCCCCGAAGGAAGCGGCGATCTCCTTTCTCACCCTTGCCTCGGCCGGCAAGGTGCGTGAAGCCTATGATCGATTCATCGGTCCGGGATTCCGGCACCACAACCCGTATTTCCCGGCGGATGCCGCGAGTCTTGCCGCGGCCATGGAGCAGAATGCATCCGAGAACCCCGGCAAGGTCATCGAACCGATCCATGTGCTCGGAGACGGCGACCTGGTCGCGGTGCACGCCCGCGTCCGTCTGAAGCCCGGCGGGAAGGACATAGCCATCTGTCATCTGTATCGGTTCGCCGAAGGACGGATCATTGAACTGTGGGATA
>DASYPZ010000383.1:0-2699 GCA_036006105.1 Gemmatimonadales bacterium | reverse complement strand
TTCTTCGCCATCATGGCGATCGGAGCCACCGTGGTGATCATCTCGGGGGGCATCGACCTGTCGGTCGGATCCGTCTATGCCCTGGCCGGGGTCACGATGGCCATCGTGCTCCGAGCGGTGGGTCCGCGGCCGCCGGGCGAGACGGTCCTGCTCGGACTGCTGCTGTCGCTGGGAGTGGGGTTTCTCTGCGGGCTCTTCAATGGAGCCCTGATCGTCGGACTCCGGGTCCATCCGTTCATCGTGACCCTCGGCACCATGTGGATGCTGCGGGGCCTTGCGTTCGTCGCCAGCCGGGCCGAGAGCATTCTGGTGCCGGCCCCCCTCACGGCCGTCGCGAAGGCGCCCCTCGGCCTGGGCGGGGGTCTCTATCCGGTCCCCATGCTCGTGATGATCATGGTCGCCGGCCTTGGTGCGGTCTACCTAACCCGCACCGTCATGGGGCGGCACGTCTTCGCCTTCGGCGGAAACCTGGAAGCCAGCCGGTTCGCGGGACTGCCGCTGCGCCGGATCCAGCTCGGCGTGTTCGCGGTGTCGGGGCTCACCGCCGGGCTCGCGGCCTTCCTGGGGGCGAGCTTCTATGGCTCCACCTCCTCCGGCGACGCCCAGGGCTACGAGCTCTATGTGATCGCCTCGGCGGTGGTGGGAGGCGCCAGCCTGATCGGGGGGAAGGGGAGCGCCGTCGGCGCCATGCTGGGCGCGGTGCTGATCGTCCTGATTCGCCAGTCGATCCGCACCCTCCATTTCGACCAGAATTACGAGTGGATCGTCATCGGGTGCGCGATCATCATCGCCGTGGTGATCGATCAGTGGAGCACCCGGCTCGCCGCGCGGCGTCTGAGCCGGCGGGGATAGCCGTCGGCGCGGTCCGGCCGTCACCATCTGCATCGGGAGAGATCATGTCGCCAAGCCTCTGCGGGGCCTGTCGCCCCTTTCTCGCTGGACTCGCGGCCCTGCTGGTCTCCTGCGGCGGAGGCAAGGAGACGCCGCGCGGCGGGACGAACGCATCCGGCAAGATCACCATCGCCATGATCGCCAAGAGCTCCACCAATCCGGTGTTCCTGGCCTCCCGCACCGGGGCGGAGGCGGCGGCCAAGGAGCTGTCCGACTCGATCCACGTCCCGATCGAGGTCGTCTGGCTCACCCCGCCGCAGGAAGACGGCCAGGTCCAGGCCCAGCGCATCCAGCAGGCGGTCAACGACGGCGCCACGGCGATTCTGATCTCCTGTTCGGACGCCGGCAAGGTGACCGGAGCGATCAACGACGCGGTCGATCGCGGCGTGCCGGTCATGACGTTCGACAGCGATGCGCCGCAATCGAAACGCTTCGCCTACTATGGCGTCGACGATGTGAAGACCGGCGCCCTGGTGATGGCGGAGCTGGCCAACCTGCTGAACGGCAAGGGAAACGTGGCGATCCTTGCCGGCAATCAGAACGCGCCCAATCTGCAGCACCGGGTCCAGGGCGCCCAGCAGGAGGCCGCCAAGTATCCCGGGATCCATATCGCCGGCGTGTTCAATCACGTCGAGACCCCGCAGGATGCGGCGGCCGAGGTCATCCGGGTCGACAACGCGTACCCTGACCTCCAGGGGTGGGCGATGATCGGCGGCTGGGCGCTCTTTACGCAGACCCTGCTGACCGATCTGAACCCGGCGCGGCTCAAGGTCGCCTCGGTCGATGCCCTCCCGGCCCAGCTGGCCTACGTCGATAAGGGGGTCGTGCCGGTTCTCCTGGCCCAGTCGGTGTATCAGTGGGGGTACATCGGCGTGAAGACGATCGTCGACAAGGTGCATTTCAAGAAAGACGTCCCGGCGATGATTCCCATGGAGCTGGTCCGGGTCACCCGCGACAACCTCGGCGAATGGGCGCGCCAGCTGGCCGCGTGGGGATTCACCGACGTGCCGCCCGCGTACACGGCGAGGTGAGCGAGCCGGTGCCATGACCGGCCCGGCCGTCCGTTTCGAGACGATCACCAAGGGATTCCCCGGCGCCCTCGCCCTGCGCGAGGTCTCCCTGGACGTCGCCGCCGGCTCCTGCCACGCGCTCTGCGGAGAAAACGGGGCGGGTAAGAGCACCCTCGGGAAGATCCTGGCGGGCATTCATCGGCCCGACTCGGGGCGGCTCCAGGTGTTCGGACGGGAGGTTCGGTTCGCCGGCCCCGCCGATGCCCTGGCCGCGGGCGTCGGGATGGTGCACCAGGAGCTGGCCTTCTGCGCGAACCTGTCGGTGGCGGAGAACCTTTGCCTCAGCGCGCTGCCCGTCCAGAGGGGTCTGGTGGACCGGACGGCGCTGCTGCGGCGTGCCCGCGCCATGCTGGAGGAAATCGGGACCGATCTGGATGTGCGCCGTCCGGTCGGCGAGCTGTCCATCGCCCACCAGCAGCTGGTCCAGATCGCGCACGCGGTCGGTGGGGGCGCCCGCGTCATCGTGTTCGATGAGCCGACCAGCAGTCTGAGCTACGTCGAGGCGGAGCGTCTGTACGCCCTCCTGGGGCGGCTCAGAGCCCGGGGCGTAACGTGCATTTATGTGTCCCACCGGATGGAGGAGGTCTTTCGGCTGGCGGACACGGTCAGCGTGCTGCGCGATGGTCAGCATGTCGCGACCCGACCCGTCGCCGAGCTCTCTCCGGGCCCGCTGGTACAGCTGATGATCGGGAGACCGGTCGCCGAATACCTGCCGCCACCTCCCAGCGCCGCGGCCGG
>DASYPZ010000382.1:0-7262 GCA_036006105.1 Gemmatimonadales bacterium | reverse complement strand
CCTGCTAATCCTGTTGCTTGCGGCCGGACCGGCCCGAGCGGCGTACGCGCAGGACACTCGAACCGATCCGGTGCGCGCCGCAGTCCAGCTTCGCAATACCGGGGATCTCGCCGGCGCGGCTCGCCTGCTGCAAAACCGTCTCGCCGAGGCGCCTGGGGACCCTCAGGCGATCCGCCTGCTGGCCCAGACCCTCTACTGGCTCAAGCAGGTCGATCGTGCGCGTTCGGTCTACGACACCGCGGTCAGTCGGCATCCGGACAATCTCGATATCCGGCTGGAGTATGCCCGCATGCTGGTCGAGACTCGGCACGACGAGGACGCACGCCGGCTGTTGGGGCCCCTCGCGGACGCTTCCGAAACCGCGGGCCGCGCGCATGTGCTGCTCGGCACGCTCGACTACTGGGAAGGCCGCCTCACCGGCGCGGCAAATCATTTTCGCACCGCCCTCCGGGCCGACTCCAGCCTCTCCGAGGCGCGGCGCCAGTGGCGGGAGATCGCCGAGATCACCGCTCCCTGGATCCGGATCGCCGGCGAGGCCGCTCACGACGATCAGCCGGCCACCCGGATATCGCCGACCCTCGATCTCGGGGTGTTCCTCACTCCGCTCTGGTCGCTCGAGGGGTCGGCGGGGAATAACTGGTATCGCTCGGGAGATTCGCTCTCCCGCACCGTGCAGACCGGCGAGCTCACCCTGAAGGGGTACACCCCCGGTCTGGCACTGGAGACGGTGTTCTCGGGCGGAGTCTTTCACCGCTCCTTCGGCGCGGCCAACAACGATTGGACCGCGACGGCGGAGGGACGGTTTCGGCTGCCGGGGCATTTCACCATCGGCGGCAGAGCGTCCCGGAAGCCGTACTTCTACACCACCGCGAGCCTCACGACGCCGGTGCTCGTACGGGAGGTCATCGGCCTCGCGAGCCTCAATGCACCGGCCGGCTGGCTCGGCGAGGCGGGAGTCGGGCGGCAAACGTATCCCGACGGAAACACGGTGACCTCGGGATACGCCTGGCTGCTGGCACCGATCGCGAAGGGTCCCCAGGGCAGCTTCTCGCTCGGCTACGCATTCAGCGCGGAGAATGCGCGGGAAAGCCGATTCGTTCTGGCCGACCCATCGCAGACGGCGCAACCGGGGAGTGCCGGGTTCAACCTGGCCGGCCGCTACGTGCCGTATTACACCCCGGACCACGTGGTCGCCCATTCCGCGATCGGAAACATCACGCTGCATCCGGGGCACGGGGTCACGATTTCCGGAAACGGCGCCTGGGCGATCAGTGCCCACGAGCGCGCCCACAGCTTCGTCGTGTCCGGCGCTCCGCCAACTTTGCAGGTGAGCACGGCGCGGCAGACCTTCACGCCCTGGACCGCCCGTCTGGTCGCGGCGCAGGACGTCGCCAGTGGCTGGTCGATTCGGGCGCAGATCGAGCACGACCGTTCCGCGTTCTATGAGGTCACGACCGCGGGCGTCACCCTGGTCTACCGGTTTGCGGCGGCAGCGGCACGGCGGGTGGATCGGTTCTGATGCCGAACGAGCACGGGCTCTGGCGGCACCGCCAGGCTCGCGAGGTGAGACTCCGCGATCGATTCGTGCTCAGCGCGCTTGGCGGCCTGGGCGCGGTCAGCCTGATTCGCCTCGCCGACTGGTGGTTCCGACCCGAGCACATCGGCCAGCCCGCGCTGTTCGTGGCGCTCTCGCTGGCGTTCTGGTACGGCATGAGCCGAATCGTGCTCGGATGGATCAATTATGCGGCCATCTCCCGGCCGATCCATCGGGATGCTCCCTCCGGTCTGTCCGTCGCCATCTTCACGACCAGCTCCCCCGGAGAACCGTTGGCCATGTTCGAGAAGACTCTGGCCGCGTGCGCCCGCATCAGCTACCCCCATCGGACCTATCTGCTCGATGACACCGGGGATCCGCGGTTCCGGGATGTGGCGCAACGGCACGGCGCCACCTGGCTCGAGCTGGTGGGGATTCCGGGCGCGAAGGCCGGAAAAATCAATCGGGCACTGGAGCGGACCACCGAGGAATACATTCTGGTGCTCGATCCCGACCATCTCCCCTTTCCCGAGATGCTCGATCGGGTGCTGGGACACTTCTCGGATTCGACCGTCGGCTTCGTGCAGGTCGCCCAGGCCTACTACAACCAGGACCGATCGTTCACGGCCCGGGGAGCGGCGGAACAGACCTACGCGTTCTACGGACCCGGACAGATGGGCCTCCATGGCCATGGCGCCGCCGTGGCCATTGGGGCCAACTGCACCTTCCGGCGCTCCGCCCTGATGGGCATCGGTGGTCACGGCATCGGACTCGCCGAGGATCTCGTCACGGCGATCCGCCTGCACGCCGCCGGGTGGCGCTCGGTGTATGTGCCCGAGGTGGTCAGCCGGGGCCTGGTGCCCGAAGAGCTCGGTTCGTTCTACAAGCAGCAGCTGAAATGGTCGCGGGGAGTATACGAGGTCGTCTTCGCCGAGCTGCCACGGCTGATCGGTACGCTGCGCTGGCGCCAGCGGCTGTCCTATCTCACCATCGGGACCTATTACGGGTTTGGCGTCACCATGCCGATCTTCCTCCTGTTCCCCTACCTCTTCCTGTGGGCGGGGGTCCAGCCGGCGGCGATGCGGTTCGGCGAGTTCGTGACCTATGCGGCTCCAGTCGGGATCATCGGCAGCGTGATCTACATCTACGTCCAGCGCTGGCTGGCGGATCCGAGCACCGAGCGCGGCACGCACTGGAGGGGATTGATGCTCAAGCTGGCCTGCTGGCCGGTCTACCTCGCGGGAACCCTGCTCGCGATCGTCCGGGCGGAAATCCCGTACATCCCCACCGCCAAGGAGGCGGTCCGGGGACGGTTCTTCCGGCTGGGGTGGCCGCAACTGACTCAGTTTGGCGTCTTCGCCACGACCCTGGTATGGATCATCTACCGCCGGATCTGGCGCACCGCCGAAGGGGCGCTGGCACTGAGCAGTGAAGCCGTGTGGGGAATGGTGTTCTTCGCCACGCTCCCGGTGTTGTTCTCCTGTGGTGCGATCTACGCCGCGTGGCAGGCCCGGAGCCCGGCGGCCGGGGCTCCGTGGGATGCGGTCGATCCGAATACGCTGGGAGGACCGGTCTCGTGAAGCGTCATCATCGGCTCGCCGTCGTGGCGACCGCCCTGGCCAGTTTCGCGGGAGGCGTCTGGCTGCTCACCTCCTTCAGCGACCGGTCGGAGGGCCCGCTGGCGTCGATGCTCGAGCGGATGGGAAATGCGGTCGGATCCCTGGAGCATCGGCTTCGCGAGGAAGCCGGCGGGCGGGAACGGAGCCAGGGGCTGCGCTGGCTGGAGCCGTACCGGAAGGATCCCTCCAAACTCCGGCATCCCGCGGTCATGCTCTTCGGGGCCTACGACGGAGGGATACCGGGTACACTCGCGGGCATCGAGCGCCTGGAGGAGGGCCTCGGAACGACGCTGCCGCTGATTCAGATCTACACCGCCTGGGGAGACAAGCCCGATCAGCAGTTCCCGCTGGTGCTGGCCCACGCGATCGCAGGAGTCGGGTCGATTCCCCTCATCACCTGGGAACCCTGGCTCTCCGATTTCGAGAATCAGCGTCATCCTCACATCGCGCTTCGCGATGTCCGGGAACGTCACGGGATGGCCGCGGTGGCCCGGGGAGACTACGACTTTTATGTCGACGCCTGGGCGGCCGAAGCGGCGCGGTTCCGGGGTCCGATTCTGCTGCGGTTCGGCCACGAAATGAACGATGCGTACCGCTATCCGTGGGGTCCCCAGAACAACACCAAGGAGGAATACATCGCGGCGTGGCGGCACGTCGTCGAACGGTTTCGGGCGGCGTCCGCGACCAATGTCCTGTGGGTCTGGTCCCCGCACGTGGCCTACGAATACTGGGACTTGTATTACCCGGGCGACGAATATGTGGATTGGGTCGCGACCGGAGCACTCAACTTCGGGCCGATATCCCAGTGGTCCCGATGGTGGACCTTCGCGGAGATTTTCGGAAAGAAGTATCCCAAGCTCGCGAGTTTCGGGAAACCGGTCATGGTCGCGGAGTTTGGCTCGCTGGCAGTCGGTGGAGACCGTACCGCGTGGTACCGCGAGGCACTCTCCGATCTGCGGACCCGGTATCCTCAGGTGGCGGCGCTACTGTTCTTCAACGTGGCCGAGGACCAGACGGTGACCTATCAGAAAGTCGATTGGACCTTTCTCGGGGATACCGCGGTCACCGGTGTGGTGGCGAACGCGATCCGGGCGCTGGGGCCTCCCGGCGGGGCACCGCACTAGGACCCCAGGCGGGCGAACCGCGGGGGAATGGCGAAGTTGGACTTGCGTTGGAGTCGGGGGATCAGTAACTTGCTGGTTGACAAGCAAGTTACATCGTCCCCCCCGTCTGGGGATACAAGAACATGCCGAAAACCACCAAACCGGATTCCCGCGAGAAGGTGCGCGACGCCGAACGCACCCGCGAGCTGATCCTCGACGCGGCCGAACGCCTCTTTGCCGAGAAGGGGTATGAGGAGACCTCGCTCGCGGATGTCGGCAAGCAGGCCGGGGTCTCGCGGGCCACGCCGGGTTACTTCTTCGGATCGAAGGCCGAGCTGCACCACGCGGTGATCGAACGCTGCTTCGCCGATGTGCGGCGCGCGGTGCGCGAGGGTAAGGCCCGCGCACTGGCCAGCGGGCACACGCCCGAAGTCGTGCTGGCCGGCGCAGTGGCGGATTACGCCGATTTCGTGGCGGCGCGCCCGAATTTCGTCCGGCTGATCGAGCGCGAGGCGCTCTCCGATCGCGTGGTGCTCGACGGCATGCCGCTCCGCCTGGCCGTGTGGCAGGAGGCGCTCGCGGCGTTCCGGCAGGAGCTGGGCCTCGATATCTCGGACACCGCGGAGGCGGCCCATCTGCTGCTCTCGCTGGTGGCGCTGACCTGGTTCCCCATCGTGCATGGCCAGACCTTCCTCAAGGCCGTCGGCCTCGATCCCACCGCCCCCGACTTTGCCGAGCAGCGCAAACGCCATATCACCACGCTTCTCGTCGGCGCCCTGCGCGAGCGCGCCGCGAACACCTCTACCTGGTCCTGACCATGACCGACGTCATGAAGCCCCCCCTCGAGAAGTCCCCTGTTCCGGGTAAACCGGTCATGGCCACCGAGCAGGAGGCCCGCGAGGTCGCCGAAGCGGCGCGCGAGGTCGAGTGGTCCGCCAGCTTCGTGAAGGAGCTGTTCGAAGGCCGGTTCCGGCTCGATCTGATCCACCCCTTCCCCGAGCCGCGACCGGAAGATGTGGCCAAGGCGCAGCCGTTCCTGGACAGGCTCGAGGCGTTTCTGCGCGATCACGTCGATAGCGACCGGATCGACCGGGAGGGAAAGATTCCCCCCGAGGTGATCGAGGGACTGCGGGCCATGGGGGCCTTCGGCATCAAGATCGACGAGGAGTACGGCGGACTCGGTCTCTCCCAGCTCATGTACACCCGAGCGATCGGGCTCGTCACCAGCGTCGACGGAAGCCTGACGGCGCTCCTCTCGGCCAGCCAGTCGATCGGCGTCCCGGTGCCGCTCAAGTTGTTCGGCACCGACGCGCAGAAGAAGCAATACCTGCCCCGGATCGCCAAGGGCGCCATTTCGGCGTTCGCGCTGACCGAGAATCACGTGGGCAGCGACCCGGCCGGGCTGGAGACCAGCGCGAAGCTGTCGGAGGACGGGAAACACTGGATCCTGAACGGCGAGAAGCTCTGGTGCACCAACGGCACCGTGGCCGAGGTCATGCTGGTCATGGCCCGCACCGGGCCCAAGAGCATGACCGCCTTCATCGTCGAGGCCGACTGGCCCGGGGTCGAGGTCGTGCAGCGTCTGCACTTCATGGGTCTCAAGGCGATCGAGAACGGTCTGCTGCGCTTCCACGACGTCAAGGTTCCGGTGGAGAACGTGCTCTGGGGCGAAGGCAAGGGACTCAAGCTCGCACTGATCACTCTCAACACCGGCCGGCTCACCATTCCGGCCGGGTGCGTCGCGGGCGCCAAGCGCGCCCTCGAGATTTCCCGCACCTGGGCGGCGGAACGGGTGCAATGGGGCCAGCCGATCGGGAAGCACGACGCGATCGCGCAGAAGCTGGGACGCATGGCGGCGGAGATCTTTGCGATGGACGCCATCGCCGAGCTGGGGTCGCTGCTGGCCGATCGCCCGGGCACCGACATCCGGCTGGAGGCCGCCATCGCCAAGATGTGGAACACCGAGGTCGGCTGGCGCATCGTCGACGACACGCTGCAGATCAAGGGAGGCCGGGGCTACGAAACCGCCGATTCCCTGCGCGCGCGGGGACAGAAGCCCGACCCGGTGGAGCGGATGATGCGCGACTGGCGCATCAACCTGATCTTCGAGGGCTCCAGCGAGATCATGCGGCTCTTCATTGCCCGCGAGGCGGTGGACACGCACCTCAAGGTCGCGGGCGACCTGGTCAATCCCAAGGCGTCCGGCGCCACCAAGTTCAAGGCCCTGCTCAAGGCCGGGCTGTTTTACTCTGTCTGGTATCCCAAGCAGTTCCTCGGCTGGGGCCGGTGGCCCCGTTATGCCGAGTTCGGACACCTCGCCACCCACATGCGCTTCGTCAACCGGAAGAGCCGCAAGCTGGCGCGCTCGCTGTTCCTGTCGATGGTGCGCTTCGGGCCCCGACTCGAAAAGAAGCAGGCGGTGCTGTTCCGCCACGTCGAGATCGGCGCCGAGCTGCTGGCGATCAGCGCCGCGTGCAGCCGGGCGATGATGCTGGTGAAGAAGGACCCCGGAAACCAGGGACCGGTGCGGATGGCGGACGGGTTCAGTCGCCAGAGCCGGCGGAAGGTAAACCAGCTCTTCGGCAGCGTCTTCCACAACGACGACGACCGCATCTACCGGCTGGCCCAGGGGGTTCTCAAGGGACAGGAGACCTGGCTGGAAGAGGGAATGGTGCGGCTGGAACAGCAATAGTCATCTACATTACCGGAGGAACCTGTAACCGGGAGAAGGATCGTGGCCATCGCCGAGGGCAGGACGCTCGCGTTCGTCGGACCGGAGCATATCGAGGTGGGAGTGCTCGAATCGTTCCCCTACGATGGGCCGGAGCAGGAGATCATCACGGAGACGGGGGAATTCACCGCGGTCTGTCCCTACAGCGGCCTGCCCGATTTCGCGCGGCTGACCATCACCTACGTGCCGGCAGGGAAATGCGTCGAGCTCAAGAGTCTCAAGTACTACATCACCAGCTATCGCGCGGTCGGCATCTTCCAGGAGCACGCGACCGC
>DASYPZ010000381.1:0-2774 GCA_036006105.1 Gemmatimonadales bacterium | reverse complement strand
ACCTGGACCAACGTGACGCCGAAGGATCTGCCCGAGTGGGCGCGCATTTCGATGGTCGAGGCGTCTCCCCACGCGGCGGGCACCGCCTACGTCGCCGCGAACCGGTTCCAGCTCAATGACCTCACACCGTACGTCTATCGGACCAGCGATTACGGGAAGAGCTGGGCACGAATCACCGGCGGAATCACCGCCTCCGAGTTCGTACGGGTGGTGCGGGAAGATCCGGTGCGGAAGGGACTGCTCTACGCCGGGACGGAGCGGGGCGTCTGGGTGTCGTTCGACGACGGGGGTCGCTGGCAGCGGCTCTCCCGCAACCTGCCGCCAGTGCCGGTCCACGACCTGGCCGTCAAAGAAGGTGATCTGGTCGCGGCGACGCACGGGCGGGCGTTCTGGATTCTGGACGACATCACGGTGCTGCGTCAGCTCGCGGCGGACCAGCTCCAGCAGGACTTTCACCTGTATCAGCCTCGCGACGCATACCGGATCGCCCCGGGATTCTTTTTCGGCGGTGGGGGCAGCATCGGGTGGGACGGCGCTTCGGTGCAGTACTGGCTCAAGAAGGCCGGCCAGAAGGTGACGATCGATTTCCTCGACGCCAAGGGGACCGTGCTCCGGACCTTCTCCAGCGAGCAGGACTCGACCGCCCGCGCAGACAGTCTCCGCACCGCGATGCGGAAGTCTCAGCAGGACTCGGTCGGGCAACAGCGGACCGACAGCCTGATCCGACTGGGCGTGCTTCCCGGCGCCATCAAGGTGGAGCCGGAACCCGAGCCGCCGCGGGGCGAGGGATTCCGCTATACGCCGCCGCCGCGGGTGCCCGCGAAACAGGGGATGAACCGGTTCAACTGGAACCTCCGCGCCGCGGACGCCACCGGCTTCACCGGGCTGATCATGTGGGCCGGCGGAACCACCGGGCCGATCATACCCCCCGGCACCTACTCGGTCCGAATCACCGCGGGAGACAAAACCGAAAGCCAGACCTTCAAGGTGCTCAAGGATCCACGGAGCGACGCCACACCGGCGGACCTCGACACGCAGTACGCCTTCCTGCTTCAGGTGCGCGACAAGACCTCGGAAGCCAACAATGCGGTGCGCACCATCCGGAATGTGAGAGCGCAGCTGGCCGAGCGCCGCAAGGCTCTTGGGGCGCGGGGCGCGGCGCTGGAGAAGCTCTCCGGACCGTTCGAGGCCCAGCTCGCTTCGGTCGAGGAGGAGATCTACCAGGTGAAGAACCGGAGCGGCCAGGATCCGCTCAACTATCCGATCCGCCTCAATAACCAGATCGCGGCGCTGGGCGGCGTGGCCGGTGGCGCCGAGGCCAAACCGACGGCGCAGAGTGTCGAGGTCTTCCGGATGCTCTCGAACGCGCTCGATCTGCAGATCAAGCGGATGCGCGAGCTCCTGGGAGGCGGCCTGTCCGGCATCAACACCGAGCTCACGCGGCTCGGGCTCACGGCTATCACGCCCGGCACGGCGGAGCTGGATCTGCCGTGAGTCTCGCCGGGAGGAAGACTCGGCCGTGCCGCGGGGGGATGAGTCGCCCCGGTCTTCTCGCCGGCCTGGTTGTGGCTGTGACGGCCGCTTGCGGCAAGGGTGGGGGCACTGCCCCGCCGATCGAGTCGCTGGCCTATCCGTCGGACACGCTGCTGGCGGAATGGGCTCAGATTCCGCTCGCGGCGCCGTACGGGTCCGGTCGGTGGGTCGTGGTGGCCGCCGACTGGGACGCCGCGGTGGTCGCCGACTTCGGCGCCAAGACCCTCACGCCTCTGGGCGGGAGCAGCGGCAGCGGCGGCAAGCAAGCCTATGTGCACCCGTTCGGGGTCTTCGCGGCGGGCGACACCATCTATCTCTCGGATTGGGGCGGACGACGGACCACGGTGTGGAGTCCGGAGGGGAAGCTGCTCGATTCAATCCCCGCGGCCGATCCACTGCGCGGATCGTATCCCCGGGGCCGAGATGCGGCGGGTCAGCTCTACTTCGAGGTGCCCCCGATTGCGGGACCCGACGGCCGGGGGAACGGGGACTCGGCCGCTATCGTCCGGGCGCCGCGTTCGCTCGCGAGGTTCGACACGGTGGCGCGGCTCGCCCCGCTCGAGATTCTCGAAATGAAACGGGAGAACGCCAGCCGCTTCGAGCCGCGGGTCTACGGCGGCAAGGATCTCTGGGGCGTGTGGCGCGACGGCTCCGTCTGGATCGCGCGGGTGCGCCGCAACCAGATCGTCTCGAGCGATCCGCGTGGCAACGTCCACCGAGGACCGGAGCTGCCTGATCCGGTCTACGAGGTGGAACAGGCCGATCGCGATCGGTATCTCCAGGGCTTTCCCGCCGACGTACGGCCCAACGAGACCGACATTGCGTTCGCGCTCATCTACCCACCGTTCGCGGCCGCGTTCACGACCGGGGACAGTCTCATCTGGCTGGAGAAGAGCAAGACGGTGCTTGATTCCCTGCGCCGAATCCAGACGCTCGATCGCGGCGGGAATCTCCTCCGCGTGCTTCAACTCACCGGGCAGGGGCGGGTGATCGCGATCGCTCCCGGGGCGATGCTGGTGGCGGAGCAGTATGCGAGCGGAGTTCGCCTGTTGCAGGTGCGGATTCCGGGCCCGCCGCCCCGGTAGCACCGGGCTCAAAGACGGCGAACGAGAGCCCTCAGGCGGCGAGGAAGTTACCAGACCTTGACACGGGCGCTAGAATGTAACCGTTTACATGGCCGACTCTTTCAATCGGTGCGTGAAGTCGTTCCACAACGTTACATCGAGATCTGCGGGCTTTCA
>DASYPZ010000380.1:0-8768 GCA_036006105.1 Gemmatimonadales bacterium | reverse complement strand
TCAGCATGGTCCGCACCTCGGGGGACAAGGCGGCGGTTTCCAGGCCGTAGCGCTGCAGAAATCCCAGCAGGAACGATCCCGAGACGTTGATGAAGAGCGTCTGGATCGGGAAGACCCCGCCGGTGCGCTGTTGAATCCAGCCGCCCAGGAGGTATCGAAGGGCTCCGCCGACGGCACTCCCCAGGGCGACGTACCAGATCATGGCAAAGATGATAGCGGCACCTCATCCTCCTGTCATGGTACTTTCCAGCGCCCTTACCCGAAATGGGTGAGCTCCTCGTGCCTGGTTGAATGACCCGAGAGTCGAGAGAGGGTGTGCGGCCGCGAGCGTGGTGGGCCGCCACCGGGTTAGCGTCTCCCTGAAAGCGTGCGGTCCCGGCCCGTCGAGAGAGGGGATCGGCCCTTCCATTCCGCGCCGGGTCGCGGAAATTCATGAGGGCCGGCCCGAGTCCCAAGGAGCGACATGGTGATAGCGATTCTGGCGGCCGCGATCATCCAGCTGCCTCCCCCGAACCACCTCAGCCTGAGCGAGGCGATCCGTCACGGCATCGCGGCGCGGGGACGGGTGCGCGAGGCCCGCGCCGGCCTGGCCGAGGCGCGGGCCGGCCGCCGCCTCGCGGGCCAGGTGCCCAACCCCACCCTCAGCTACGACTACACCGGAGACTTTCCCCGGCAGCACCTGCTCTTCGACCAGCCCCTGGCCTGGCTCACCACCCGGGGCCTCGAGCGCGGCGCCGCCGCGGCGACGATCCGGAAGGCCCAGGCCGACTCGATGGTCGCGGTCTCGGCGGTGGTGCAGGAAGTCCGCGCCGCCTACTACGGCGCGCTGGGAGCGCGGGAGTCGCTGCGGCTGGTGGGCGAGCAGGTCGCCGCGGCCGATTCACTGGCGGGGCTGGCCCGGCGGCGCCTCGAGGTCGGCGACATCTCGCGATTCGAATATGAGCAGACCGCCCAGGAGGCCCGCCGGGGAGAGCAGCTGCTGTCCTCCGCCCGCGAGGAAGTCCGCGCCGCCGACGCCGAGTTCATCCGCGCCCTGGGGTGGGCGGATCCGATGCCGCCGGTCGCGGAGGGCGCACTGGATCAGGATCTCGATATGGCGCTGGTGAGCGAGTATTCGCCCGACAGCTTGCCGGTGATCGTGAGCGCCGTCGCCGACTCGGCGGCCCAGGCGCTGACCTATCGGAGCATCCAGCGGGCCCGGATCCCGATTCCCTCGGTGTCCGCGGGAGCCGACTGGGATGACCCCGAGCGGCCTGGGGAGCGGCTGAGCGTCATCGGGTTTTCGGTGCCGCTCCCGATCTGGAACAGCGGCGGGGCCGAGGCGGCCCAGGCGCAGGCCCGCGCGGGGAGGGCCGCGGCGCTGGCACACGAAGCCAGGATCGAGGGGGTGCGCGCGGTGACCGAGGCGCGGGCCCGGCTCGAGGAATCGGCGCGGCGGGCTCGCTTCGCGAGAGACTCGTTGCTCCCGGCGGCGCGCGCCCTCCGCGAGCAGGCGCTGGCCGCCTATCGGGCCGGCGAAACCAGCCTGCTGGCCGTGCTGGACGCCTTCCGCAGCGAGCGGGAGGTAGTGATCGCCCAGATTCAGGATTTCATCGCGTTTCAAGCGGCCCTGTCCGCCTGGCGCGCGCTCTTCGGGAGGATCGAATGAGTCGAAGGGTCCAGTGGGCGCTCGGCGGGCTCGCCCTGATCGCGGGGTGCCATTCGGGTGGCGATGAGGAGGCCGAAGTGGTCCCCCGGGTGCCGGTCGGCGTGGCCACCGCGGTCCAGGACACCCTGAGCGAAGGACGCTCGGTGGTCGGACGCCTGGGTCCCGCGCCCGGCGGATCGGCGCTGCTCACCGCGCCGGCCGCCGGGGTGGTGAGCCAGATCCCGGTGCAGGTGGGGACCCGGGTCGCCAAGGGACAGTTGCTCCTCTCGCTGGACGTGCCGGACCTGGTGAACAACGCCCGCGCCCTCGGCGCCGCCGCGGACATCGCCGAGAAGGACGCCCAGCGCCAGGAACAGCTGCTCTCCGAAGGCATCACGTCGGCCAAGCAGGCGGAGCAGCGTCGCGCCGAAGCGGTGGGCGCCCGCGCGCAGGCCAATGCGGCGCAACAGCTCCTGGCGCGGGCCCGGGTGACCAGCCCCCTGGCGGGAGGCGTCCAGCAGGTGATGGTGCATCCCGGCGAGCGCGTCGATGCCGGGGCCCAGCTGGTCGAGGTCATCGATCCCTCGGTACTTGATCTGCTGGCCCTGGTTCCGGCGGCCCAGCTGGTCGGACTCAAGGTGGGGCAGGCGGTGACCGTCACTCCGGACGGCTCGACCGACGCATTTCCCGGAACCCTGCGCGCCATCGCGCCGGGCGTCGACTCGCTCACCAACGCGGCCCAGGTCGTCATCCGGGTGCCCAATGCCCATGGAGCCCTCCGTTCCGGGGCCGGGGCCACCGCCACCGTCCTGGTGGGGAAGAGCCGCCCGGCCATCGTGGTCCCCGATTCCGCGATCGTCGTGGTGGGAGACTCGCTCAGCGTCTTCGTGGTGGAGCACGACACCCTGGCCCGGGTGCGCAGCGTGACGGTGGGAGTCCGCCGCGCCGGACGCGCCGAGATCAAGGCCGGCCTCGCGGCCGGCGAGGTGGTGGTGACCTCGGGAGCCTTCGGACTGACCGACGGCATGCGGGTGGTTCCGGCCAAGCCCGACAAGCCATGAGTCTGACCGGGCTCTTTCAGCGGGAAAAGGCGGCGGTCTACCTCGCGCTGGCGCTGCTCACGTCCGCGGGACTCTACTCGATGCAGACGCTGCCCGCCGGAGCGTATCCCGAGGCGGTGTTTCCCCGCATCGTGGTGCTCGCCAAGGGCGGCGCCTTCGAGCCCCGGGACATGGTGGTGGCCGTCACCCGCCCGCTCGAAGAGGCGGTGAGCGGGGTCATCGATCTGCGGAGAATCCGGAGCCGGACGGTGCGGGGCGGCGCCGAGCTGAGCCTCGACTTCCGCCCCGGCGCCGACATGCAGTACGCCCTCCAGCAGGTGCAGTCGCGGGTGTCCGGGGAGGGTGCCTCGCTTCCTCCCGGGCTCGAAATCGCGGTCGAGCGCCTGACCCCCTCGGTGTTCCCGATGATGCAGTTCGAGCTCACCGGCGGCGATCCGGTGGTGCTGCGCGACCTGGCCGAGTTCGTCATCCGCCCCCGGCTGGCCCGGCTGCCCGACGTCGGTGAGGTCGATGTCGAAGGCGGATTGGTGCGGGAGGTCTCCGTCGTGCTCGATCCGACCCGGCTGATCGCCAGCCGGATCGGGCTCTCGGAGGTGACCCAGGCCATCCTGGCCTCGAACCAGCTCACCTCGGCGGGCCGGATCGACAAGGAGTACCGCCAGTTCAGCGTGCTGGTCTCCGGTCTCGCCGCCGGCCCCGATGCGGTCAAGCAGATCGTGGTGCGCCGGGAGGGCGATCGTTCGGTCCGGGTCGGTGACCTGGGCTCGGTGCAGTACGGGGCCCAGGATCTCTTCCAGCTGGCCCGTGGCAACGGGCAGCCGGCCGCGCTGATCAACGTGTCGCGGCAGCCCGCGGGCAATTCGCTCGAGGTGGAGCACGCGGTGGAGGTGGCGGTCGCGCAGGTCCGCCCCCTGCTGCCGGCCGGCGTCAAGATGGAGATGGTCTACAACCAGGGCGCCCTGGTCCGGGATTCCAGCGGCAGTGTCCGGGACGCGATGCTGATCGGCGGCGTTCTCGCGGTCATCGTGATGTTCCTCTTCCTGGGCCGGCCCGCCATCGCGGTCATCGCGGGCATCTCGATCCCGCTCACGATCGCGGGAACCTTCGTGGGCCTGTCGCTGTTCCACGACACCCTCAACCTGATGTCCCTGGGCGGGCTGGCGGTGGCGATCGGACTGATCATCGACGATGCGGTGGTGGTGGTCGAGAATGTCGAGCGCAATCTGGCGCTCCATCCCGGCGAGCCGGTGTTCGAGGTCATCAAGCGGGGCACCGACGAGATCTTCGCGCCGGTGGCGGGCTCCACGCTGACCACCGTGGTGGTGTTCACGCCGCTGGGTTTTCTCGAGGGCGTGGTGGGTCAGTTTTTTCGCTCGTTCTCCCTGGCGCTCTCGGTGGCGGTCTTGCTGTCGCTGCTGATCGCGATGGCGCTGATTCCGCTGCTGGCCGGTGAATGGCTGTCCCGCCGCGGCCACGGCTCGCTGGAGCGTCCGGCCCGGTTCCGGATCTCCCTGGCGCCGGTGGAGCGGGCCCACGCCCGGGCCCTGGGGTGGCTGCACCGCCGGCGGATCGTGGCGATGGGCATCGCGCTGGGCACCGCGGTCCTGCTGGTCCTGTTGAGCCGGACCATTGGCACCGGCTTCATGCCCGATATGGACGAGGGCGGGTTCATCTTCGACTACTGGTCTCCGACCGGCGCCTCGCTCGCCGAGACCGATGCGCTGCTGGGGAGAGCGGAGAAAATTCTCCGGGCCGACCCCGACATCCAGTCGTTCACCCGGCGCACCGGCAGCGAGCTCGGCTTCTTCGCCACCTCGCCGAACCGGGGCGACATGACGGTGCTGCTGAAGCCCTCCAAACAGCGGAAGTCCTCGGTGTACGAGGTGATGAACCGGGTCCGGGAGCAGGTGGAGACCGAGGTGCCCGCGCTCCGGATCGAGCTGATCCAGATCCTGCAGGACCTGATCGGCGACCTCGCCGCCGGCGGAAAGCCGGTCGAGCTCAAGCTCTTCCATCCCGACATCCGGATCGCGGAGCGGGCGGCGGAGACGGTCGCCACCGCGGTGGATTCGGTGCCCGGTCTGGTGGATCTGTTCAACGGGGTCCAGGGCAATCTGCCCGAGCTCAAGGTGGAGCTCGATCCGGTGCAGGTATCCCGCCTCGGTCTCTCGATCGAAGCGGCCAGCACCGAAGCGAAAACCGCGTTACTGGGGGGAGACGCGGGAACCGTTCGGGAACCCGACCGCCTGGTGCCGATCCGGGTGCGGCTGCCCGATACGGTCCGGTTCGATCCGCAGGTCGCGGCCCGGCTGCCGATCATCGGACCGGCCGGCTGGGCTACGCTGGGTTCGCTGGGACGGGTGCACGACACCTCGGACGTGACCGAGCTCACCCGGGAGAATCTGCGGCCCTATGTCGCGGTCACCGGCGAGGTGGACCCCACGGCCTCGAGCCTGGGCGCGGTAATGAAGGACATCCGGCGCCGGCTGGCCGGGGTGTTGCTGCCGCCGGGCGTCACGCTGGAAATCGGGGGACAGGACGCGAGCCAGCGGGAATCGTTCCGGCAGCTGCTGCTGGTCTTCGCGCTGGGCGCCGGCGCGGTGCTGCTGGTCATGGTGATCCAGTTCCGGGGCTTCCGCGGACCGCTCGCGATCATGATGGCCGCTCCGCTCGGCCTGACCGGGGCCCTGCTCGCGCTCGCACTCACCGGAGTGCCGTTCAACGTCTCCAGCTTCATGGGGCTGATCCTGCTGATCGGCCTCATCGTCAAGAACGGCATCATCCTGCTCGACGCCGCGCACCACTTTCAGGATCAGGGTCTCGCGCCGGCGGACGCGCTGCAGCGCGCCGGCCAGCTCCGGCTCCGGCCGATCCTCATGACCACCCTGTGCACCATTGCCGGGTTGCTGCCGCTGGTGCTCGGGCTCGGCTCCGGCGCCGAGCTCCAGCGCCCCCTCGCGATCGCGGTGGTGGGCGGCCTCACCCTGTCCACCCTGGTGACCCTGCTCCTGCTTCCGGTCGGACTGGAAGTCCTGGGAGCGCTGAAGCAGCCCCCAGCGAGCTAGAACTCCATGCTCGCCCCGATGGTGTGCTTCCCCAGCAGCAACTTGGCTTCGCGGCGGTGAATGAACCGGGTCGCGGTGATGCCCAGGCCGGCGCCGAACACCACGTCCGACATCCAGTGCTTGTTGTCATGCATCCGGGCGTAGGCCGTGCCGGTCGCCATGGTGTAGAAGAGGATATCGTCCCAGGTGCCCTTGATCTCTCGGGCAAAGGACGTGGCGAGCGCAAAGGCGATCGTGGTGTGCCCCGATGGAAAGGAGTTCGTTCTGTCCTTGAAGTTGATGGGATGGAACTTGAACGGGTCGTCGCTCACGAAGGGGCGCTCCCGTCCGATGAAGGTCTTGATGACGAATACGCTGGCCCCGGCCAGCAGGATCGACTTGAGCGCGCGGGTGCTTACCCCGTACATCCCCTGGCTTCCCGCCGCCTTGCCGATGATCGCGGCGGCAATCAGCGGCGGGGCCACGTACAGCGGATTGCCCAGCGCGTTGCCGACGTCGGACACGGTCCGGCCAAAACTGTCGTGCGGATCGTGGATCGTGTTCAGGAGGGTCTTGTCGAACACCAGGGCCAGGCCGGTCGTGCCCGCGACGCCGATGACCTCCCATTTGCGGAAGATCGGCTTGTTGGCGCGCGCCACGGTGGCGGAATCGAATTTCGGTTCCTGGGCCTGGGCGTGGAGCGATTGCGCGGCGACCAGGGTGATGAATGTGAAAGAGGCGAGCCGAATACGCATGCGGTCAGACTCCTGTTCCGTTGGCGGCATCGACGAAACTCCTGAAGAGGCGACGGGTGCGCTCGTCGCGGTCATCGAAGATTTCCGGATGCCATTGGACGCCCACGAGGAAGTGATTGCTGCCTGACTCGATGGCCTCCACCATGCCGTCGGGGGCGTGCGCCGACGCATGGAGGCCGGGAGCCAGTGTCTTGACCGCCTGGTGATGCATGCTGTTCACCGGAACCGATGGGACTTCGAAGGCGGCGTGAAGCCGGGAGCCGGGCGAGATGGCCACATCATGAGCCAGGTAGTCTCGCGCGTAGCCCTCGTTGGGAAAGAAATCGTGTTTCATCGCGCTGGGCACCTGCTCCCCGATGTCCTGCCAGAGGGTGCCGCCCAGCGCCACGTTGAGCACCTGCGCGCCGCGACAGAGCCCCAGGATCGGCTTCCGGTCGGCGATGGCCCACTTGGCCAGGGCCAGCTCCACCACGTCCCGGGGCTGGTCGGTGCGTCCCAGCCGCGGGTGGGGCAGCTCGCCGTAGGCGTAGGGATGCATGTCCACGCCGCCGGCGAGCAGGATACCGTCGAGCCGGTCGTAGACCGCGCGCAGGAGATCATGGTCTTCGACGAACAGCGGGATCATGACCGGCGCGGCGCCGGCCTCCGCCGCGGCGGTGAAATAGCGTGAGTTCATGACCCAGGAATGCGGCAGCCCCTCGGGGATGTCGTCGATGGCCTGGAGGGTCTGGCCCGGAATACCGATCAGCGGACGGCTCACCCGATCACTCCCTCCTCGGTTTCCTGGATCATCCGGTCCACCACGGCATGCAGGTCGCCGGTCTTCGTGAAGGTCTCCAGCTGACGGTCGGCGCTGGTCCCCTCGGCCAGAATCCGGAACGCGTACTCCACTTCCTTCCGGCTTCCCAGCTCGTCGAGCACATCATCGAGAAACCATTCCAGCATTTCGCGGATCAGCTCGCGCGCGGGCATCTCCCGCTGCTTGCCGAAGTCGATCAGCTTTCCGTCCAGCCCGTAGCGGAGCGCCCGCCACTTGTTTTCCTCGATGAACGCCACCGGATAGAGCCGGAACGAGAGGTTGTCATAGCGCAGTTTCCACAGCTTGGCGATGATGGCCTGGAAGATGGCGCCGACGCAGACCGCCTCGTCGACCCGGGTGCAGACGTCGCAGATCCGGAATTCGAGGGTCGGGTAATTCCAGCTGGGCCGCAGATCCCACCAGATCTTCGAGGCGTTGGGGATGGAGTTGGTGTCGACCATCACGTTGACCACATCCTCGAACTCGCTCCAGGTGCCCAGGGAGCGGGGAATCCCGGTCCGGGGAAAGGAGCGGAACACCACGCTGCGATACGATTTGAGGCCGGTCCGGCGGCCCATCCAGAAAGGCGAGCTGGTGGACAGCGCCAGCACGTGGGGCAGGAAATAGCGCGCCACGTTCATGGCGTCGATCAGGAACTCGCGGTCCTCGATGCCGATATGGACATGGGTACCGAAGATGAGCAGGGCCTGGGCCAGGTCCTGGAGATCTTCCCGTACGCCCATGTACCGCTCCAGCGGCGTGATCTCCTGGTCCATCCAGGAGGAGAACGGATGACTCCCGGCCGCCGCCACCTTGAGCCCCTTCTTGGCCGCCAGGTCCATCACCAGCCGGCGCAGCCGCACCAGCTCGGAGCGGACCTCGGCGGGGGTGCGGCAGACCTTGGTCCCGACCTCCACCATGGACTGGTGCAGCTCCGGCTTGATTTCCCCCATGACCATCGACTCATCCTTCAGGATCTCAGTGATATAGCTGCGGAGCTCCCGGGTGACCGGATCGATGATCTGGTATTCCTCCTCGATCCCGATGGTGAGGCTGGGTGGCTTCATCGCTGCTCCGCTCCCCGGGCGTTCATGACCGCTTCTCCACCACAAAGGTGGGGACGGTGCTCCCGCCCCCCGCAGTGACATTGACCAGCGTGGCCGTCGAGACACGGGTCAGACAACCGTCGGCATAGCTGCCGCCGAAGACGAACGGGGCGGTGTCCACGATGCGTCCGGCGAATTGGAGCTGCCCGTCGGCGTAGCTGGGAAAGATCTCGGACGGGAGACCGATGCGCTCCTGCACGATGAACGGCGCGGCGAGCGCGCCCTTGATCGCGGCGGTCCAGGCCGCTCCATCCACTTCCCATCCTAACACGATCCCGGCGCCGCCGTAGTCGTCGTTGGGCTTGAGGACCAGGTGCTCGCGGTTGGCCTCCATCCAGGGGAGCAGATCCACCGGCTCGCCGTGGAAGAGGGTCTT
>DASYPZ010000379.1:0-3768 GCA_036006105.1 Gemmatimonadales bacterium | reverse complement strand
TGGTTGGGGAAGAAGAGCTTGCCAAACACCAGGGCCGCGGCGGTCCCATAGAGGAAGAAGTCGTACCACTCCACCGTGGTGCCGACGAAGCTCGCGAGGATGACCGGACGAATCGAGCGGGGCGATGGTGGGGTCATGGTTCCCGGGGTGGAGGCCGACGGGTCGTAACCCGGCCGAGCCAGGGCCGCACGGCGTTGACGAGGGGATCCAGAATCGGGCGGAAGGGCCGCAGCACCCGCTTGACCGATTCCAGCCGCCGTGGCGCCCCCGGCCGGCGGGCCATCGGCTCCAGCGATCCGAGGATGGCGGCGTCATAGGAGACCGCGACCGATGCCGGCCCCTCGGAGCGGTCGAGCGCCTCGAAGGCCGCCTGGAAGCGGCGATAGAAGTGGTCCCGCCCGACGGCGCGCAGCGCGCGCATCTCCGGCGGAATGACCGTGGTGGAGCGGGAGCCGCGCCCGATGGTTGGATTCAGGTTGATCTCCCAGGTCTCGATCCTGCCCCCCAGCAGCGCGTAGTCGATCCGGCCATACTCGATGCGGGATGCCTCGAAGATGGCTCGAAGCTCGGCGTCGTGCGTATGCCCCAGGAGGTAGGCGCGCTCTTCGTGGGCGGTCGCCTCGGTGAAGGCCGATCCCGAATGCTTGAGCGCCCAGTTCCCGCCCAGCGCCATGCTGCGGGGGAGGATCTCGCTCCCGACGATGAAGGCGGCGTACTTGCGATAGGCGCCGGCCGGGTCTGCCGTGTCGCAAAATTCCACCACCAGGAGATCGTCCAGGGGCAACCCGCGCACCACGGCGCGACCCAATTCGGTCCGCAACAATTCGGGCGTATGGAGCAGCGGCGTGAGGGCACCGGTGTGGTGGCTCTCTTCCCGGAGAAACACCGGATAGCGCAGCCCGGCCAGGTCGTCTGTGGCGCGCAGCGCGCGATGCCGGTTGAGCCCGCGCCGAAACAGCTCGTCCAGCAGGTCGTAGCGGCGCAGGGCAAGGGCCGGATGATTGAGCACCCGGACTCCGGCGGCGACCAGCTGATCGGCCATGGCGCGGGCGAAGCGCAGTCCGGCCGGCAGCAGCTGATCCAGCGCGGACAGAACGTAGACGCCGCCCGGCAGCGACGCGCGGGCCGGCAGATCCTCGTAATGGTGGACCGTCAGACGCGGCGCCAAACCCAGACCGTGCAGGGCCAGATAGTCCCGGATTCCGAAATCGGAGTCGCGCGGCACCACGAAGTGGATCACGCGGCCGCGTCCGCCGACTGGCCCCGGGACAGAATGGTCGCGACGCTCATGTCGCCGGTGACGTTGAGGACGGTCTTGAAGATGTCGGGAATCACATCGACCGCCTCGAGGAGCACGATCGCCTCGATCGGCAGGCCGGCGGCGAGGTACGCGGGCAGGTTGCGCATCGCTCCGCCCCCGCCGGGAACGCCCAGGCTGGTAAAGCTCACCATGATCACGCTGGTCACCAGAGTGACGATGATGCCCGGCGTCAGCGGCAGGCCGAACACGTGGGTGATCAGGAACAGGCGAACCAGGGCGGTGATGGGCATGTTGACCCGGAAGGCGGCGATGGTCAGGGGAAGCACGAATCCGGTCGCCGCGGCCGGCAGCTTGAGGCCGTCCCGCGCCCCCTCCACCAGGGCGGGGAGAGACGCGATCGACGACCGGCTGCTGGCCGCGACCAGCTGGGCCGGGGCCACCGCCCGCGCGAACCGGCGCATCGGCACCCGCCCCAGCAGCGCGGTGATCGGATAGAGCAGCACCGTGAACGCCGCCATCAGCACGCAGCTCACCAGCACGAACGTGCCCATGAATCCCGCGGCCCCCCACCCCGCCCCGGCCGCCATCACCAGGGACAGCGCGAACACTCCGATCGGCGTGACCTGGATGATCCAGCGCACCACGACCATCGACATGTCGGCCATGGCCCGGCCGACCCGCAGCAGCAGATCGAGCCGGTCCGGGGCCACTCGGGTGGCGGCGAGCGCGAAGAGCACCGTGAACACCAGCAGCGGAAGAATTTCAGATCCCGACGCCGCCTGCACGATGTTCGTCGGGATGAGACCGATCAGCCAGGCGCCCAGCGAGTCATGGGTGTTGGGCGTGACGCCCCGCAGCGCCTCCGGAACTACCGCGCCGGCCTTGAGCGACGCCATGGTAATCGCATCGGTCGGAAATCGCGCCACCATGATGGGGGCGATCGCCACCGTGAAGACCGCTGCCAGGACCATCAGACCGACGAACAGGAGGATGGCCTTGCCCCCCAGCGCCGCGATGGAGCCCTGTTCGTGGGAACTCAGCACCGCCACGAACATCTGGGTGACCACCAGGGGGATGACGGTCATCCGGAGCAGCCGAAGCCAGATCTCTCCCACCGGCGAAACGGCCTGGATGAGCTGGGCGGCGCGAGGGTCCGTCGCACCGTGCAGCAGCATGCCGATCGTGAGGCCGGCGGCCAGCGCGACCAGCGACCAGAACGTGAGGCTTCGGAATGGTCGGCGCGGAGGCGCCGAGGCCTGGACCGAGGGATCGGTTGCGATTGGTGTTCACCGGACGAGAGTGGCTGAAAAGAATACCGACGGCTTCAAGGATACGGACCCGGGCCGAATGGTGCCAATTCGGACCTTGCCCGTCCAATATCGGTTTCGTACTTTCGAATGAGAATCGGTTAATCATGGAAGGACCGATTCCGGAACGTTCGGGCAGTCGGATGAGGTCGGCTCCGAAGGCGGCGGGCGTGGAGTAGTCCCCACTGGGACTCTCCACGCCCTTTTTACTTTGCCCGTGCGCTCGAGATTCAGGCTTCAACTTCACCAGGAGCATCTCATGGCTAACACAGCCGTATTCGGTATCTACAGCTCGCGGGGCCAGGTGGAGATGGCCGTGGACCATCTTCGGGCCGCGGGATTCCGGGCCCAGGATATTTCCATCCTCTTTCCCGACAACGTGGGCACCAAGGATCTGGGGCACGAGAAGCACAGCAAGGCTCCGGAAGGGACCGCAGCCGGCGCGACGTCCGGCGCAGTGATCGGCGGAACGCTGGGCTGGCTCGTGGGCATCGGCGCGCTCGCGATCCCCGGGCTCGGACCGTTCATCGCCGCGGGTCCGCTCATGGCCGCGCTCGGCGGAGCCGCGGTGGGCGGTGCCGTCGGCGGCCTCACCGGGGCGCTCATCGGCATGGGCATTCCGGAATACGAAGCCAAGCGCTACGAAGGATTGATCAAGGAGGGGGGCATCCTGCTTTCGGTGCACTCCGACAGCCACGAATGGACCAAGCGGGCCAAGGACATTCTCGACAACACCGGAGCGACCGAGGTCGCCTCGACCTCGGAAGCCAAGGGTGACTACGCCAACGCGAACCGGCCCGGCACCCGGGGCAGCATCTAGTCGTTGAGGAAGCAACCCACAATGCAGAAAACGAACGGGCGGGTCCGAGGTCGGGCCCGCCCGTCGCTGCTGCAGTGATCCAGCGGGGAGACGATCAGGAGCAGACGATGACGCCGTCGATACCCGACGTGGCGCCGGCGCCCACCTGCACCGTGCACTGCGTGAAGCCGGTGCTGATGGAGGCGTTGGTCACGGTCGCGGTGAAGCCGCTCGTCGCGCCCGCCGCCGCGCCGGTGTTGCCGGTCGACAGCGTGAAGTTGCTGGCGCCCTGGAGCTGGGCGAACGTGCCGTACGTCGAATAATCCGAGAAGTACGCTTCCTGCGCGGTCATCATGTTGCGCAGGTCGGTCTTGACGGAGGCCAGCTTGGCCTTGTCCTTG
>DASYPZ010000378.1:0-3560 GCA_036006105.1 Gemmatimonadales bacterium | reverse complement strand
TGTGACCGGCGCGATCGCCCGGACGCTCTGGATGGTCGCCGCGGCGGCGGGGCTGGTGCTGCTGGTGGCGTGCGCCAACGTCGCCAACCTGATCCTGGTACGGGCCGACCAGCGCCAGCGCGAGATCGCGGTGCGGGAAGCTCTCGGCGCGGGACGGGCCCGGGTGCTGGCGGTCTTCCTGGGCGAGTCGCTGCTGCTGGCCGGCGCGGCCGCGGTGGGCGGGTTAGGGCTCGCCTGGCTGGCGGTGCGGACTCTGGCGACGGCGGGGCCCGCGGACATCCCGCGCCTCGCCGAGGTGGGCATCGGCCCGGCGACGCTGCTCTTCGTGCTCGGCGTGGCGCTGCTGGTCGCGGTCATCTGTACCGTCATCCCCGCGCTCCGCCTCGGCCGCGCGCCGCAGCTCTCGGTGGCACTCCGCCAGGGCGGGCGCAGCGGCACCGCGAGTCGGTCGCAACACCGGCTCCGCGGAGCGATGGTCGCGTTCCAGGTGGCGCTCGCGCTGGTGGTGCTGGCCGGGTCGGGGCTGCTGCTGCGCACCTTCCAGCGGCTGCACGGGGTGGAGCCCGGCTTCACCGCCGATCGGGTGGCCACCTTCTGGATGTCGCTCCCGCAGGCGCGTTACGCCGATGATGCGTCGGTGGTGCGGTTCTACTCCGAGCTCCTGCGCCGGGCGGGCGAGGTTCCCGGCGTACGGAACGCCGGCCTCACCTCCCGGCTGCCGTTGCTGGATCACGGCATGAATTCGAATCCGTTCTACACCGAGGAGGACGCGGAGGCGGCCACCCGGATTCCCCCGCTCCAGATCTTCACCACCGTCGATGGCAACTACTTTCAGGTGATGGGCATTCCGCTTTTGGCGGGCCGCACCTTCGACCGCCTCGAGAGCCAGCGCGAGTACGAGGCGATCGTCAGCCAGCGCACCGCGGAACAGTTCTGGAAGGACCCGACCGGGCGCGCGGCCCTGGGCAAACGGTTCCGCGACCTGCCGGGCGGAGCCTGGTACACCGTGATCGGCGTGGTGGGAAACACCCGGGATACGGCGCTGGCCGCACCGCCGTCCCAGACGGTGTATTTCCCGGAGATCGCGAGTAAGGACACCATGTACGGTCTGCTCCAGCGCACCATGGCGCTGGTGCTGAAGACCCAGGGAGATCCAACGACCATCACCCGCCAGGTGCAGCAGGTGGTGCGCGGGCTCGACCCGACCCTGCCCACCTTCGACGTCCGGCCCATGGAGGGCGTGCTGCGGGCCTCGACGGCGCGGCTCTCGTTCACCATCAGCATTCTGGGCGCCGCGGCGGCGGTCACCCTGCTGCTCGGCGCCATCGGGCTGTACGGCGTGCTGACCTACCTGGTGACGCTGCGCACCCGCGAGCTGGGGGTGCGGATCGCGCTGGGCGCCGCGCCCAGCTCGGTGGCGCGGATGATCACCCGCCAGGGGCTGGTGCTCACCGGGGCCGGCATCGGCGGAGGACTGGTGCTGTTCCTGCTGCTGGCGCGGTTCCTCAAGTCGTTCCTGTTCGGCGTCAGTACGGTCGATCCGCTGACGCTGGGCGCGGCGGCGCTGGCGCTGATCGGGATCTCGGCATTGGCAAGCTGGATTCCGGCGCGGCGGGCGGCGCGGGTCGATCCCGCAGGGGCGCTGAGAGCGGAGTAACCCGCTAGGACCCGGACTCCAGGTCAGGGCAGGAATTCCCACCTGGCCTGGATCGCAACCGATACGAGAACGTCTCGGGTGACGATCGGGGCACCTTCCCCGTAGAGCGACGAGGCCGCAGCTCCCCTGACGACCATTTCGTCCAGACGATAGCCGGCGTAGTCCATTCCGCTGTTCGTGATACCAAGCAGCCGACCCAGGCGGCCACCGGCGGCGGCGGACACGTCCGGTGGTCAGGACGCGGGGCCTCGCCCGCCCCGACGCCGACGGCCCATAATGACAAGTCGGCTTGACATCATGTTGCAGCCTATGTAAAGTTCGCTTGCCATGGCGACCATTCGGAACCGCGTGAAGGAACTTCGCGACGCCCGGGGGTGGACCCAGCAGCGGCTCGCCGATGCGGTCGGCGTCTCCCGGCAGAGCATCAACTCGATCGAGCGAAACCGCTACGTGCCCAGCCTGGAGCTGGCGCTCCGGTTCGCCCGGGAGTTCGCGGTGTGGACCGACGACATCTTCACCCTCGAAAGACCATGAGTCTCATCGACGAACGCTTCCTGACCCACCGGCTCCGTTCCACCAGCGCGATGGGCATCATCGGCGCGAGCTTCGCCATCCTGCTGTGGTACTACCGGCACATCGTCGACCACCGCTGGAACTGGGACCTGTTCGCGGTGGCGATCGTGATGGTAGCCGTCAAGCTGGGATTGATGCTCTGGTATCGTTTCCACGACTGAAGACGAGAGAAGCCATGTCGAAGACCGCGTTTCGCATCATCGGAGCCGCGCTGCTGCCGTTCTCGCTGCTGCAGATTGTCGCTCGCCGCTCTCCGCAGTTTCACCCCGACCTGATGGATGGCCTCCGCGGCCTCCTGCTCGGCATCGTAATCGGTATGCTGATTCTCATGAGTCGGCAGAAGGGCATGCGGCTCCGCGCCAAGGCGTGCAACTCTGGCATTCTCGTTCGTTACCGATAGGTACGCCAGGGATCGGCCGAGGTTTCAGCCGAGATCCAGGGCGGCACCGGGCCGGGGATCGGCCCTCACGAGGAGAGCTCAACCCAACTGGAGAACCAATGGCGAACAAGCGCCTGGCACGCGACGGAATGAAGGACTCGGTCGAAGGCAAAGCGAAGGTAGCGAAGGGGAGGATGAAGGATGCGGCCGGAGGACTCACGGGGAACAGCCGGCTGCAGTTCGAAGGGAAGCTGGACCAGGCCGAGGGGAAGGTTCAGGATGCCGTCGGCAAGGTCGAGCGAAAGCTCGACCGCTCACGCCGGGACAAGGAACGAGCCTGAGCCCGAATGGTGCGAGCATGAGGTGAACCGAACGCCGGTGCCGCCCGATGGGCACCGGCGTTCGTGCCGCACCCGCATTTACTCCTTGCGCCGCACGAACCGGCCATCGCTCCGGACCGTCCAGGTCTTTCCGCTGTCCGACGAGGTCGAGAAGATGTGGCGGATCAGACCCGGGGAGACGTTCTCGAGCACGTTCGACACGTAGACCGGGTTTCCCCTGGGATCGAGCTTCCATCCCAAGAACCGCATCGCGCCGTCGCGATAGGCGCCTTCCGAAAAGACCGTTGAGGAATTGGAATCGTCGTTCCAGACCATCCGCCAGGTCTTGAGCGTGACGTCGTAGAACACGATGCTCATCCCGTTCTGGCCCGGGCTGGTCCACCGCTCGACAAACACGCATCCATCGTATTCACGGGTATTCTGCAGCGTCCCGGCCGACGGCGCGTTCGGCTTGTCCCACGGCATCGCGTCGTAGGTGCCGACCCAGAAGTCGAACGTGTGCACCGCCCGGCAGGGGTAGCGCGCGGAGTCCGCGGCGCTCTGGGCCGCGGCGGGACTGGAGCGCATACCGATCGCGGCCAGGAGGACGATGAGGGACAGGCGGGAACCA
>DASYPZ010000377.1:0-20625 GCA_036006105.1 Gemmatimonadales bacterium | reverse complement strand
GGACCAGCAGCAGTCCCTTCGGCGCCCCCCCCATCCGGGTCGCTCCTCCGCCCGCGAGGATGGCGCCCTGCACTCGAGGATACGCCGCGGATGCGGGATCTGAGGTTGGCACCGGCGAATCCTAGTCCAGGCCTCTGTGATAGTGCGGCTCGCCACTCACCGCCCGGCCCACCAGGATCATGCCGGTACGCCGGGCGATGTCCACCGCGAGCGTCGACGGGACCGAGGGGGTCGCAACCCAGGCGATGCCGGCCCGCGCGGCCTTGGCGGCCAGCTCGGCGGAGATCCGGCCGGTGACCATCAGCCCCATCCCGGCGACGGGACGGCGGGCCAGGATCATGGCCCCGATCACCTTGTCGACCGCGTTATGGCGCCCGATGTCCTCCGCGTGGGCCAGCAGCCCGGTGCCGTCGGTCAGTGCGGCGGCGTGAATGCCGCCGGTATCGCGATAGCGCTCTCCCCGGCCGAAGAGCTCCTTGAACAGCGGCCGGAGCCGCTCGACCGCCGGCGGCTCGCCGCGCACCGCCACCGGGCGGATCGTGTCCGGCTCGGCCAGGAAGATGCTGACCGCGCCGCAGCCGGAAGCGAGCACCGGCCGGCGGGACTCGGCCCTAACCCGCTCCACCCGTTCCGGGGCCACTTCGGCCCAGAAGCCGAGATCGGTGGCGCAGGGACGCAGCCGGACATCGTCCAGGGACTCTACGTAACCTTCACCCGCCAGCCAGCCGATCGCCAGCTCTTCCAGCAGATCGGGGGTGCACATCCAGGTGACGGCCGGTGCGCCGTTGACCTCGAGCCAGACCGGCACTTCCTCGACGGCCGCCTGGTCGGACATCCGGCCGCCGCGCTTCTCGGGCCGGGTCGGAGCGGGCTCGCCGGGCGCGCTCATCACACCTCACAATCCGCGTGGAGGGTGGCGTCCTCCGCCACGCGGACCCGCACCAGCGTCACGCCGTCCGGGAGCCGCATCGCCAGACGGGCGAAGAGATATTCGGCCAGCGCTTCACAGGTGGGGAGCAGGCGCCCGTAGGCGAACTCGGCGAGGTCGAGATTGATGTGCTTGCCGTCCAGCGGCGCGACCACCACCTCCGCGAGCAGCGCATCGAGTGCCGGAAGGTCGATGAGCAGGCCCGACCCGGGGTCGAGCCGGCCGGTGACGGTGACCGCGCAGGTGTAGTCGTGGGAATGCCCCGGATCGTCCGTGGTCCCGCCGAACCGGGCCCGGTTCTCCTCGGCGCTCCACTGCGGTTTGAAGAAGCGGTGCGTCGCGTGGAAGCCGACGGTGCGGGTCAGGTAAATCGACATGCCGGCGGTGCGCTATCAGAACGGTCGATGGAAGGCATAGCTCAGCCCGAGCGTGTACCAGCCGCTGGTGACCCATTCCTTGCCCGGTCCGGTGATCGCCGGCGGCTGGCTCGGGTCGCCGCTCGGCGGACTCCGGTAAACCGTCGGGTAGCTGAGCTGCCAGAAGACGCTCCGGGCCTCGAGTCGCAGGAACAGGCGCGGGGTCAGGAACACCCGGGCGCCGAGGCCCGGCGTGAGGGCTCCCTTGGTGCGGAACTTGAACCCCGAGGTGTCGGCCGGCATGGCGGCGGACAGCACGACACCGAGACCGGTGCTCACGTAGGGAGCGATCCCGTGCCAGGTCTTGCCGCCGGTCAGATTGAACTGCAGGATCCCCTCGAACATCCAGGTGTTCTGGGTGAATGGTCCGGTGGTCCCGGCGGCGACACCCTTGTTCTTGTCGACGATGAAGCGCTCGAGATGATTGTAGCTGGCCGCGAGCCCGAGGGAGATGGTTCCGGCGCCCAAGAAATCGTAGCGCAGGCCGACGCTCCCGCCGTTGTGCGGGGCCACGCCGATCTGGCCTCCGTCGCCCCGGAAATACCCGCCGTTGATTCCCACGAATTGTCCGTACCGCAGGGTCCGGTACGGGGATTTCGCGGGATCGTGGCCCACCTGGGCCCCGGCAGCGGGGGCGATGAGCAGCGCGAAGCCGGCGAGGAGGGTCAGGCGTTGCATGCTGGGTTCAGGCCTCATGAAGCGCGCGTCCGGTCATTTCGGGGGGCTGCTCGACGCCGAGCAGCTGGAGAATCGTCGGGGCGACGTCGCAGAGCGCGCCGCCGCCGCGCAGTCGGCGTACCGTGGTGTTGACGGCCACCAGCGGTACCGGGTTGGTGGTGTGCGCGGTGTGCGGTCCTCCGGTATCCGGGTCCACCATCACCTCGCAATTGCCATGATCCGCGGTCACCAGGAGACGGGTGCCGCTGGCCTCGCACGCGGCGACCACCCGTCCCAGGCAGCGGTCCACGGTTTCGACCGCGCTGATCACCGCCTCGGGGACACCGGTATGACCCACCATGTCCGCGTTGGCGTAGTTGCACAGCAGGAAATCATGGTGCTTCTGCTTCAACGCGGTGCAGAGCACGTCGGTCACGCCGGCAGCGCTCATGGCCGGCGCGAGATCGTAGGTGGCCACCTTGGGTGAAGGGACCAGAATCCGTTCCTCTCCCGCGTACGGCGGCTCTTTCCCGCCGTTGAAGAAATAGGTCACGTGAGGGTACTTCTCGGTTTCCGCGGTGCGCAGCTGGGTCCGGCCCAGACCGGACAGGTGTTCCGCCAGGATCCGGGCCAGGCTGAAGGGCGGAAACGCGGCCGGAAAGGCAAAGGTCTGGTCGTAGCTCGTCATGGTGACGATCCGGAGCGCCGGGCGGTCCGGGACTGGAAATCCATTGAAATCCGCCCCGCCCAGCGCGGCCATGATCTGCCGCATCCGGTCGCTGCGATAGTTGAAGCACAGCACACCATCGCCATCCTGGAGCAGCGCGACCGGATTCCCCCCGGCGGTGAGGATGACCGGTTGCACGAATTCGTCGCTCTCCCCGCGGCCGTATGCGTCACGAACCGCCTGCACCGGATCGGTGGCCGGCGTACCGACGCCGGCCACCAGGAGGTCGTAGGCCTTCCGGGTGCGATCCCACCGCTTGTCGCGGTCCATCGCGAAGTACCGGCCCACCAGGGAGGCGATGGCCGCCCGGGGTCCCGCGATTCGGGCCATCTCGGCGGTCAGACTCGCGACGAAACGCTCTCCGGAGCGCGGCGGAGAGTCGCGCCCGTCGAGAAACCCGTGCACCACCATCCGGGGCACCTCCAGTCGGCGTCCCAGCTCCAGGCAGGCGAGCAGATGGGTGTCGATGGCGTGCACGCCGCCGTTGCCGAGCAGCCCGACCAGATGCAGCGTGCCGCCGGTGTCCCGCAGATGGCGCCCCAGCTCGAGGAACGGAGCCAGGGTGTAGAAGGTGCCGCTCCGGATGCTCTCGGAGATTCGCACCAGATCCTGGGGCACCACGCGCCCGGCGCCCAGATTCAGGTGCCCGACTTCGCTGTTGCCCATCTGGCCCTCGGGAAGTCCAACGGCGAGTCCACTGGCGTCGAGCAGGGTTCGAGGAGCGGAGTTCCAGAGACCGTGCCAGACGGGAGTGTTGCCCAGCTCGATCGCGTTGCCGTCGCGTTGTTCGCGGTATCCCCAGCCGTCCAGCACCACGAGGGCCACGGGGGCGCCGCTCCTATGGCCGTTTGACATGCTCCTCCGCGCCGTCTACAATGCGAACTCGTGATCGTCGTGCCGCAATCTAGTCCTGCCTTCCGTCGCCTACCAGCCTCGTTCTGTGTGGGCGCGCTGCTCGCCGGAAACCTCGTCGCGCAGGCTCCCGTACGGCTCGCCCAGGATACGCCCTTTCTGAAAGAGCCGCGGGGTCTGCGCCTGATGACCGTGGCCGCGGGCGTCCGTCTCACGCCGCGCCGCGTCACCGGCGAGCACGCCGAAGTCACCGTGCACGGCTGGCTCTGGACCGCATCGACCCAACGCGACACCCGTGACGGCTTCGATATTTCGGTCAGTGCTGCGGCGGGCGAGAATCTGCGCGCGTCACCCGACGGTCCGGTGCTCGGACGCGCGGTGCAGGGGGCGCTCTTCAACCGGATCGGCGTGAAAGGCGGCTGGACCGAGGTGCGCCGCACCGGGTGGGTGCCGCGTGCGGCGGTGACGGCTCCGGCGCGAGTAGCCGCGGCGCCGCCACCGGCCCCCGCGCCGCCGCCGCGTCCGACCCCCGACACCGGCGGAGCGGCTCCGGCCTCCGCGCCGGCAAGCGTCCCCGCGGCGGTGCCCGCCGTCACCCCGCGGTCCGACACGGTGGCGGTGGTCCCGCGCGGACGGCTCACCGCGGGAACCACGCTGTGGCTGGCACCTGAGGGCGCGGCACTGGCCGCCCTCACCGCGCCCTCGGATGCGACCGTCGCGGAGCGCGACCGGGACTGGGTGAAGATCACCCTGCAGGCCTGGGTCCATGCCGCCGACCTGCGCGGCGCGGTGGCGCCGCCGCCGGCCATTACCGGCGCCATGCTCCGCGAGAACCCGGATCGGTACGTCGGTCAAACGGTGGATTGGCGGCTCCAGTTCCTGGCCCGCCAGGTGGCCGACGAGCTGCGGCCCGAGATGCCGCTGGGACATCCCTACATGCTGGCGCGCGGTCCGCTTCCCGAGACCGGCTTCGTGTACCTGATGGTCTCGAAGGAACAGATGGACCGGCTGCAGAGTCTCAAGCCGCTCGAGGAGCTTTCGGTGATGGTGACGATACGAGCCGGGCGGACCCGTTACCTCGCCACGCCCGTGGTCGAGCTGATGCGGCTCGGCGGAGAGTCGAGGACGCCATGAACGAGCAGCTGATGCAGCGGATCCAGCGCCGGCTGGAGACCCTGACCGACGAGCGCGGCTATCAGATCCTCGACTTCGTCGAATTCCTGGAGAGCAAGTACGCGGCGCGCGCCGCCCCGTCGAATCTGTTTGCCAAGATTTCGGAGGGAATCGAAGACACCATGCGCGCCGCCCGGCTTCCGATCAAGGCCATCAAGGGCACGACCGGCCTCATGGACAGCGCGGGCAAGGTGATGAAGGGTGTGGCCGCGGCCGCGCAGAGTGTCGTCGATGAGGCCCTCGCGGCGGCGGAATCGCCCAAGCCGGTCGCCCCGGCGCCCGCGGCGCCTCCCCTGGTGCCGCCGCCCGCGGAGCCGGGTCCCAGGGAGGGCGGCCGATCTTGATTTAGCCGGACCGGTGCCCTAATCTTCCAAATGAGTTCTCTGCGTCCGGGCCTCGCGCTCACGTTCGACGACGTTCTCCTGGTTCCCCGCCACAGCACCGTCCATCCGCAGCACGTCTCGACCGCCAGTTTTTTCACCCGGAACATCCCGCTGCAGATTCCTCTGGTGGCCGCCGCGATGGACACGGTCACCGAATCCGAGATGGCCATCGCCATGGCGCGCGCCGGCGGGCTCGGCATCGTCCACAAGAACATGGCCATCGACCGCCAGGCCGCCGAAATCGACCGGGTCAAACGCAGCGAGAGCGGGATGATCCGGAATCCGATCACCCTGGGTCCGGATCGCCCGCTGCGGGAAGCCGCGGTGCTGATGCGGCGCTTCCGGATCAGCGGCGTGCCGATCGTGGACGGCAATGGCCGCCTGATCGGGATCATCACCAATCGGGACCTCCAGTTCGAGCGGGAGCTCGACCGGCCGCTGCACCAGGCCATGACCAAGGACAAGCTGGTCACCGCCCCGGTGGGCACCACGCTGGAAGAGGCGGAGCGGATTCTGGCGCGGCACCGCATCGAAAAACTTCCGGTGGTGGACGCGGAGGGGGTTCTCCGCGGGCTCATCACCGTGAAGGACATTTTCAAGCGGCGGCAGCACCCCGACGCCAACAAGGATCAGCACGGCCGGCTCCGCGTGGGTGCCGCGCTGGGCGCGGGCGGCGACACCCTGGTGCGGGCCAAGGCGCTGATCGACGCCGGCGTGGACGTGCTGGTGGTGGATTCGGCCCACGGGCACAGCGAAGGCGTGCTCTCCACCATCGACCGGCTGCGCCAGTCCTTTCCCGACGTACAGCTGGTCGGCGGCAACGTGGCGACGGAGGAGGGCGCTCGTGAGCTGGTGCGCCGCGGTGTCGATGCGGTGAAGGTGGGCATCGGCCCCGGGAGCATCTGCACCACACGGGTCGTCACAGGGGTCGGCGTGCCCCAGATCACCGCGGTGGTGGACTCGGTCCGTGGCGCCGGAGGCGTCCCGGTCATCGCCGACGGCGGCATCAAGTACTCCGGAGACGTGGTCAAGGCACTGGCCGCGGGTGCCGCGACCGTCATGATGGGCTCGATGCTCGCCGGCACCGAGGAAAGCCCCGGCGAGAGCATCCTCGCCGAAGGACGGCGCTACAAGCTGATTCGCGGCATGGGCAGCATCGCCGCCATGCAGGACGGCTCCGCCGACCGCTACTTCCAGGAGGGAGAGCTCTCGCCCGCCAAGATGGTGCCCGAAGGGATCGAGGGCCGAGTCCCCTACAAGGGCCCGGTGGCGGACGTCCTCTATCAGATGGTGGGGGGGCTGCGCAGCGGGATGGGATACTGCGGGGCGGCCACCATCGCCGCCCTGCAGCAGGACACCGAGTTCCTCCGGATCACTACCGCGGGACTGCGGGAATCACATCCGCACGACGTGACGATTACGCGGGAAGCGCCGAATTACTCGGCGTAAAGCAGGGAGTAGGGAGTAGGGGCGGAGGTTCCTACTCCCTACTCCCTACTCCCTCCTCCCTACTCCCTACTCCCTACTCCTTACTCCCTCCTCGCCAACTCAGGTTGACATTCTACCCAAACAGCCGTATTCGTGTAGAATGACTACCCGAAAGAGCGGGGAGCGCGACACGCTCCTCCAGGGCACCCTCGATCTCCTGGTCCTCCGGACCCTCCGCGCGGGACGGCGGCATGGGCAGGGCATCGCCCGGGCCATTCAGCAGACCAGCGACGACGCCATCCTCGTCGATCACGGCTCGCTCTACCCCGCCCTCCAGCGCCTGGAACGCCGCGGCTGGATCGCGGCCGAATGGGGCACGTCGGACAACAACCGGAAGGCACGGTTCTACGAATTGACGGCGGCGGGCAGTCGACAGCTGGCCCGGGAAGCCGGCCGCTGGCGACGATTGGTGCAGGCGGTGGCGCGGGTGCTGGGCCCCGATGGGGCCAGGGGGTAGTCACATGGAGCCGACCGGGAAGCGGCGGGACGAGGAGTTCTCGCGGGAAATCGAGGCCCATCTCGAGCTCGAGGCGGCTCGTCTCGAATCGGAGGGCCTTCCCGCCAGCGAGGCCCGGGCGGCGGCGCGCCGCGCCTTCGGGAATGTCACCTCGGTGCGGGAGCGCTTCTACGAAGCCCGCCGCTGGCGATGGCTCGAGCGGCTCCGGCTGGATGCGGCCTACGCGGTGCGCGGCTTCCGGGCCAGCCCGGTGTTCACCGTGACCGCGCTGCTGACACTCGCCTTCGGCATCGGGTTCAACACGGCGCTCTTTTCGCTGCTCTACTCCCTGGGGGTCCGGTCGCTCCCGGTTCCGGAGCCGGAGCGGGTGGCGACGGTCTTCCAGGTATTCTCGGGACGGGTCGACCGGGCGGTGAATGGCTCGGTCTATATGCTGGCCTGGAACGAATACCTGGCCCAGCGCGACCAGAACCGGACCTTCGAATCCCTCGCGGCCCATGCCCAGACCGACGCGACCCTCGGTGGCGAGCGGGCCCAGCCCGCACGGGTCACCCTCGCGACGTGCAACTACTTCTCGACTCTCCGGATCCGGATCGCGCTGGGGCGCGGATTCGTGGCCGACGATTGCGCCCGGTCCGGCGGCGCGGCGGTGGCCGTGCTCAGCGATGCCTTCTGGCGCTCGCATTTCGGCGCCGATTCCGGGGTGATCGGGAAGGTGGCGCTGCTGAATCAGCTGCCCTTCGACATCATCGGGGTGGCGGAACCGGGGTTCGGGGGCACCGAAGTGCTCGCCAACGACCTGTGGATCCCGGTCACCATGCAGCCCGCGCTGGCCCGCGGCCGGTATGACCAGCTGGTCCAGGAGATGAGCTGGCTCAATGTCACCGGCCGGCTCCGCCCCGGCATCACCGAGTCGAAGGCTGCGGCCGATCTCACGATCATCGCACGGCAGCTGGACAGCCAGCACCCGGGTCGGGAGACCCGTGTGCTGGTGCAGCATGCCACCTTCGGCAACAATCCGGAAATCCGGCAACGGGGCGGCATCATCGCCCTGGGCGTGCTCGGTCTGGGAGGCCTGGTGGTGCTGATCGCCTGCGCCAACCTGATGAATCTGCTCCTGGCCCGCGCGATGAGCCGGCGCCGGGAGCTGGGCATCCGGCTGGCACTCGGGGCCGGCCGCGGCAGACTGATCGGGCAGCTGCTCACCGAGAGCCTGTTGCTCTCGGTCGCCGGAGGGCTGGCCGGACTGATCATCGCGGAGCGTTTCCCCCGCTTCATCATCGGACTGCTTCCGATGACCGGACTCCAGCTCGATCTCCACCCCGATCTGGGCATACTCGGCTTCGCCCTGCTCACCTCGGTGCTCGCCGCGCTGGCCTTCGGCCTCGCCCCGGCGTTCCGCGCCACCGATCTTTCGCTCACTTCGGCGCTCCGGAACGAGGGAGTCGGGTCGCATGGTCCCCGGGGCACCTCGCGGTTGCGGGGCGTGGTCGTGGCGGTGCAGATGGGTGGAAGCACGCTGCTGCTGGTGCTGGCCGCGCTCTTCGTGCGGGGGATGCAGCGCGTGGCGACCCTCGATCCCGGCTTCGCGACCCGCGGCGTCATCGGTGTGTCCCTCAACCCCGGAGAGCTGGGCTACGACTCGGCCCGGGTGCAGGCGGTCTACGACGCGCTGACTCCCCGGCTTGCCGCGCTGCCGTCGGTGGAGTCGTGGACCCTGGCGTCGAAGCTCCCCTTCCTCGGACGCTCCAGCACGCCGGTCCTGGCCGAGAGTCCCCGTGCCGGCGGCGAGCCGACCAGCATTCAGAGTGATTTCCTCGAGGTCTCCAGCAACTACTTCTCGACGATGTCCCTCCCCATCGTGCGGGGGCGCGCCTTCACGGCCGTGGAAGCCGCCGCGCCCGGCGACCGGCCGGTGGTGGTCAGCGAGACTTTTGCGCGGCGCGCCTGGCCCGACCTGGATCCGCTCGGGCGGCACTTCCGACTCGGGAAGGCCGCCTTTGTCGTCACGGGAATCGCCCGGGACGTGCACAACGTCTCCCTCGGCGACCCCGACGCCCCGTTCATCTACTTCCCGAGGGCGGCGAGCGGGCTGGGCGACGACCTGGGAACCACCATCATTCTCCGCATCGGCGGGCCGACCTCCGGGGTGACGGAAGGGATTTCGGCCCTGGTACGCCAGGTCGATCCGGCCCTCGCCTTGCGGCTCGAGACCATCGAAGAGCGGCTGGCACTGGTGGCCCTTCCCACTCGGCTCGCGGGGATGCTGTCGGGACTGTTCGGAGTGCTGGCGCTGGGAATGGCGGTGATCGGGGTCTACGGCGTGGTGAGCTACGGGGTCAGCCTGAGGCGCCGTGAGATCGGCATCCGGCTGGCGCTGGGCGCGACCACCCGCAGCGTGACTGGCCTGGTGGTTCGACAGGGCATCACGGTGGCCGGTCTGGGCGTCGGCGTGGGGCTTATCGTGGCGGCGGGAGCATCGCAGCTGATGCGGAGTCTGCTGTTCGGGCTCTCGCCCCTCGATCCGGCGGCCCTCGCCATCGTGATCGTGCTGCTTGCGGCAGTCGCATCGATCGCCGTGCTGGCACCGGCGCGCCGGGCGGCCCGGATCGATCCGGCGGTCACCCTGCGCGAGGAGTAGAGCTCAGGGATTCCGGATGCGACGGTAGTTCCGGAACGAGAAGGCGTAGGCGTGCTTGTCGTCCGCCTCGTGGCGCTCATCCAGCTCCAGCACCCAGGCCGCCTTGTCGAACTCGGGGAAGAAGGTGTCTCCCTCGATCTGGGCATGCACGACGGTGAGGTACAGCCGGTCGGCCCGAGGCAGCGCCAGCGTGAAGATCTCGCCGCCACCGATCACGAAGACTTCCGATTCCGTCGCACCCAGCGCCAGCGCCTCGTCGAGGGTCGGCACCACGGTCGCCCCGTGGGGCTGAAAGGCGTGGTTTCGGGTGATCACCACGTTGCGGCGGTTGTCGAGCGGCCGCTTGATCTCGTCGAAGGTCTTCCGGCCCATGATCACGGTGTGATCGACGGTCAGCTGCTTGAAGCGCTTGAGGTCCAGGGGCAGTCGCCAGGGCAGCTGGCCATTCTTCCCGATGACCCGGTTCTCCGACATCGCCGCCACCAGCGAAACGATCACACCGCCACCGGCGCCTTGATGGCGGGCCAGGGATCATAGGCCTCGAGCGTGAAATCCTCGAACCGGAACGCCTCCAGCTCCCGCACCGCCGGGTTGAGCCGTATCCGGGGCAGCGGCCTCGGCGTCCGGGTCAGCTGCTCCTTCACCTGTTCGGCGTGATTGGTGTAGAGGTGCGCGTCGCCCAGGGTGTGGATGAACTCTCCGGGCGCGAGGCCGGAGATCTGGGCCAGCATCATGGTGAGCAAGGCGTAGCTGGCGATGTTGAATGGAACGCCGAGGAAAACATCGGCGCTCCGCTGGTAGAGCTGGCAGGACAGCTTGCCGTCCAGAACATAGAACTGGAACAAGGCGTGGCAGGGCGCCAATGCCATATCCGGAATGTCCGCCGGATTCCAGGCGCTCACAATCATCCGCCGGGAGTCGGGGGTCTCCCGGATCTGCCGGACGACCTGGGCGATCTGGTCGAGGTGGCGGCCGTCGGCCGCCGGCCAGGAGCGCCATTGGTATCCATATATAGGTCCGAGTTCGCCGGCCGGGTCGGCCCAATCGTCCCAGATTGAAACGCCAGCCTCTTTCAGTGTCCTGATGTTCGTCTCGCCCCGCAGAAACCAGAGCAGCTCGTGGATCACCGACTTGAGGTGAACCTTCTTGGTGGTGACCAGCGGGAACCCCTCCGCCAGATCGAACCGCATTTGCCATCCGAAAATGCTCAGCGTCCCGGTGCCGGTCCGGTCGCTCTTGGGCCGGCCCTGCTCGGCGATGTGACGCATGAGATCGAGGTACTGGCGCATCTAGGTCGGGGCGAGTGGTGAGGGGTGCTGAGACACCGGAACGTTGAGCGGGAGTGCGTCCGCGAGGTCCAATCTACTCAGGGAGAAGCGGGCGAAGCGCTCGATGTCCCGCAAGCCGGCCTCGATGTCCGCCGGAATCGGCCGGGCGCCGGCCCCGAGCTTGAGCGAGGCGAAGGGCCGCTCTTCGGCGAGCGGAAACTTCACACCGGGATTCATGATGCCGACCGGATCGAAGGCGTCTTTCACACGCCGGAAGAGGTCGAGGATTTCCGGCCCATAGACCGCGCCGAGGGAGCGGGCCCGCAGACGGCCGTCACCATGTTCGCCGCTCAGCGTGCCGCCGAGGCGAATTACCGCGGCGGTGACGTCGGCGTAGATCCCGGCGACCCGCTCCTCCCATCCAGCCGACGAGACATCGGGCAGCAGGTTCACGTGGAGATTGCCGTCGCCGGCGTGGCCGAACATCACCAGCTCGATGCCGTACTTCTGTCCCGCCGCCCGGACCGCTTCGATGTAGCGGCTCAGCGCCTCCACCGGGACGCAGGCATCCTCGATGACCTGCATCGAGCGGCGGCCGCCCTCCTGCCGCGCGAGGATCGGGCTCGCGGCATGCCGGATATCCCAGAGACTCTCCAGCGCCGCACGATCGGCGGCTTCCTCGAGCGCGGTGCTGTGGGGGCGGAGAATGTGGCGCGCCTCCCGGAGCCGGTCGGCCAGCGTGTCGGACTCATCGCCCTCGAGCTCCACCAGCAGCAGCCCGGCCACCCCGCTCTCGGCCTTGCCGACGAACTGGAGGAAGCTCGCGTCGAGGTACTCCACCGCGGAGGGATCGATTTCCAGCAGCTGGGGAACGATGGCGCCGAGGGACTTGATGTCGGCGAGCGAAGCCCGAACGCCGGCATACCGCGTCGGCGGCTTGACCAGTCGCCATTCCGCGCCGGTGACGATACCCAGGGTTCCCTCCGCGCCGACGATCAGGTCCACCAGGTCTCGCGAAGCGAGCCAGGCTTCCAGGGCGTAGCCCGAGGAATTTTTCCGGACCCGCGGGAACCCGGCCCCGATCGCGTCCCGCGCCGCGAGCAGCGCCGGCTCCACGTCCCGATAGAACCGGTCCACGGCGGCGGATCGGCGCGGGCTGGCCCCGCGCCGCAGGGTGAGCGCCTCGCCATCGGCGGTGACGAGGTCGACGGCCTCGATCCAGCGGCGCACACTCCCCGAGCGCACCGAGCGAGGACCCGAGGCGTTGGTGGAGATGATCCCGCCCAGCGTGGCGAACCGGGCGCTGGATGGATTGGGCGGCAACCTGAGACCGTGGCGCTCGGCTTCCTCGGAGAGATCCCGGAGCGTGGCGCCGGCTCCCCCGTAGGCGCGGTGGGCGTCGGGCCGGACCTCGATGGGACAACCGTCCAGGGCGGTGAGGTCCACCACGACGCCCGCTCCGACGTTGCCCCCGCCCATCCCGCTTCCGGCGCCCCGAGGAACCAGGGGCACCCGACGCCGAGCCGCCCAGAGCACCAGGTCCTTGAGGGCGGCGGTGGTCGAGGGAACGGCAACGGCCTCGGGAATGATGCGGAAGATGCCGGCTGCTTCGGAATAGGCGGCCCGGGCCCGCAGATCGGTCCGAGCCGACCCCAGAAAGTCGGGAAGTTCGGGCGGTGGGGTGCCGGCCACGTGCCTGGGCGTCGGCGGAGCCGTCATGCGAGTATTATAAGGCATGCCCGAGGCGCCAGTACGGCCCGAACTCATCCACCTGGACGTGGATCGCAGGCTGGGCCACGAGTGGGATGAGTGGGACGGCCAGCCGCTTCCCAATGCGGGGAGCTTCGACTCCGAACCGAAGCTCTTCTTCTTCTGGTCGGCGGGGGTGATTCTGGCGGGCGCTGCCCTGGCGGCGCTGGTGCTCTTCCTGCTGGCGCCACGGCTCTCATTCCTGCATCCGCTCCTGCCCCAGATCCTGGTCTGGTCGATCATCGGCGCGGCCATCCTGATCGTGTTGTGGTGGCAGCTGATTCTCTTCTCCTATGCCTTCGGCTCACCGCTGCTCCCCGAGAAGCTGGCCGAACGAGGCCCGCTGCTGGTGCTGATGCGGTACACCTCGAAGCTGGCCGACCGGTTCGGCCGCCGCGATTGGGTGGAGAATGCCGCGGTGAAGGTCTACGACTCCATGGCGCTGGCCCGGAAACGGAAGGTGACCGGTGCGGAGCTGCTGCTGCTCATCCCCCGCTGCCTGGCCAAGGACATTCTCGAGGGCGTGCTTCGGGTCGCGGGCAAGTATCAGATCCCGGTATTCGTCGCCACGCGGGGCCAGCTGGCGCGCCGGGTGATCCGGGAGCGGCGGCCGCGGGCGGTGGTGGCGGTGGCGTGCGAGCGGGACATGGTCAGCGGGCTGCACGATGTCGCGGGCAAGGTGCCGGTGCTGGGCCTGACCCTTACCCTGCCCAACGGACCCTGCAAGGACACCCGGCTCGACCTCGGGCAGCTGGAGGAGTGGGTCCGCGCCTACGTGATCTAGCGTCCATGGTTTCCTTCCGAATTGCTGCGCTCCTGGCTGCTGCATCGCTCGCTCCCGCCACGCTCCCCGCCCAAACACAGGCCGACACCCTGGCCGTGCTCCATGCAGTGGAGCGGTCGCTGCACGTTCCCCTGGCCAAGCCGGGGGCGGAGGGGCACTATCTGATCGTCGCGGTGGCGCCGGGGCTGTCGGAGCTGGGCGCCCTGGTGTCGATGACCTTCGGACGATTGTGCGTGGAAGGATCCCACCTCACTCCGGAGCTGGGCATCGCATCGATCGAGCTCACCCGATTCGTGGTGGACGCGGACACCGCGGTGGTACAGGTGCGTACGACCGACGGCAGCGGTACATCGGGAACGCTCGACCTGTGGCACCTGCGGCGGGACTCGTCGGGGCGGTGGGAAGGCACCACGACCTCCGGTGGTGCCTGGGAAGGAGAGGGCGTCCCGGGCCGGCCGCCCACACTCGGATTCTGCCGGGGCCGGGAGCCCGGATAAGTCGGGAGCGCACCTGGAGGCGGGGCCGGAGTGGCGTCACTGTACGATATCAATACAGGACCGATCTCGCCCCCTCCTTGCTAACGCAGCTATACGGCTATCTTAGGGACGTCCGCAGGACGTTTCCCCCGTGTTAATCCTCAGTGCTTAAGACAGGAATTTCGCCATGGCCATCTGGAAGGAACAAACCCAAGCCAAGATTGAACCGACCCCGATGACGCCGACTCCCGTAGCCACCCGACCGAATGAATCGTCCTCGAATTACGACATGCCGCGCCGCGCCACGGGCGGTGAGCTCAAGGAATCGCTGATTGCCGCCGAGCTGACGATCGAGGGGAAGATCGAGGGCTCGGGGCATGTTCGGATCGCCGGGCGCTTCAAGGGCGACGTGCATGTCCAGGGCAACCTGACGATCGAAGCCGGGGCCAAGCTCACCGGCAGCGTCCGGGCCAACACCGTCGTCATCGGCGGCGAGCTGGACGGCAACATCGAGGGCGCCTCGCGGGTCGAGCTGCTCGATACCGGCGTCCTGAACGGCGACCTCAAGGCGGGGTCGTTGACGGTGGCGGCCGGTTCTCGGATGCGCGGGCAGGTCGAGTTCGGGTGGGACGAGAAGGCGACGGCGAAGTCCGGAGTCGCCATGGGGATCAGCTCCGCCTCATGAGCACCGTGCGCCCAGGCACTGCGGGGGCGACGCGCGTCTGCCCCCACTGCCGAACTACGATCCTGGAGAGTTCGGCCGTCTGTCCGTCGTGCAAGCACCACCTGCGGTCCAACGCCTCCGCGATTGCCTCGCCCGCGGCACAGAAGGAGCTGGCGAGCTTTGCGGCGCTCAAGGTGGCGGGCACGATCAAGCACCCGTCGGTGGGCGAGTCCTGGGAGTATTCGTTGCTGGTTTCGATCAAGAACGACCGTGGCGAGGAGGTCACTCGCCAGGTCGTCGGGGTGGGGGCGCTGCACCCGGCGGAGTCCCGGACGTTCACCGTGTCCGTGCAGGTCTATACCCCGGCCGATGCCAAGGCGGCCGGGAAGCCCCGGGGTTAGGGAGACACCCGCCGGTAGTCGAGCGGCGGCTTCCGGTCTCCCACCCGGCTCACGTAGGTAAACCCGCCCAGCCGCTTCGCGAATTCAGCCTTTGCATTGACCAGGTTGGCCGGCACCGCGAACAGCTCGATCGCGGTCAGCGCCATGGTCTTGGCCGCCACCATCATCCCGTTGGCCCCGATCGACATCCCGCCCGCCGCGGTGGCCTGCCAGCTGTGCGCCGGCGTGCCGGGGACCCACGTTGCCGCGCTGAGCTGCACCGTGGGCACCACCCAGCTCAGATCTCCCATGTCGGTCGAACCGCTCCCGATGCCGGTTTCGGGCGGACTGATCCGGCTCTCCTGGTCCAGCGGCGGCAGGGTGCCGATGAGACTGGTGCGGAGCTGCTCGGCAAAGGCTTTCTCTTCCGGTGTGTAGGTGTAGCCGCCGACCCGGTTCATGGCCCGCTGCATCACATCTTCCAGCGCGGTATTGGGCAGCACGTTGTAGACCGAGTTCACCATTTCGTAGTCCATGGTGGTGCCGGTACCCAGGGCGGCGCCCTCGGCCGCCTTCACCATCCGGGTCCAAATCCCGTCGAGGACCCGCATATCGCCGTGTCGCGCGTAGTAGTACACCTCGGCGAAATCGGGGACCACGTTCGGCGCCTTGCCCCCACTGGTGATGATGTAGTGGATCCGGGTTTCCTGGGGGACGTGCTCCCGCATCATGTTCACCATGTTGTCCATCGCCTCCACGGCATCGAGGGCCGAGCGGCCCTGCTCCGGCGCCGCGGCGGCATGGGCGCTGATGCCGTGGAAACGGAACTTGGCGCTGTTGTTGGCGAGCGATGAGGCCCGGTTGACCGAGTTCTCGTCTCCGGGGTGCCAGGAGACCACCGCGTCCACGTCCTTGAACAGCCCGGCGCGGATCATGTACACCTTGCCGCCGCCGCCCTCTTCCGCCGGCGTGCCGTAGAAACGCACCGTCCCGGCCTGCTTGGTGGCCACCATCCAGTCCTTGACCGCGATCGCGGCCGCGGTGGACGCGGTGCCGAAGAGGTGATGGCCGCACCCGTGCCCCGGCCCCCCATCGATCAGGATCTTGCGGGTCGGTACCGCGTCCTGGGACAGCCCGGGCAGCGCGTCGAATTCTCCCACGATCGCGATGACCGGCTTGCCGCTGCCATAGCTCGCCACGAAGGCCGTCGGTATCTCGGCGACGCCCGCGTCGATCGAGAAGCCGGCGGCCTTGAGCTGCTCCTGGAGCAGCGCGCTGCTCTTCGATTCCTGGTAGCCGACTTCGGCAAAGCCCCAGATTCGGTGGGCCACGTCGGCGTATTGGCTCCGCTTGGCCTCCAGACCGGCCAGCACCTGGTCCTGGATCTTCGGAGTGACTTGGGCTGCGGCAGCGATCGGAGCGGAGAGGAGCAGGAGAGCGATCAGACGCGCTGGGTTCATGGGATCGGCTTCTTCGTGGTGTCGGGTTTGGCCTTGAGCGTATCGGCCCTGGTGGTGTCCCGCTTCGGCTTGAGCGAATCGGTCTTCGCTTTCAGGGTGTCCGGCTTCGCCTTCGCCGTATCGGGTCTGACCCTGAGGGTATCCGGCTTCGTGGTCTTCTTGGCCCTGGCCACCGAGTCCGCTTTCGCCGTCGCGGCGGCCTTGTCCTGGAATTCCTTCAGCGCGTCGGCATCCCCATACTGGACGATCAGCGCCTTGATCACGGTACTCAGCCGCTTCTGCAGCGGGTCGTCTTCGGGCAGCGGCACGTCCAGCTCCCGCTCGGGTCGCGACGGATCCGCCATCGGCCGGAAGGTGGCCTCCACCGACAGCTCGCTCCAGAACTGCTTGGCGGGATTGATCCAGGCCCGAACCCGCACCACGTGCGCGCCGAGGGGTCGGGCACCGGTGTGCTCCAGGGTCTTCGCATCGAGCCAGCCGGAATCGATGTAGCCGTCCTGTTCCTTGATCACCGACAGCGCGATGCTGTCCTTGGCGAGGCCTTCCGCCAGCGCGCGAGTGGCCTCGGGAATGCCCAGCTCGATCTCCGCGACCGCCGCGGTGGGAACCGGCTGGAAGGAGGGGCGCGAGGTGGTCGCGCGACAGGCAAGGAGCAGGATGAAAGGGATGAGGAGTGAGGGGTGAGGGGCCAGCCTCGTCGACCACCCTCTCACCTCAACCCTCACACCTCGCCGCTGGCTCATAGTCCGAGGTCACTCGGCGTCGCGGGATTCACGCTCCAGTCGTAGAACCCTTTTCCGCTCTTCTTGCCGAACCACCCCGCGGTGACCATGCGCTTGAGCAGCGGCGGCGGGGCATAGCGGGCCTCGCGGAATTCGTCGTAGAGGATCTCGCCGACCTTGCACGCGGTATCCAGTCCGACGAAGTCCAGCAGCATGAGCGGGCCCATCGGGTGGCCGCAGCCCAGCTTCATCCCGGTGTCGATGTCCGCGACCGATGCGACGCCCCGCTCGACCGCGCGCACCGCGTCGTGGAGGTAGGGGATGAGCAGCAGGTTCACGATGAATCCGGCGGTATCCTTGGCGGCGATCGGCTCCTTGCCGAGCCGGCGCGCGAAGTCGGTTCCCATCTGCAGCACCTCTTTCGACGTGGACACGGTCCGCACCACTTCCACCAGGGGCATCAGCTGCACCGGGTTGAAGAAGTGGAGGCCGAGAAAACGCTCCGGCCGTCCGGTGGTCGTGGCCATGGCCATGATGGAGAGACTGGAGGTATTCGACGCGAAGATCGTCTCGGGCGGACAGAGCGGATCGAGCGCGGTCCAGAGCCGGTTCTTGAGCTCGAGGTCTTCGGTGACCGCTTCGATGATGAGGTCGGCGCTGGCGAGATCCTCGATCGAGGTGGTGAAGTGCAGGCGATCGAGCGCCTCCTCACGCGCCGCGGCGGTGAGCTTGCCCTTCTCGACGAACTTGGCCAGGGACTGCTCCACGGTCTTGCGTCCGTGAGCGATCTCTTCCTGGTGCAGGTCGCGCGCTATGACCTCGAAGCCGGCGACGGCGGCAACCTGGGCAATGCCGCTGCCCATGAGACCGCAGCCGAGGACGCCGACCTTCTTGATTTCACTCACTTGGATTTGGGCCTTTCGGGTGCTGCGATGATGGCCTTCCGAATCTCACCGGCGATCGTTTCCAGCAACCCGCTCCCGCGGGGCGGCAGCTCGTGGGCCGGCTTGATCCCGCCCCGTTCCAGGTAGTCGAGGGCCCGTTCCAGGCCCAGGATGCACCGCTCGGCCACCGGTTTGAACTGCTTGAGGACGAACCAGCTCAGCGCGCCGCCCACCAGCAGCGGCGGGAGCGCCACCAGCCAGAAGGGGCTCAGCATGGAGGCCACGACCGCGGCGCTCACGCCCACCGAGCTCCCCGCCACCGCCCCGGCGATGTACCCGGTCCGGGCCTGCTTGATGTTGGCGGTCAGGCCCACGTGGCAATACCCCGACTCCAGTTTCGAGAAGGTGGCGGTGACGAGGGTGGCGCGCGCCAGCATGAACTTGGGCTTGGTGGCGCCGAACACCGCCCCGCCGCGCCGAAGCGCCGCCTGCATCCCGCCCAGCGGCTCGAAGGAGACTCGGCCGGTGGTCTGGCGCTGCACCACCAGCAGCTCGTTCCTGTCGAACCAGTCGATCAGGGCCCGAGCCGCGTCGTCCGGGTCGCCCAGGACCACGCGGTAGGCGCTCACTTCGGTGGGACCAACCACATGGCCGAGGACGCCGGCGGAGGCCGGCGCCACGATCTCGGTGGCCTGCTCCAGCATGGCCTGCTGGAGGTACCGGCCCGGGATGCCGACTTCCTTCCCCAGCGCCACGACCTCATCGGGGGAGAGACCGTCACCCACGTCGGCCTCGCCCGCCTGCAGCTCGGCGGCGCGCTGCATGATGCGCTCGAGCGCCGCACGGTCGATCCGCTTGTCGGGAAGGTCGGCCATTCGAGACTCTCTAGTAGGCTTCGACGATCACAGCGATGCCCTGGCCGCCGCCGATGCAGGCGCTCCCCAGGCCGTACTTCTTGCCGAGACGACGGAGGGTGTGCAGCAGGTGGACCGTGATCCGCGTCCCGGACGCTCCCAGCGGATGGCCGACGGCCGTGGCACCGCCTTCCACGTTGGTCCGGGCCCGGTCGAGACCGAGCTCCTGTTCCACCGCGAGGTACTGCGCCGCGAAAGCCTCGTTCACCTCGACCCGGTCCATCTGGGCCAGCGTCATTCCGGCGCGCTCCAGCGCCTGGCGCGCCGCCGGGGCCGGACCGATCCCCATGATCTCCGGCGGAACCCCGGCAACTCCCCATGACACCAGGCGGCCGATCGGCTCGAGTCCCCGCTCGTCGGCGAAGGCGCGCGTGGCCAGGATACACGCCGCCGCGCCGTCGGAGATGCCCGAGGCGTTGCCGGCGGTGACGACGCCGTCCTTCTTGAAGACCGGCGTCAGCCTGGCCAGGCCGTCCAGGGTCGTGTCGGGCCGCATGTGCTCGTCCGCGGCCCAGGGTTCGGGCTGTTTGGTCTTGCGGTTGGTCAACGGCACCGCGCAGAGCTCGTCGGCAAACCAGCCCGCCGCCCACGCCGCCTTGGCGGCGAGCTGACTCCGCAGAGCAAAGGCGTCCACCTGTGCGCGGGAAATGCCGTACTTGACGGCCAGATTCTCCGCGGTGATGCCCATCGGGCAGCCGCAGTAGGCGTCGGTGAGCAGCAGCCAGAGCAGGTCTTCCAGCGGAGGAGACTGGCCCAGCTTGGTGCCCCACCGGATGCCCCGAACCACGTGCGGTGCCTGGCTCATCGATTCGGAACCCGCGGCCAGCACGACTCGGGATTCCCCCAGCAGAATCTGCTGGGCGCCTTGAACGATGGCCTCGAAACCGGATCCGCAGAGCCGGTTGACGGTCAGGGCCGGCGTCTCGATCCGGCAGCCGGCCCGGAGGGCGACATGCCGCGCGATGTAGGCGCCATCCGCCGAGGTGTGCATGGCGTTGCCCACCACGACGTGATCCACATCGGACGGGGAGACACCGGCGCGCTCGATCGCGGCCCGCGCCGCGAAGGTGCCCAGCTCGGTGGCCGAGAGATCCTTGAGTGCTCCGCCGAAGCTCCCGAATCCGGTGCGAACCCCGGAAAGAAAGACGATGTCGGGACGGGAGGTCATGGGTAACTGAACGGATCCTTCACGGGCGCGCCGCACGTGATGCAGTGCTTCCACTGGGAGTCGAGCTCGGTCTGGCAGCGGGCGCAGGTGAACGGAATGAGCCGGGTGCCGCACCAGGGGCAGAAGACCACCTGGCGTCCACTCGGAATGGCGTGCTGGCACTGGGGGCAACTACCCGCGGGGGACGCGGATTTCGCGGCATTCACGGAGGACGCGGGGAGTTCCGAGGACACGATAACCTCCGGGGGCGGAGCCGATTGAGCCGGTTTTTTCAGGGGTTTCTCACTCTTGATCGGCGCTCTGGGTTTCACGTCCTCGACCACCCGACCGCCCGTTCGCCCGTCCGCCTCATCCACCTCGATCGTCTGCGCGCTCGTCCGCCCGTCCGCCCGGTCTCCCACGATCTGGGCAGCCGCCATCGACGTAATCTGCAC
>DASYPZ010000376.1:0-3060 GCA_036006105.1 Gemmatimonadales bacterium | reverse complement strand
GGTCACCCCTTCGCGCGAGGTGACGTAGGTGTAGGCCTCTCCCGCGGCGGCGATGGTCGAGAGCCTGGTGTCGTCGGCGTTGGGCGGAGCGATGAACACCGGTGCGATGCCGGCGGCGCGCGCGGCGGCGGCGACCGACGCCGACTCGCTGACGGGAAGGTCGGCCACCAGGACCGAATCGACCCCGGCATCCGCGGCTTCGCGATAAAAAACTGCCGGATCACGATGACAGACCAGATTGGCGTAGACCAGCAACCCGATCGGGAGCTCGGGGAATTCGTCGCGTACGCCGCGGACCAGGCGCCAGCAATCGGCGCGACGCACCCCGGCCGCGAGGGCCCGGCTGGCCGCGGCCTGGATCACCGGACCGTCCGCCACCGGATCGGAGAAGGGCAGGCCGAGCTCCAGCGCGTCGGCGCCGGAGCGCGCCAGCGTGCGCACCAGCTCGAGGCTCCGGGCCGGATCGGGATCGCCCAACATGGCAAAGGGGATGAATGCGCCTTCGTTCGCGTCACGCAGGCGCGCGAACATCGCGGTGTACCGAGCACCCCGCGGCCTGGTGCTCATGCCGTTCCTCCCGCCGGCCCCAGTGCCCGGATGACGGTTTCGAGGTCCTTGTCCCCCCGCCCGGACAGATTCACCAGGATGCGGCGGGCCCCAGTGGCTCGCGCGGCTTCCTCCAGCGCGACCGCCAATGCATGGGATGATTCCAGCGCCGGAATGATCCCTTCGGCCCGCGCCAGCGCCCCGAATGCCGAGAGCGCCTGGGCATCGGTGCAGGTGGTGTAGGTGGCGCGGCCGCTCTCCTGGAGCCAGGCGTGCTCAGGGCCGACGCCGGGATAGTCGAGTCCCGCTGAAATGGAGTGGCTTTCCCCGATCTGACCCTCGTCATCCTGCAGCGTCATGCTGAAGGCACCGTGGAGTATTCCGGGGCGGCCGGCGTTGAGGGTGGCGCAGTGGCGGCCGGTCTCGAGACCTTCCCCGGCGGCCTCCACCCCCAGCAGCCGGACCGATGGATCCTCGAGGAACGCGGTGAAGATCCCCATGGCATTCGAGCCACCGCCCACCGACGCGATCACGAGGTCGGGCAGCTCCCCGGTGGCCTGCAGCATCTGCTCCCGCGCTTCGTCGCCGATGATGCGCTGAAAGTCGCGCACCATGGTCGGAAAGGGGTGCGGCCCCGCGACAGTGCCCAGGAGATAGTGGGTGTCTTCGTAGCTGGCGGACCAGTCCCGCAGGGCCTCGTTGATCGCGTCCTTGAGGGTCTGCGACCCGGTGGTGACCGGCACGACCTCCGCTCCCATCAGCCGCATCCGGAACACATTCTGTTTTTGCCGTTCCACGTCGACGGCCCCCATATACACCCGGGTCGGGAGGCCGAGCACCGCACCGGTCAGTGCGGTGGCGACTCCATGCTGACCGGCTCCGGTCTCGGCGATCAGGCGGCGTTTGCCCATGCGCTTGGCCAGGAGTCCTTGGCCCAGGGCCTGGTTGGTCTTGTGGGCTCCGCCATGCAGCAGGTCTTCGCGCTTGAGATAGATCCGGGCAGGACCGTCGCCGGGAAGGTTCCGGCATCGGTACAGCGGTGTGGGTCTCCCCGCGTAATGGGTCAGCAGATCCTGGAGCTCGCCCTGGAAGGCGGGGTCGCTGCGGGAATCGAGGAACGCCGCCTCCAGCTCCTCCAGGGCGGGCATCAGAATCTCGGGGACGAAGGTCCCCCCGAAACGACCGAACCGGCCTGAGGATTTCATCGCGGGTCGTCTCCTCGGCCGGGCAGCCGGCGGCGGGCGGAAAAAAAGTCACGCAATCTCGAAGCGTCCTTGCGACCGGGAGCCGACTCCACGCCGGAGCTCAGATCGAGCGCCCAGGACTGGAGCCGCGCCGCCGCTTCCGCGTTTCCGGCATTCAGGCCACCGGCCAGGACTGCCGTTCCGCGCTCAGCATAGTCGGCCAGCAGCGACCAGTCGAATGGTGTCCCCGAACCGCCGAGCCGGCCGGGAGCCCAGCCGTCCAGCAGCAGCCGGTCCGCGCCAGTCTCCTCCCGGAGCGGGATCCGCTCGCGCACCCGCACCGCCTTCCAGACCTCGCAGTGCTCCGGCACCAGGGTCCGCATCTGCTTCACGTCCGCAGGGCTCTCGCTCCCATGCAGCTGGACCGCGGCGAGGGCCAGGCTCCACGCCAGCTCGGCGATCTCTTCCACGGGCTGATCGGCAAAGACACCCACCCAATCCAGCGATACGCCGCGCTTGATCTCCTGGGCTGCCTGACCCTGGACCGCGCGAGGAGAAAGCGGCGTGAACATCAACCCCCCGAGCGAGGCGCCGGCCTCGACGGCAGCCCGGGCGTCCTCCGCCCGGGTCAGGCCGCAGATCTTGGTGCGGCCGTAGACGAGACGGCGCACGGCGCGGTCCAGGTCTGCCTCGCGCATCAGCGCGCTTCCCACCAGGAACGCATCGGCGAGGTTCGCCAGCGCGGAGACGTCCTCGCGACTGGCGATGCCGGATTCGGCCACGATCAGCCGGTCGCGCGGAATCAGGGGCGCCAGCCGAGAGGTCGTGGCCATGTCGATCGCGAGGGTACGGAGATTCCGGTTGTTGATCCCGATGATCCGGGCACCCAGGTCCACCGCGCGCCGCGTCTCGGCCGCGTCATGCACCTCGGTCAGTACCGCCATGCCGAGGCGTTCGGCCAGGTCGGAACAGGCGCGCCAGGCCGCATCGTCCACCGCGGCGAGGATCAGCAGAATCGCATCGGCCCCGTGCACCCTCGCTTCCGCCACCTGGAACGGCTCCAGGATGAAGTCCTTGCAGAGCAGCGGCTGGGTCAATCGTGCCCGAACGTCGCTGAGGCGGGCCAGTGAGCCGCCGAAGAATCGCTGGTCCGTGAGCACCGAGACCGCGTCGGCGTGCCGGCCGTAGCTACTCAGCACCGGCGACAGATCGGGATCGGGTCGGATCACTCCTCCCGAGGGAGAGGCGAACTTGATTTCCAGAATGAAACCGGGATGTCCCTCCCGCAGCGCGGCTCCGAAATCCCGGCGGGTCGGAACGGCGTGGGAGA
>DASYPZ010000375.1:0-19778 GCA_036006105.1 Gemmatimonadales bacterium | reverse complement strand
CGATGCGAAGGAGCTGGCGGAGGATCACATCGACGATCTGAGCCGGAAGGCCAAGCGGGAGATCAAGAAGCACATCAGTTGAGTTTGGCGAGCAGCTCCACCGCCTGCCGGCGATAGGTGGAGTCCGCCGCGACCCGGTCGGGCAGCTCTCCGATGCGGCGGAGCTCGCGTTGCGCCGCCGCCGTGGCATGCCGGGCGATCAGGACGCGCGCCAGGTCGAGGCGGTGGTAGATCCGGTCGGGATCGATGGCCACCGCCCGCTCCAGGTCGCGCCGGGCCTCTTCCCAGCTCGCCTCGCCGAACACGCCCCCGCCCAGAACGCTCTTCGCGATGAACCGTTCGAAGCCCGAGAGGCTCATGACCTCGTAGTTCCACCGCCCCAGCAGGTGGAGCGCGCCGTCATGGTTGGAGTCCGCGGCGACGGCGCGGAGCGCCAGCGAGCGGATCTCGGTGGCCATCCGCACCTTCTCCTTGGTTCCCCGGGTCAGCGCGGTATTGCCCAGCACCAGCCCCAGCGCGAAGAGGGCGCGGGCGTCGCCCGGAGCGGCGCGGACCGCTCGCCGTGCGCGCACCTGCCCTCGGGCGAGCAGGGAATCCCGGGCCGGGCGGCCGGCCTTGCCGGTGAGGGGGAGCGAGAGGTCGGACAGGGCGATGGCGGCCCGCCAGTTGGCCTCCACATCGAGGGAGTCCGCCGCCAGGATGGCCTCGAAGCGGGTCAGCGCCGCCCCGGGCTGCATCGCGGCCAGACGCACGCCTTCGGCCAGCAGGGAGTCGCGCGACGGCCCCTGCAGGGCCGCGAGAATGACGCCGAGCGCGTATGTTTTCAGCGGGCCGCTGCTTCCTGATGTCTCAATTCTCACCCCGGTCGGCATGCTCATCCCAAGACTAATCGAACGCAAACGCGACGGCTTGCCGCTGACCGGCGACGAGTGGCGCGCCCTGGTCAAGGGCTACGTCGCCGGCCAGGTCCCCGATTATCAGATGAGCGCCCTGGCGATGGCGGTGGTGTGGCGCGGGCTCGAACCGGGGGAGCTGGCCGCGCTGACCGAGGCCATGCTCGGTTCGGGCGCGGCGCTCGACTTCGGCGACTGGGCCACGCCGCGGGTGGACAAGCATTCCATCGGAGGCGTGGGAGACAAGACCTCGCTCCTGCTGGCTCCCATGGTGGCCTGCCTCGGCGTCGCGGTGCCGATGATCTCGGGGCGGGGACTGGGGCACACCGGAGGAACGCTCGACAAGCTGGAGGCCATCCCCGGATTCAACACCAGGCTTTCGCTCCAGGAGGCGATGGCGCAGGTCCGGAAGCTCGGTGTGGTCATGCTGGGGCAGACGCCGGAAATCTGCCCCGCCGACCGGAAGCTCTACTCGCTCCGGGACGTCACCGGCACCGTCGAATCCATTCCGCTCATCTCCGCCAGCATCATGTCCAAGAAGCTGGCCGAGGGGCTCTCGGGCCTGGTGCTGGATATCAAGACCGGAAGCGGCGCCTTCATCACCGATCCGGCGCAGTCCCAGGTGCTGGCCCGAACCATGATCGGGATCGGCGAGGCCCACGGATGCCGGACCATCGCCCTGTTGACCGCGATGGACCGCCCGCTCGGCGTGGCCTGCGGCAATGCGCTCGAGGTGATCGAATCGCTGGAAGGCCTGCAGGGCCGCGGTCCCGCCGACCTGATGGAGGTGACCCTCGCATTGGCGGTGGAGATGCTGCTGGTGGCCGGCGTGGAACGGGACCGCGCCATCGCCCGAAGACGCCTGGAGGAGACCATCTCCTCGGGCCAGGCGCTGCAGATGTTCGCCCGGATGACCGAAGCGCAGGGCGGCGACCCTCGCGTGGTGTCGGACTACGGCCGCCTGCCCAGGGCGCCGGTGATCATCGAATACCGGGCGGTCCAGGCCGGCGTGGTCACCGACATCCCGCCCCGGAAGATCGGCCATGCGATCATCGCGCTGGGCGGGGGGCGGTCCCGGACCGAGGACACGATCGACCCGAGCGTCGGTTTCATGATCCCCGCCAAGCCGGGTGACCGGGTGCGCCGCGGGGATGTCCTGGCGGTGATCCACGCCCGCACCGATGCGGACGCGGAGCGGGCGCGGACCGCGCTCGACGAGGCGATCGTCATCGGCGACGCGGCGAGCCCGCTTCCGCTGGTGTCGCATAGGGTCACGGCCGCCGGCGTGGAGGCACTCGCTCCCTCGGCGAGGTCGTCCTCCACATGACAGCCCGCCGAGAGTGCCCGCCGCGTTCGGGAAACCGCTGGCAGCGCGCCCTGACCGCGCTGGTCTGTGTGGTTGGACCCGCCCGACCGCACGCTTCGCCCATGCCCGCCATGCCACACCCCGCGCCTCCCCCGGCGTGGATGCGGGGCCTGTGGACCCGAGAGTGGATCGAGCGCAAGGGCGTTCGCGTGAGCCCCTTCTCGGTACACTATCTCCAGACGCCCAGCGTCTTCGGAGATATGCGGATCCCGGTCGACCGCCCGGCATTCGCCGGGGCCCGCTCATTCGCGGATCTGAGCGATGCCGACCTCCGCCTGCTTGCCAGGCAGCGGGGCTTCACCGGGCCGGTGACCGCCCAGGGAGACACCGTCACCTGGCACCATGAAATCGACTTTCAGCCGCCGGACCCATCGCCGGACATCGGCCGGGTGGAGCGCGTCGAACCGGGCAGGATGTACGAGCATGCGCTCGACGACTCCTACATCGAGTCGTGGCGGTCGGTGACGTCGGGGGATGATGCGTTCCTGGTGGTGCGCGTGGAGCGGAAGGGACGACTGGACCGGATGCTGCTGGTGGCGGGCGACTATTTCCTCTATGTCCGCAATCGGGAGGCGGATCTGCCGGAGGCGGAATCACTCGACTCGCTGATTCAGGGCAGCCACGCCTCTCGCGCGCAGGTCATTGCCTGGCTGGACTGCGAGTTCTCCACCGGCCGGGTGCACGCCGATTCGCTCCCGTGGACGATTCACCGATCCACGCTGCCCTGGCGGGAGGGCCGCCACCTCGGCTTTGCCGATGATATTTCGGTTCGTCCCGGCTCCGCCGCCCTGCGCGTCCGGGTTTCCTCTTCCGAGCGGTGGTCGGTACCGGTCAATACCCTGGCGAAGGAGGCGCTCGCCGCCCTCTTCAGGCCCTAGCGACCGGCCGCCTCGGCCGGCCGGCGCGATCAGACGTCCAGGTTGCTCACGTACTTGGCATTCTGCTCGATGAACAGCCGGCGCGGCTCCACTTCGTCGCCCATGAGCTGCTCGAACAGATTCGACGCTTCCACCGCGTCCTCGAGCGTCACCCGAAGGATGGTCCGCTTCTCGGGGTCCATGGTGGTCTTCCAGAGCTGGTCCGGGTTCATCTCGCCGAGACCCTTGTAGCGCTGGATGTTCACGTTGGTCTTGCCCTCGCCGCCCAGCCGCTTCACGTACTCGTCCCGTTCCACCTCTCCATACGCGTAGTACTCTTCCTTGCCCCGCGCCACCCGATAGAGCGGCGGCTGGGCGATGAAGATGTAGCCCGCCTCGATCAGCTCGGGCATCTGGCGGAAGAAGAAGGTCAGCAGCAGGGTCCGGATGTGAGCGCCGTCGACATCGGCGTCGGTCATCAGGATGATCTTGTGGTAGCGCGAGTCCTCCAGCTTGAAGTCCTCCTTCACGCCGGTGCCGATCGCGGTCACCATCGCGCGGATTTCCTCGTTGGAGAGGATCTTGTCGATCCGGGCCCGCTCCACGTTCAGGATCTTGCCGCGGAGCGGCAGGATGGCCTGAAAGGAGCGATTGCGGCCCATCTTGGCGCTGCCGCCGGCCGAGTCTCCCTCGACCAGGTAGATCTCGCAGAGGGCGGGATCATCGAGCGAGCAGTCGGCCAGCTTGCCGGGCAGCACGCCGTTCTCGAGACCGGACTTCTTGCGAACCAGGTCCCGGGCCTTGCGGGCTGCTTCCCGGGCCCGCGCGGCACTGACCGCCTTCTCGATGATGGCCCGCGCCACCGGAGGGTGCTCCTCCAGGTAGCTCCCGAGGTGCTCGTTCACCACCGTCTTGACGATGCCCTCGACTTCGGAGTTGCCCAGTTTGGTCTTGGTCTGGCCTTCGAACTGGGGCTCCTTGACCTTGATGTGCAGGACGCAGGTGAGTCCTTCGCGGATGTCTTCGCCGGTCAGGGAGAAGTCTTCCTTCTTGAGGTAGTTGCCCTTCTTGGCGATCTCGTTGATGGTCCGCGTCAGCGCCGACTTGAACCCGGTGAGATGCGTGCCCCCTTCGTGCGTATTGATGTTGTTCACGAAGGTGAAGGTGTTCTCGTTGTAGCCGTCCTCGTACTGCAGGGCGATATCGACCTCCACCTCGTCCTTGGTGGCGGTGAATGCGACCGGCTTGGGATGCAGCGCCTTCTTGTTCCGGTTCAGCCACTGCACGAACTCGATCAGCCCGCCCTTGGCAAAGAACTTCTCCTCCTGGGCCGGGGTCTTGCGCTCGTCCTTGAGCGTGATGGTGATGCCGCGATTCAGGAACGCGAGCTGGCGGAGCCGGTCCGCGATGGTCTGGTAGTGGTACTCCAGCGTGGTGAAGATCTCGGGGTCGGGCTTGAAGGTGACCGTGGTCCCGGTGCCTTTGCATTTCCCCACTACGCTGAGCTGCTTGACCGTATGGCCGCGCACGAAACCCATGTGATGGCGCTTGCCGTCCCGGTCGACGTACACGTCGAGCTTTTCCGACAGGGCGTTCACCACCGACACGCCGACCCCGTGCAGCCCGCCCGACACCTTGTAGGTGTCCTTGTCGAACTTGCCCCCCGCGTGCAAGACCGTCAGGGCCAGCTCGACGCCGGGAATCTTCTCGGTGGGGTGGATGTCCACCGGGATGCCGCGGCCGTTGTCGATGACGGTAATGGCGTTGTTGCCGTGGATCGTGACGTTGATGGTGTCGCAGAACCCGGCCAGCGCCTCGTCGATCGAGTTGTCCACCACTTCGTACACCAGGTGGTGGAGCCCGGTTTCCGAGGTCGAGCCGATGTACATGCCCGGCCGCTTGCGGACCGCTTCCAGGCCCTTGAGCACCTGGATCGATTCCGCACCGTAGTCCTTGCCGTTCTTGTCGCCTGCCGGATTAGCCATCCTGTTTCACCCCGCCAGTGAGCCAGCGTATTTCCTTGATTTGCCCGCGCCGATCCTGGTTCAGCTTGGCCAGGATCCGCGGAGCCATGAGACTGAGTTCGTTGGCCCAGGCGCTGGAGGCGACCCGGACCCACAGCGTGCCGTCGGCGTTGACCGCTTCCGCCCGGGTGGCCGCGGCGATCTGCGGCCCGACCGTTTCGGCCCAGCGCTCCACCACCTGGGACACGTCGAGCCGCTTCCCCAGGCCGGATTTGGCCAGCCAGCCGTCGATGATCTGACCGATCGGGGTGAGCCGGGACTTGGCCTTCACGCCATGAGTCCCTGGCTCACCCGTCCGGTGTCCACCGCCAGCATTTCGAGGTGAAAGCCGTCGGGGAGCTCATCCTCGCGCGGCGAGGTGATGAAGGTCTGCCGCGCGCCGCCCGCCAGGAGGCGCGCCGCCAGCCGATGCTGCCGCCGCCGGTCCAGCTCGGCAAAGACATCGTCCAGCAGGAGGACCGGCTCCGCGCCCGAGGCGGCGGCCAGGGTCTCCCGCTCCAGCAGCTTGAGCGCCAGCGCCGCGGTGCGTTGCTGACCGGTGGATCCGACCTCGCGGAGCGAGCGGCCATCGATCCGGAGATCGAGGTCGTGCCGGTGCGGGCCGACCGTGGTCACGCCGTGGGCGGCATCCCGGGAGGCCGCGCGGGCAAAGAGGTCGGGCCAGCGAGCCGGATCGGCCAGGGTGTCGTCCCCCCGATAGCGCAGGGTGACTTCGGCGGTCTCTCCCAGGGCGATGCAGGTCACGGTGAGCGGCTCCTGGTAGGCCGCCGACCATGCCAGCCGCCGGGCCACCAGGAGCGACCCGGCGCTCGCAATGGCGATGTCGAAGGCGCCGGCGAGATCGGGACGGTGCTGCCGGAGCGCCGCGTTGCGTTGCGCCAGGGCCGCGCGGTAGCGGCTCAGCGCCCGGAGATACTCCCGGTCCGCCAGCGAGAGCACCCGGTCGAGGTACTGTCTCCGCTCGGCCGCGGCGCCCTGCACCAGGCGGAGATCGGTGGGGAGAAATGCCACCGCCAGCCAATGCCCCAGGGCATCTCCGAGACGGTCGGGCTCGACCCCGTCCAGCAGCAGCCGCTTGCGCTTTCCGGCGCACCGAAATCCGGCGCTGAGCTCTCGCGGGGTGCGCCCATCCTCGAGCGTCAGGGTCAGGTGAAAACCCGCCTCGCCGTGGCGGGTGACGTCGATATCTCGGGCACCGCGGAGGGAACGAAACAAGACCGGGTAGTACAGCAGCTCCAGCAGATTGGTTTTTCCGTGGCCGTTGGGTCCGAGAAAGACGGCGCCGCCCGGGGGGAGAGCGAGGTCCAGATCCGCAAGATTGCGGAAACCTCGAGCCACGATTCGGTCCGCCCGCATGCCCAAAAATAGTCGGGCTCACGCGGGATTCACAGGGTTTACGCGCCCCGAAACCCTGCCTTTCGCCGCTCCAGAAATGCGGCAGTCCCCTCCCGGAAATCGGCGGTCCCGGCCAGCGCTCCGAACCGGCGGCTCTCCAGCGCCAGGGCCTCGTCGAGCGTCAGGTCCGCCTGGGCCTCCACCAGCCGGATGCACTCCGCCACGGCGAGCGGACCGTTCTCGAGGATGCTCCGCAGCAGTTTTTCACTCTCGGCGATCAGGAGCTCCGCCGGGACCACCCGGTTGACCAGCCCGATCCGGAAGGCCTCCGCCGCGTCGATCATCGCCCCCGTCAGCAGGAGCTCGAGCGCCCGGCCGCGGCCCACCAGCCGGGCCAGCCGGACCGTGCCGCCGTAACCCGGCGTGATGCCGAGCTTGACCTCCGGCTGGCCGAACTTCGCGTGCTCCGCGGCGAGCCGGAAATGGCAGGCCATGGCCAGCTCGCATCCACCGCCGAGGGCGAAGCCGTTGACCGCGGCCAGGACCGGTTTGGGGCTGCGCTCGATCTGCCGGAAGATCCCCGATCCCTTGCTGGAGAGCGCCTCCGCCGTGACGGAGTTCGTGGTGGCGAGCTCGGAGATATCGGCGCCCGCCACGAACGCCTTGGCTCCGCTCCCGGTGAGAATGACGGCGTGCACGGAGGCGTCGCCGGCCACCCGGTCGATCGCGGCGCCCAGCTCGGTGATGACGGTGTCGGTCAGGGCGTTGAGCTTGTCGGGGCGGTTGACCGTGATGAGCGCCAGGCCGTCCCGGTTCTCGAACAGGAGCGTCGAATAGTTCATGGACCGGATCCGGAAGAGTGGGGAAGCCGGGAGTCTGCCACCAAAGTAAGCGCGCTACCCTCTGGTGCGGGCCGCGGTGTAATCGGGGTAGCGCGGCTGGTACATCTCCCCCTCCACGAACGCGAACAAATCGGCGGGCCTCGCCAGCTGCGCGACTCCCTGGGCATAGGCCACCTCCGCGACCGCGGTGCCGATGACCGCCGACACCCGGCGGACCTGATCGAGCGGCGGATAGAGGCTCCCCTGGTCGAGGTCGGGCTGCCCCACCTGGGCGCCCAGCGCCCTCGCGGCGGCCATGAACATCTCCGGCGTAACCCGGCTCGCCCGCGACGCGGTGACACCCAGCCCCACGCCCGGAAAAATGTAGGAATTGTTGCCCTGCCTGGGCACGAAGGTCCGCCCGCCTTCCACGACCGGTTCGAACGGCGAGCCGGAGGCGAAGAGCGCGCGCCCCTGGGACCAGCGGTAGGCCTGTTCCGCGGTGCACTCGGAACGCGAGGTCGGGTTCGACAGCGCGAAAACGATGGGACGATGGTTCAACTCGGCCATGCGGCGCACCACCGGCTCGGTGAAAGAGCCGCCCACGGCGGAGACGCCGATGATTGCCGTGGGACGCAGCGCCTCGATGGCCGAGAGAAAATCGGGGACCGGCGCGTGCGCATGCGCATACCGGCGCTTGTGCTCCACCAGCGCGGGCCGCGACTGCACCACGAGCCCCTTGGAATCCACCAGCCAGCAGCGCTCCCGGGCGGCCTGGAGGTCCAGGCCGGCGGCCTGCAGCGCGGTGACCGTGAGATCCGCGATGCCGGTCGCGGCCTCGCCGGCTCCCAGAAACAGCACTTTCTGCTCCAGGAGCGGCTGCCCGGTGACCCGCAGGGCCGACAGCAACCCCGCCAGCGCGACCGCCGCGGTGCCCTGGATGTCGTCGTTGAAGGTGCAGATGCGGTCCCGGTACCTCTCCAGCAGGCGGAAGGCGTTGTGGCTCGCGAAGTCCTCGAACTGGATCAGGACCCCGGGGAACGCGTCGCTCGCCGCGACGATGAATTCCTCGATCAGATCGTCATACGCGGGTCCGGTGATCCGGGGCTGGGGCAGTCCGATGTAGAGCGGGTCCATCCGCAGGGCGTCGTTGTTGGTGCCGACATCGATCAGCACCGGAAGACAGCGGCTGGGATGAATCCCGGCGCAGGCCGTATAGAGCGACAGCTTGCCGACCGGAATCCCCATCCCGTTGGCGCCGAGATCGCCCAGGCCGAGGATCCGCTCGCCATCGGTGACCACGATGACGGAGACGTCGGTTTCGGGCCAGTTGCGCAGCATCTCCCGCACCCGGCCCCGATCGTTGGCGCTCACGAAGATGCCGCGGGGCCGCTGGAAGATGTGCCCGAATTTTTCGCAGGCCAGCCCGACCGTCGGCGTGTAGATGATCGGCATCATTTCATCGGGGTGGTCGGCGACCAGCCGGAAGAAGAGGGCCTCGTTACGGTCGTGCAGGGCGGTGAGGTTGACGTACTTCTCGAGGTCCGAGCCCTTGCTCCGGAAATTGGCGAGTACCCGTGCCTCCTGGTCCTCCTGCGACAGAACCCGCGGGGGCAATAGCCCGCGCAGTCCGAGGGCGTCCCGCTCCGCCATGGTGAACGCGGTTCCCTTGTTGAGCGCCGGATCCCGCAGGAGAGCCATTCCACTGGGCAACGACATGAGTTCCACCCTCGTGACTGGTTTTTCGGTGCTAAGTTCCGAGCACGGTCGCTGATTCACCCACACACCGCCGGCTATGGCCAGCATTCTCGCCCTGGATCAGGGTACCACCAGCTCCCGGGCCCTCGTGCTGCATCAGGACGGAACCGTCCTGGCCCAGGCGCGCCGGGAGTTTCCGCAGCACTACCCCGAGCCCGGCTGGGTGGAGCACGACCCCGAAGATCTCTATGCCTCCACCGTCGAGGCGGGTCGCGAAGCGCTGGCCGCCGCGGGCGAACGGCCGGCCGGCATCGGGATCACCAACCAGCGGGAGACCCTGGTCCTCTGGGATCGCTCGACCCTGCGGGCCGTCGCGCCGGCCATCGTCTGGCAGGACCGCCGGACTGCTGCCCGCTGCCGCGAGCTGCGCGAGGCCGGCACCGAGTCGGAGGTACGCTCCCGCACCGGATTGCTGCTCGATCCCTATTTCACGGCGACCAAGCTGGAATGGCTGCTTCGGAATCCCGATCTGCGCCGGCGGGCGGAACATGGCGAGCTCGCCGCGGGCACGGTGGACAGCTGGCTGATTGCCCGGCTCTCGGGCGGACGCGCCCACGTCACCGATCCGACCAATGCGTCTCGCACCATGCTGTTCGCCCTCGCGTCCGGAGCCTGGGACCGGGACCTGTGCACCCTGTTCGGTGTGCCGGGGGAGCTGCTCCCGACGATTGTCCCCTCGAGCGGGGTCTGCGCCGAAACCGATCCCGGGGTGTTCGGAGTGCCACTGCCGATCGGAGGAATCGCGGGAGACCAGCAGGCCGCGCTCTTTGGACAAGGCTGCGTCGCTCCGGGTCAGGCGAAGAATACCTACGGGACCGGTGCATTTCTTCTGCTCTACACCGGGGCCACGCCCCCGGCTCCGCCCGACGGGCTCCTGGCCACTGCCGCCTGCGACCCCCGCGGCGGTCTCGGCTTTGCCCTGGAGGGCAGCCTGTTCATTGCGGGCGCCGCGATCCAGTGGCTTCGCGACGGCCTGGGGATTCTGCGCGAGGCCGGGGAGTCGGCCGCGATGGCGGGATCGATTCCCGATACCGGGGGCGTCAGCTTCGTGCCCGCGTTCGTCGGGCTGGGAAGCCCGCATTGGGAGCCCGAAGCTCGCGGCACCATCACCGGTCTCACCCGGGGCACCACCCGGGACCACCTGGTCCGCGCCGCCCTGGAGTCCATGGCCTTCGGCTCCCTCGAGCTGATCGAGACGATGCTGCACTCCACCGAGCTCGCGCTGTCGAGTCTTCGGGTCGACGGCGGCGCCTCGGCGAACCAGTGGCTCATGCAGTTTCAGGCCGACCTGCTCGGTGTGCCGGTCGAACGGCCGGACAACGTCGAGACGACCGCTACCGGCGCCGCGGCGTTGGCGGGTCTGGCCCTCGGCGTCTGGCCATCGGTGGGCGCGGTGACGGAGGCGAGGCGGGGCACCGGGTTCACACCGCGCATGGACCAGAGCGAGCGCAGTGGGCGCATCACGGAGTGGAAACGGGCGGTGGGCTCGGCGTTGTACTGGGCGAGGAGCCGGGGAGGCGGTGTCTAGGACGCCACCGAGCGAGTCTCCAGGAGCCGGCGGAGCTTGCGCACCGCACGGCGCATCAGCGAGGGCGTTTTTTCCGGCGCTCGTGGCGGCACCCAGGATGCTTTCCAGTGATGGGCCGCGAACGCCCAGGGCTGTGCCGCCTTGTGATCGAGTGCTCGCTCGGCAGCCTTCCGGGTCCAGTGGTAGGGATACAGGCTGCCGGGCGGCAGCAATAGCACATCGTCGCGGCCTGGAAGCAGCCGGGTCAATACGCCGGGACCCGATCGCCACGGGTCTTCCCCTGACAGGACCGACCGGAGGGCATCGTCGAGACAGAGCTTGATCGCGGGGTGTCCGGGCTCGGCACCGAGGATCGCGTCCGGCACGGTGCGGGGATCCTCCCAGGCCGCGAAGCAGCGCAGCGATCGCAGCGGCTCGAAGGACCGATAGCACTCGACGTCCCAGTCTATCCACACGCCTCCCTGCTGATATAACGCCTCGAGGCGCAGCAATCCGGCCACCTGCGCCGGGTGACGACAGGATGGCCAGGCGTGCCCGGTGAGGGGGAAGCCCGTGCTGTCGATCGGATCCCGGTAGGTCACCATCTCCCAATCGGGGTGCATCGCCGCGAAGCCGGCCCACCAGGCCTCGACATCGTCGGGCGTGCGCTCGGGCACCGACCGGATGAATCGCTTGGGAATCGTCACGCGGATCGTTCCTCCTCTGCTCCCAACCTAGGAGGGCCGTTCGCGCGGGGTCAACCGGCAGCGGTCGCCGTGCCGACCATGCCATGGGATGTTGCGCCGCCTATCTCCTGGGGATGGAGGCGCCGTGACAGGCGATGCACAGCTGGGGATTCTTGCGCAGCATGCGCTCCGAATCGAATCCCGGCCCATGGGGATTGAATCCCCGCCCGCGCACGACCGAATGACAGGTGAGACAGTCCCGCTCGGCGTGACAGGCCACGCAGCTCTCCAGTGCCTGCCGGGCTGCCTGGCCGTGACCCAGGAAGAACTGCCGGTTGCCGTCGTGATAGCCGCCCGGACCGAGCAGGGTCCGGCGGGCGGTGAGTCCCGACTGGGCGTGGCAGGTCTGGCAGAATTCGCCGGCGTTGTGGCAGTCGGTGCAGGAGCTGGCCCGGGCATACGCGTCGGCAGGATGCCGGGTTAGGTAGCTCGCCGGGTGGTAGCTCCCGCGTCGCGCGGGATCGGGCCGGTGGCAGGACAGGCACGACGACCGGGCATGACACGAGGCGCAGCTCTTCATCGATGCCGCGGCAAACGGGCCGTGGTTCGCCTCCCAGCCCGGGCCGTGGCTGGACGGGGCCCGGCGCACCGTCCGGGCTCCCGCGCCGCGTCCGGGCCCGGCCGCGAACAGGGCCAGCCCCGCCGCGGGCGGACCGGCACGATGGCAGCTCGCGCAGCTCTCCTGGGTGTGACAGGTGCGGCAGGCCATTCCCTTCGACCCGACCTCGGCTCCGTGGCGGGTCTCGAACTGCGCGGCCGAGTGGGTCGCGGGCGCCTTGAGCTCGTGGGGCAGGGCGAGGGAGCGGCTGTCGGCGGCGAGCGCCTGAATGGCGGCCACCTCCGGGGCGTCCACGTGACAGGACGCGCAGAAATCCCGGGCGTGGCAGGTCGCGCAGCTCTGGGCCACCCGAGCACCCCCGGGTCCCGCCTTCGCCTGCGCGCCATGTCCTGCCGGAAGCATGAAGCCGGGAACGGCGTGTGATGCCGGCGCGGGGAACCGGGCGACCCGCTCCCGCGACAAGGACACCGCGCCGGCCAGGGGGACGTGACAGGTCGCGCAGGCCGAATCGGGAACGCTCAGGTGCTCCCGGGGTCCGGCAAAGTGACAGGTCACGCACTGCGGCGCGCTGGGTGCCCGCACCACCATCCAGGCGGCGCCCCGGTCCGCGTGGCAATCGCCGCAGGTTCCCGTCGTGTCGCCCTTGGCGCGGCGCAACGCGGCATGGCGGGGATGGTCGAACTTGAGGTTCGACACCCGCGGGCCGGAACGGGGCTGCCACTCCACCCGTTTCTGTACCGTTCCGTCGTGGCAGGCCGCGCAGCCGGTGGGGGCGGGCAGGGGTACCGCGCCGCTCTGCTCGATCCCGGCGTGACAGGTGGCGCAGCTCACGAACAGCCTGGCGTGCTTGGCGTGCTCGAACTTCGGCGGCGTCTGGATCAGGCGGCCTCCGGCGGCGGCGAGCAGCATCGCCATGCCGGCCAGGACGACCCCCCGCAGGGAGCGGCGGCTCACGGTGTCGCGTCCCGCGGACGCGCCGGTGGAAGCACCCAGCGGTCCGCGCCCGACCCCAGCGTCAGCGAGATCCGGGCGCTCATGCGCCACTGGTTCCAGTCGAACGACCCCGCGTCGGGACGGGTCCGGGAGTCCCAGTAGCGGTCCAGCGTCATGCCGATTTTCCAGCGCTCTCCCACATGATAGTCCGCCGATCCACCGGCCCAGGTCACTCCGGCGTCCTGAAACCGCAGCTCCAGCGGGCGTTCGAGACTGCCGCCGGAGAGCGAGAGGTCGAGCGACTCCCGAGGCCGCCAGATGATCCGTCCGTCGATGCCACGGGAGGAGGCGCCGGGCTGGAACTCTCCGTGGCCTCCGGCTTCAATCGTCCAGCGTGGCGCGGGAGTCAGGGTGGCGTCGAGACCCCAGCGCCAGCCGCTGTTCTCGAGGATCACGGTCGGGGCGCTGACCTCCGCGGGGTCGTAGCGGAACCACTCGGCACGGCCGCGTACCTGGACCCGGGAAACCGGATTGACGGTGAGTGATCCGCTGAGACCGTTATAAGGGACCGGGCTGAACACGCCCCACACGGTCCAGAGATCGAAGAAGGGCCGGTAGTGATGCGCCGCGGCGGTGGCCCAGACGCGCGAGCCGGTGTACGCGACGGTCGCGTCGGCGCTGCCCCAGAGACCCTGGGCCAGATCGTAGTCGGCGCCCGCGGCCACTCGCACTCCTGCGATGGGCCGAGCCTGCGCGCTCACGGCGGCGCGCTCGGAGACGAAGTAGTCCGTGAAGGGATCCACCTCCCGGCGATATTCGGCCTGCGCCTGGACCGATCTCCAGCGTATCCCCGCCAGGAGTCCTCCGACGACCTGGCGATGTCCCGGCTGGAACTCCGCCAGGGGATTCACCGCCGGGCTCAGGACCGAGAGCAGCGTGCCCCGTGCCAGCCCCCACCCGGCGTAGCCGCCCAGCTCGAGTCCGGTCTTGCGGAACTGGTAGGTGGCGCGCAGGCCGTCCAGCCCGCCGGTGCCGGTGCTGCCCAGACGGCTCTCCTCCACCATGCGCCCCGCCCGGGCGATGAGGCTCCCGCGCACATACTCCGCGTATCCCTCGACCAGCCGGAACGACGGCGAGGTGCCGGGCCAGAGCCGATCGCCGGTGAGATCGGTGAGCGTGCGGGTGCTGATGCGGACGCTCAGGCCGGCGAGCCCCAGTCCCCACAGGGTCAGGTCGGTGCCGGCACCAGCCGGGATGCCGCGGAGAATCGGGCCGGGCCGGTAGAACCGGCAGAATCCATCGGCGGAACAGGTGACGGCGAACCCATCCGGAGAGACTTGACCGCCGGTCGGACCCACGCTGGTCAGGGCTTCACGCACGCTATCGGCGGTCACGCCGCGGAACGCCACTCGCTGGGCAGACGCGTCCACCCGGAGACGCCACGACTGGGCCTCCGCGATCGATGTCGAACCGGCGCCGGCGAGGGCCGCAAGGAGAAGCGTGACGGAGCGATTCACCGGCCGGCTCCGCCGATGAGGTGACTCCTGAACTGGGCCGGCGTCTCGAGAAAATGACAGGTGGTGCACTCCCGGGCCGGCTGGTGGTCGCGTTGCGCGGCGTGGCAGGTGAGGCAGAAGGTCCGGGAGGGGACCAGGGCCGCGATCCGGGACGCGGTGTGGCAGGCGTCGCATCCGGCATGGGTGGCCCGGGTGTGCGCCGCCGGCGTTTCCGGGCGGCTGTGGCATTGACTGCAATCGCGCAGCTCCGTGTGGTGCTGCTCGTGACAGGCGCGACAGCTCCGCACGCTGTCGGGCGGTGTGACGCTGGGCGGGCGATGGCAGTCGGCACAGGCCAGCCGCTCGTGCCGGTCGTGGCGGAACGCGACCGTCCGCGCCACTGGAGCCCGGGCCCCGACAGAGACACTGACCCGGGTGGGGTGTGGCGCGGCAACCTTTCCGGCAGCGTGACAACGGACGCAATCCGCCTGGGCTACGGCTCCGGCAAACACCTTCTGGTGATGACAGAGATCGCAGCCCCGGGGCGCCTCGAAGACGAGGCCCCGGCCCGAGCGATTCACGGTATGGCAGGTCAGACAGGCGAGCGAGGTATGGCGATTGTGCGGGAAGGAGTCGCGCACGGCGGGTGACGGTGGCGGCGGGGAGGCCCGGGACTGAGGCAGCTCCTCCGGCAGCTCGTCGCCCTTCCCCCGGTGCTGGTTGAACACCGGGGCCGCCGCCGCCGCCGGCGCCGCGTCCGGCGGACGGACCGCCGGCTTGCGGGTTACCGCGTTGGTATCGAACGGCATCGGGGGCTTGAACAGCCCGCGCTTTCTCACCGAGGAATGGCAGCCGACACAATCGGAGGCGTCTACCGAGGCCTGGTGCGGCTGGTGACAGGTGACACACGCGTCGATCACCCCGCGGTGGTTTACGCCCTCGTGAAACGCGACCTTGGTCGGATCATGGCAGGTCTTGCAGCTGGCTTTCGCGTCGGCCGGAACCGTGTGTTTGTGGACGTCATGACAGGAACCGCAGGACCCCTTATGGGGATCCTTCGCGAGATCGAGTCCCTTCGGCCGTCCCTGCATCTGATGGCAGCTCAGGCATTGTTCCTTGCGCGGCACCAGGGTGTGCACCGCGGAATCGCGGGAGGCGAGACCGGGCAGGTCGGTGGTGAACGCATGGCAGGTCACGCAATTGATCTCCGGCAGCTTGGCCATGCCGGCCAGCTTGACCACCTGCTTCTCGTGACAGCCCTCCTGGCTGCAGGTTCGGGCCGACGGGATGAACTTGTGCACCTCCGCGCCATGGCATTTGACGCAGGCCAGCCCGGCCAGTGCCGAGGAGTCGGAGTCGAAATGCACCTTGTGCCCGGCCAGCCGGAGCACATGCTGCCACTTTTCCTTCCCGCCCTTCTCGTGGCAGGAGCGGCAGCGCGTGTTCGGCACGGTCGCGTGCATCCCGATCTTCTCGGGTCGCTCGGCCACCCATAGATACATCTGCCGGGTGCTGGCGAAGATGGATTGCTGATGGCAGTCGTGGCATTTCAGGTCTTCATGCTTGCCGGCGCCGGCCGCAAAGCGCCGAAAAGGCCGCTCCATGATGTGGCAGCCGGTGCAGAAGCCGTTGTCGTGCTGCATGTAGTTCCAGGTCTTGGCGCCCGTCGTCGCCGCGGCGGCCAGGACCACGAGCACACCCAGCGCCAGTCCGATCTGGATCTGCCGGCTCCGGGTGACCAGCCACGCTCCGATCGCCCGGCGCCGGCGCCAGAGAAACCAGAGCACGCCGAGCCCGACCAGCGCGGCGGCCATGGCCCCGCCGATCTGGATCCACTGCGGCACCTGGAAGAGAAACCGGAACAGGGCGGACAAGCCGCCGGGCAGCGGCGCGGTGGAGAGGGTATCGTGGACCGCACCGGCCGCCGCGCCGAGCGTGTCCGAGCCCTGGGTGGCGACGAGAGTATCCCCCGGAACGCCCATCAGGGCGCCCCGGGGGATTGCGTGGGCGAAACTCGCAAGAACGTCGAGCACCCCGGCGAGTCTATTGCTTCATCGCAGTGCGTTCACGAAACAGATTCGGTTGACGAAGCTTGGCTTCCATGATGCTGCGATCCACCGCGGCCTGCACCAGCATCGGCGGCGCGGGAAGGAACGCATAGGCCGCCTTCAGCTCGTTGATGTCCCCGGCGAGCAGGGCCGTTCCGAGGAACGGGTTGTGGACCCCCTTGGACCGGTCGCCGTTGGAATAGCGTTCCGCGAAGGTGGCCACGTTGAAGAAGGCGCCCATCGCCGGGGTGATCTTGGTGGCCTGCGCGGCGGTGGCCGGGAACTCGGTCGGCAGTTGCTGCTTGACGATCGCCAGATACCCGCCGTCCACCGGCGCGGCGTCGAGTGCCTCGTTGTGATTGAGATCGGTCCAGATCTGGTCGGCCAGCACCGCGATCGTGGCGCGCCGGGAGTTGAAGGCGCTGGCGGCGATCGTTTCCGAGTTATGGCAGCCGGAATTGACGCAGCCCTTGAAGGACCGGACCGCGGTGGTGTAGGCGCAAGTCTGGTCGTCCGTCGGACCGTTGGCATCGACGCACGGTATCGGCAGGAACCGGTGCCCGGTGGACTGGAAGACGAAGTTGCCCGACGCGGGGTCGGTGAAGGTGTACCGCTGGATATGGCAGCCGGCACAGAGCTTACTGTTGGCGCTGCTGGCGTGCGTCGTGGCGACCGCGATGCCGTCGATCACCACCCCGGGCGGCCGGTAGCCGGCGGTGCCCAGCAGCACGTCGCCCTGCGGCGCGTGGGGGGTGAGCCGGGTCGTGCCGGTGGCGAGCACCGCGCGGCGGTCGTGGCATTTCATGCAGAGATTGGCCGTCGGTTCGATCGCGGAGATCGAGAACCGGAGCTGCTTCGGGTTGTTCTTGGCGTGCGGGTCATGACAGACCGCGCAGGTCACCGGGAAGACACCCGTGGAGTCCTTCTCGATGTAATTGGTGTTGACGCCCCAGGCGGCCAGGGTGGCTTTTCCGTTGTGACAGGGGGCGCAAGCGGCGTTGGCCGCCACCGGTGTGCCGGACTCGACCACCACCTCGGCGTGCCCGCTCTTGCCCCATTCCTCGGCGAACGGCGAGTGCGCACCGCTGTGGCACGCCTCGCAGGTGGCGTTGGAGCTCCCCGCGGCGGTCGCCGGCACACCCTTGCCGGCCATGCCGACCCGGGCCAGCGGGAAGTTGGTGCGACTGGGAGCCGAGACGTGCGTCGTGCCCTGGCCGTGGCAGCTCTCGCACTGGACATCGTGATAGCCTTCGGCCTTCACCACGTCCCAGCCGCGCTTCGGCGTGGCCAGCCCGTTGCCATTCCCGGTGACCGTGTGGCAGCTGTAACACGCGGCGACCGCGACCGTGGCGGGAAGCGCCGCGAGCGTCGCGTACGCGCTGGCGTGCCGGGTCTCGACCCAGGTGGCCTGCTGTCCCGCGTGACAGTTGCCGCAGGTGGTCTGCTTGGTCCCGACATCGTAGTATCCGAGCATGCCGCTCGCGAGATCGGGCGCGGGATTGAATGGGGCGCGATCGCGGTACACGATATCGGACTTGGTGCACCCCACCAGCAGGAGAAGCCCTAGCACCGATTTGCGGAAATTCGACCCCGAGACTCGCATCGCACCCTCCAGACAAGCAGGACGGGCATCCGTAGAAACCCCTACTAGCTTAGGATGTATGACCGAACAACGCAAGTGCTTGTGACATAATTAGTTATATTGACGGATCCTTCACACGTTCTTCATGATTCCTTTATGAATGACGGGTCAGGATTCCTGGAGCTCGGCAGCTTCCACCTATTCCGTCCAGGCATCCCATGGCAGTGAACACCGGCAACTGCAGCCGATGCGGCACCCCCGGCCAGGGAAGCTATTGCGCCCGGTGCGGCGCCCCCCTGCGCTCCGCACCATCGGCCGCCGCCCAGCCGACCCCTCCACGGGGTCGACTCGCCGTGGTTGCGGCGGTGCTGGGAGTGGGGTTCCTCGCGCTGGCTATGGTGTGGGCCTGGCCGGGCCACCGGTCCGGATCGCCGGCCGCGGAGCAGGCCCCGCCCGCCGTCGAGGCCGGACCAGGAGCGCCGCCGGACATCAGCTCGATGTCGCCACGGGAACGCTTCGATCGGCTCTACAACCGGGTCATGCGCGCGGCGGAACAGGGTGATACGACCACGGTTGCCCGTTTTGCCCCGATGGCGTTTCTCGCCTACACCCAGCTGGACACGGTGGATGCGGACGCCCGGTACCACACCGCGGTTCTGCGGCTGCATGTGCAGGGAGACACGGCCGCCGCACTCCGACTGGCCGATACGATTCAGATGGCCAACCCGCACCACTTGTTCGCGTTTCTCATTCGGGGAACCGCGGGGCGTCTGGTGAATGATGGTCGCCTCCTGGCCCGGGCCAACTCCGATTTTCTGAAGGCCTGGGATCAGGAGATAAAAGCCGCCCGTCCCGAGTATCGGGATCATCGGACCATGCTGGATCAGTTTCATGCCAGCGCGATCGCCGGTGGTGCCAAGGGAACTCCTCCCTGACACCCCAGAGGGCGGACCGCTATATTTTCGGAACGAGGCTACCATGAAACCAGGTTCGAAGTTCCTGCTTGGCGCGCTGGTCATCGTGGGCGGGGTCGGTGGCTTGATCGCCACCGGCGTCAAGGAGACCGGCGTGTATTTCCTGACGACCTCCCAGCTGGTCGATCGTACCCGTTCCGATCCTTCCTTTCATGACGTGGGACTCAAGGTCGGTGCCAAGGTGGTTCCCGGCTCGGTTCGTCGCCAGGCCAGGACCATCGATTTCCGGATTACCGACGGCACCAGCGAGTTCCCGGTGACCTACACCGGCCTGGTGCCCGACACCTTCACCGACGCCAGCAACATCGAGGTCATCGTCGAGGGGAAGTACGGTCGCGACGGCGTGTTTCACGCCACCGAAGTGCTGGCCAAGTGCGGCTCCCGTTACGAAGCGGAAATCAAGAACTCCAAGAAGGTGTGATCCTCTGACGGTTCTCGGACAATTCAGTCTCTGGCTGGCCCTCTTCACCGCGCTCTGGGGGGCCGGCGTGGCGTTCGCCGGCCGCTGGCAGGACCGGCCCGACCTCACGGCCACGGTGACGCGGTCCACCTATGCCCTGTGCGCCGCGCTGCTGGTGGCGGCCCTCTGCCTCTGGAAGGGGCTCATCTCCCACGACTTCAACATCGAGTACGTGGCCCAGTATACCTCCCGCAACCTTCCCACTTCCTACGTCTTCGCGGCTTTCTGGGCCGGCCAGAAGGGCAGCCTGCTGTTCTGGGCCACGATCCTGTCCATCTTCGGCGCCACCGCGCAGACCGTCACCAGCCGGCGTCATGAGGGTCTGCTGCCCTACGTGGCCGGGATTACCAACGTGGTGGTGGCGTTCTTCGTGCTCACCATGCTGTTCTCGGCCAATCCGTTCGAACGGCTGCCCTTCA
>DASYPZ010000374.1:0-11085 GCA_036006105.1 Gemmatimonadales bacterium | reverse complement strand
CATCGCCACCCAGCCGTCCGCCACGGCCCAGAGCGGGATCGCATTCGCGCAGCAGCCTGCGGTCCAGGTGGCCGATGCCCTGGGGAATCCGGTGAGTGGAGTGGTGGTGACGGTGGCGATCGGTACGGGAGGAGGGACGCTGGGAGGCACCGCGACCGCCACTTCGGATGCGAGCGGATTGGCCGTGTTCTCGGGCCTCTCGATCAGCGGAACCATCGGGACCTACACCCTCGCCTTCTCGGCGAGCGGGACGCCGACCGTCACTTCGAATGCGATCACCCTGGCCGCCGGTCTGGTCGCCCAGATCGTGATCGTCCGCCAACCCTCGGGCAGCGCCAATCACGGAGCGGTGTTTGCCCGTCAGCCGATCGTGCAGCTGACCGATGCCGCCGGCAACCTGGTGGCCGGCGCCTCGGTGACCGCGGCGATCAATACCGCCATTCTGGGGAACGGCGTCCTCGGCGGCACCCTGACGATCGTCAGTGATGCCGCCGGATTGGCGACGTTCACGAACCTCAAGATCAGTAAATCGGGTATCTACACCCTCAAGTTCACCTCGGGCGGCGTGACCTCGCCGGCCTCATCCTCGATCACCATCACCTGATCATCACATCGCCGGCGTGAACATGATGTGGGCCTTCGGCGTGCCGGGGAACATGATCCAGGGCTGGGTTCCGTTCGGCTTCTCGGCCAGCCCGGTCGTGGCGCCGGTGGCAAACGGGATATAGACCACGTAGAGCGCCTTGGCTCCGGTGACTTCATTCTTGGCCGGATCGAAGGTGCCGCCGAAGAGCTGGTAGAGCGTGGCGGGATTCTTCGGCATGACCAGCTTCCCCTCGCGCACTTCCCTGAACCGCACCGAATCCACCTCGGCACCCTTCACGCCGGTGGCGCGCAGGGCCCGCCCCCGCGCCATGAACGGCTCCATGCTGTTGTGATAGCAGGAGACGTGGAAGTCGCCGCCCTTGGGATCATTGGCGAGGCAGATCATGGTTCCGGTGCCTTTGCGGATCTCGACCAGCTTCCCGTCCGCGCCATAGCCGAGCACGGTGGCGTCGGCCCGAAGCCCGGGCGGCAAGGCCAGAACCGCGGCGGCGATCTGCTGCGCCGGCGGCGGGGGAGTCTGCGCGGTAAGGGGTGCGACCAGGGCGAGCGTCAGTCCCGCGGCGATGCTGATACGCATGACATTCTCCTTAAAGTGATTCGTAGGAGCAGCCGCGCTCCTGACAGAGGCCGACGAGCATGGTGTGCGCTGGAACCACGATGACACCGGGGTTGAGGCCGGCCTTGAGCTCCTCGTATATCTCGGCTTCGGGGCGCTTGACCGACGCCGCGAGTATACCGGAGATGCCGTGCAGAGCGTTGTTGCACTGCCAGAAGATGACCCTGCGGGACTGGAGCCCGCGCACCGTGGCCGCCTGGTCCTTGGGCGTTTTGCCCCCGTCGAGGTAGAGGTTGCGCATCGCGGGCTTGCCGGTGTCCGGATCGGTGATCTTCCACACCTCTCCGATGGGAAACTTCTGGTAGAGGGCGTCACTGGCATTCACGGGAAATGCGCCCCGCGTGATCCCGATCACCGCGTTGAGCTGCGCCGGTGTGAGACCGTACACCGCCTCGTGCGCATCGAGCCAGTTGCGGATGACGCGGAGCTCGTCCGCCGAGGTGACATCGAACACCTGCTTGTGTTTTCCGGTGAGCCCGTCGAGCCAGGACATGTCCCAGCCTCCCTGGGCCGCCGGTGCGGAGCCGGTTCGGTTCGTGGCCGAGGCCAGTCCGGGAAACGCGCCGAGCGCGGCGAGGCCTGCCGCCGCTCGCGCCAGGAACCCGCGTCGCTCGATGCCGCTGTGCGCCGTCATATCCGCCTCCGTCTGGTGATCGGGACCTTCACTGGGTGAATCTAACCCGGCCTATTCCACCGGCCGCGCCGAGGCGAGCCGTCCGGGCGCCACCGTGCCGACGGTGGCCGGACTTCCGGTCACAATACGCCGGTGATAATCCACCTGCCCCAGGTGATACGCGAGATGGCTGGCGAGGTGGGTGAGAAAGTCTCCGGTATTCAGGCGCATCTTCGCGACCGGCTCGGGGTATTCCGCCGCGAGGTCGGAGGGCTCGAGGCTCTTGAAGGTGGTCTGCACCGCGCTGATCGCATCATCGACGCGCTGCACCACCTCGACACGGCTGAGTCCGCGGGTGGAGAACTCGGCGTCGCGATTCCGGACGTAGGTGCTGCCCCCCAGGACCGCCCCCACGAAATGCTGGAGATTGCCGGAGAGATGCAGGGCCAGCGTTCCACCGGGGTTGACGATGCCGGGCACAATGGCCCAGAGATCGGCGTCGGTGGGATAGGCCTCGATTTCCAGGCGCAGGCTGTTGAGCTCGCGCACCAGCATGGCGCCGATCGACGCGGTCTGACTGATCATTCGGCCTCCTGGGAAAGGGACTCCAGCGTTGCCCGGTCCACCCGGTGCCCGCCGTCGAACCGATGGAAGTGCGGGGTGAGACCTGCGGCCGCCAGCCGAGCCTGTTCCCGGTCCACCTCAGCCGTGGGGATGTAGTTGTCCCGGTTCCCGAACGCCATTTCGAGTCCGGCGGCGCGAAGCGCCGGTCCGTAGCGGTCGAGCGGCAGATCGGGCGGCACCAGCCCGCTCCACAGCATCAGCCGCTGGGCGGGCCGATGCCCGAACGCGATCCAGCGGCAGGCTGTCGCGGTCCCCTGCGAAAAACCATGCACCTCCACGCGGGGCGGCGCCGGGACTCCCGCCAGCACCCGCGCCGCCACGAGGTCGAGATAGCGGACGTAGTCTTCGATTTCCGCGTCACGATCTTCCTTGGTCATCCAGGATGCTCCGACCCTGCGGACGCCCTTTTCCTCGTGATACGCGCGGGACAGCGCCTCCGGGGCCACCAGCAGCCGGCCCGGCCGGGACGCCGGCTCGAACCAGCGGAGGAACGACGCCGCCAGCATGCTGTATCCATGGAGCACGAACCAGACTTCCGAGGCGCTCTCGATCTCCCCCAGCGTGATGTAGCGCGCCGTCCGCGGCACCGTGATGTGATGCGAGACCGGCGTCACGCGGCGTAGCGGCCCCAGACTCCGCGCAGCACGTCGCTGATTTCGCCCAGCGTGGCGCGCGCCCGCACCGCCACGACGATCAACGGCATCAGGGCAGCGGTTCCCGCCGCCGCGGTCCCGAGGTCCGACAGGGCGGCCTGGACAGCCGAGGCGCTGCGACGGGACCGGGCGTCCGCGAGCCGCGCCTTCTGGCGCGCCTCGAGCCCGGCGTAATCGGGGATCTCGATCGGTGACGGCGGCGCGTCGGTGGTGAACCGGTTGACCCCCACGAGCACCGCGGTCCCCGCCTCCACCGCCTTCTGGACCGCGTAGGCGCTCTCGGCGATCTGCTTCTGAAAGAAGCCCTGCTCGATGGCCCGCGCCGCGCCGCCCATCGCATCCACCTGCTCGATCAGCACCCGGGCGTCCGCCTCGATCCGGTCGGTGAGCGCCTCGACATAATAGCTGCCGGCCAGCGGATCGACGGTCCGGGTGAGGCCGCTTTCGAAGGCCAGGATCTGCTGGGTCCGGAGCGCCAGGGTGGCGGCCTCCGCCGACGGCAGCGCGAGCGCCTCGTCGTAGCCGTTGGTGTGCAGCGACTGGGTACCGCCCAGGGTCGCGGCCAGCGCCTGGACGGCCACCCGCACCACGTTGTTGAGCGGTTGCTGGGCCTGCAGCGTCACCCCGCCGGTCTGGGTATGGAAGCGGAGCTTGCAGGTGGCGTCATCGGCGCCGAAACGCTCCCGGGCCAGCCGGGCCCAGAGCCGGCGGGCGGCCCGAAACTTGGCGGCTTCCTCGAAGAGATCGTTGTGGGAGGCGAAGAAGAACGACAATCGGGGACCGAATTGTTCGATGGAAAGCCCGGCCGCCAGCGCCCGGGTGACGTATTCGCAGGCATTGGCGAGGGTGAAGGCCACTTCCTGGACCGCCGTGGCACCGGCCTCGCGCATGTGGTAGCCGCTGATGGAAATCGGATTGACGCTCATGCCCTCGTCGGCGACGAACCGGAAGATGTCGGCAATGAGCCGGAGCGATGGCTCCGCCGGGAAGATATAAGTGCCGCGCGCGATGTATTCCTTGAGAACGTCGTTCTGCACGGTCCCCGACAGCTTCGCGCGCGGTACCCCGCTCTCCTCCCCCGCCACCACGTACATGGCCAGGAGAATGCCCGCGGTGGCGTTGATGGTCATCGAGGTCGAGACCCGGTCCAGCGGGATGCCCTCGAACAGCGCCGCGAGGTCGTCCACCGTGTCGATGGCCACCCCGACCCGCCCGACCTCCCCGGCTGCCATGGGATGGTCGGAATCGAAGCCCATCTGAGTCGGCAGATCGAATGCGGTGGAGAGACCGGTCTGTCCCGCCGCGAGCAGGGTGCGGAACCGGCGGTTGGTTTCTTCCGCCGTGCCGAACCCCGCGTATTGCCGCATGGTCCAGAGCCGCCCGGTATACATCGAGCGCTGGATGCCGCGGAGGTAGGGCCATGACCCCGGTTCGCCCGGCTCGTCGTGCCGGTCCCCGGGCCCATAGAGCGGCTTGACCGGGAGCAACGCGGGGTTGTCCGGGCTCGATTCCGTCATTGCGCTTCGTCGCGCAGCATTTCCGTCACGAATTCCACGTCCTTCATCGAGCCGATGACCAGCGGAGTGCGCTGGTGGAGCTTGGCGGGCATCAGGTCCAGAATCCGCTTGATGCCGTCGGTGGCGGCGCCGCCGGCCTGCTCCGCGATCATCGCCAGCGGGCTGGCCTCGTAGCAGAGCCGGAGTTTGCCCTGGGGCCGGCCGATTTCCGCGGGGTACAGGAAAATGCCCCCGGAAATGAGGTTGCGGTGGAAGTCCGCCACCAGGGCGCCGATGTAGCGGCTGTTCTTCCCCTTGATCCGGTCGGGCCAGTCGCCGTGAAAGCCCCGGATGGCGCGCTGCATGCCCCGGGACCAGCGCCCGAAGTAGCTCTCGTTCACGCTGTAGTACTTGCCGCTCTCCGGGATCCGGATGTTCCGGTGGGACAGGACGAACTCGCCGATGGTGGGGTCCAGGGTGAACCCATGCACGCCCTGGCCGGTGGTATACACCAGCATGACGCTCGAGCCATACATCACGTAACCCGCGGCGCACTGCTCCCGCCCCGGCTGCAGCACGTCGCCCAGGGTGCCGTGGCCCTCCATCGAGCGTCGCTTGTAGACGCTGAAGATGGTGCCCACCGGGTTGTTGTTGTCGATATTGGAGGAGCCGTCGAGCGGATCGAACAGCACGGCGTACTTGCCGTGGGGGATGTCCTCCGCGATCGGGATGACCTCCTCGTCCTCCTCGGAGGCCATCACGCATACCCGCCCGGTAAAACTCATCGAGTTCTTGAGCGCGTCGTTGGCGAAGACGTCGAGCTTCTGCTGTTCCTCCCCCTGCACGTTCATGGCCTGGGCCGAGCCCAGGATGTTGATCAGTCCGGCCCGCCGGACCGCCGAGGCGATGATCTTGGCCCCCAGCGCGATGTCGTAGAGGAGATTGGAGAGCTCCCCGGTGGCCTCGGGAAACCGGCGCTCCTGCTCCATGATGAATCGCTCGATCGTGATGACCGAGGTCTCGGGAAACGGCATGCGGTCTCCTCAGGGGCGGATGGAATAGGTCCGGGCCGGCCCGCGCCCGTGCACCGTCATGGTCGATTCGGCGACGGTCACCGTCACGGTTCCCTCGCGGTCGGTCCGCCAGACTTCGGCGTGCACGCCGGACAGCCGCTCCAGCGCCTCGGGCGCGGGATGTCCGTAGCGGTTCGGGCCCACGCTCACGACGGCGGCCTTGGGCTCGAGCTCGTCGAGCCAGGGCACTCCGCTCGACCCGCGGGAACCGTGATGACCCACCTTGAGCAGGTCGATCCGCCCGACCCGCCCCGCCAGCAGGGACTCGGCGCGAACCCCGAGGTCTCCCGCGAGGAGCGCCTCGAACGAGCCCGAGCGCACCAGGAGCACGGCCGAGTCGTCGTTCAGGTCGTCGTGCCAGCGGGCCCAGGTGGTGTCGGGATGGAGCACCTTGAGCACGACCCCATCGATCTGGAGCGAATCCCCGGCTCGCGCCGGCCGCCAGGGGTACCCTCGGGCCGCCGCCAGATCCAGCATGGCGAGATAGTGCGGCTCGGTCACCGGCTCGGCGGGCTCGAGGATGAGATCGGCCGGCACGCTGCGCAGCACCGCCGGCGCCCCGCCCACGTGGTCCAGGTGGGCGTGGGAGAGCACGAAGGCGGCGAGCCTCCTGACCCCGTGTCGCACCAGGAACGGAAGCACCACGTCCCGGCCGGCATCCCGGTGCTCGTCCGCCGGTCCCGCATCGACGAGAATCCATTGACCCGACGGCGTTCGGATCAGGGCCGCATCGCCCTGCCCGACGCTCAGGAAATGTAGCGCGAGCCCGCTGCCCTCGTCAGCCGAGAGCCAGCCCCCGATGGGTATCAGGGCGATGAGGCCGATGGCCCCCGCCACCCATCCCGCCCGGAGCGCCGCCTGCCGGGAGGTGTTGCGAACCCCGAGTGCCCAGAGCAGCGTCAGCAGCACCCCGATCCAGGGCACCGCGGCCCCCGGCTCCGGAGTCGACTGCAGGGCGCCCAGGGGGATCGTGCTGCCGACCCGGGCCACGGCCTCGAGACCGGCGAGACCCAGACCGCCACCCGCGGCAAGCATCCGGGCCAGCGGAGGCACCAGCGGCGCCAGCACCACGCTGGCCAGCACCGCGGGCACCGCCAGCGCCGCGAGCGGCACCGCGACGAAGTTGAGCCCGATACCCGCCAGCGCGACCGAGCCGAATGCCGCGGCGGTGAGTGGCGCGGTCGACAGCGTGGCGCCGACCGACGCGGAGAGCATCCGCCAGCCGGCCCTCGGACCCAGCGCACGATCGCTCCAGCGGGTAAAGGTCAGCGCGCCCCAGAACGCCGCGGCGGAGAGCCAGCCCCCCAGATCGAAGACGGCCCAGGGATCCAGCAGGGTGACGCAGAGGCAGGTGACCGCGAGCAAGGGCACCGCCGCCGGCATGCGTTGCCGCCAGGTGCACCAGCTTCCGATGCCGCAGAGCAAGGCGGCCCGGGCCGCCGGGGCCGGCCACCCCAGGAACGCGACGTAGAGAAAGACCAGCCCCGCCGCGATGGCCGCCGCCGGCCCCCTCCGGATCCGTCCGGCGCGGAGTATCAGCATGGTCCATCCGAACACGATGCCGACATGAAACCCGCTGATCGAGAGCAGGTGCACCAGCCCAGAGCGGGCAAACTGGGCGCTCAGCGTCGGGTCGATGCCTCCGCGCCGGCCCACCAGCAGGGCCTCGACCAGGCCCGCCCGCGCGCCATAGAGACTGGCCACCGTGCGGGAGATCCAGGTGCGAAGCCGGTCCGGCAGTGCGGGCGTGCCGGGGAGAGGCTCCAGGCCGGATACGACCAGGATGCCGTCGGGGCGCCCACCGAACCGCGGAGCATCGATCCAGCGCCCGGTAACCCGCCACCGCGTCCCGGCCGGGAGCAGGTGCCGCTCTCGAACCCGCACGGTGAGCGGACCGCCACAATGGGCATGGAGGATCGCGGCCGACGCGACGCCATCGTCCACCGGTTCGAGCAACCGGAGGTCCAGGATCAGCTGCCCGGGCCGCATCCGCGCGGCGCAGCCATTCTGCGCGACGGCCCGGGTCACCGCGCCAAGGCAACAGCCTGCCACCGCCGCGCCGGCAAGCCATCCCATCGGTCGGCCGCGCGCGAACAGCCAGGCGACTGCAAGCATCCCGATGACGAGCGTCGGGGCCAGAAAATGCGAGAGGCCGGTCGCGAGACCGGCCTCGAACACCAGAACCAACAGGACGACCGGGCGAGGCCTCACGGCCTCGCGGCGCCGCTCAGGGCGCGGCCGCTCGGCTTGCCGCCTGCTTGCACCGTGGCGACTCCATGACCCGTCGAACCCCGTCCATCACGGCTACCTCGATCGAGGCGCGGTTCTGCTGCTTGTCGAGGTTCAGCTCGGTGATGACCGTCCCCTCGACGCTGGCCACATAGCGGGCCGGCAGCCGGTTGAGCGCATACACCAGTACGTCCGCTCGACAGACCTCGCAGCCACAGAAGTCCTTGAAATGCCCCCGCAACGAGTCGTAGGCTTCCGTGACGTGGGCTTCCACCTTGTTCTGGATCATAGCAGCGCCAGTTGTGGGGCCATCACAGCCCCCGTGAAGGTCGATCCCGTGGTGCCGGTGAGTCGCACCGTATGATATTCGCCGATGGCGCTTATCGGCAGGTCCACCAGCACGAGGTGGTTTCCGCGGGTCCGGGCCAGCAACAGGCTTCCCCGCCGCGCCGGCCGCTCCACCAGTACCTCGTGCATCGAGCCCACACGCAAGATGTTGCGTGCGCGGGCCTGGTTCCTGACTACTTCAATAAGCCTGCCGAGCCGTTCGGACGCCACCTCGGGAGCAATGTGGCCCGGGAGCTTGACCGCCGGCGTTCCATCCCGGACCGAGTACGCAAAGGTGTAGGCATCGTCGAATTCGGCTTCCCGCACCAGGGCAACCGTCTCCTGGAATTGCGCTTCGGTTTCTCCGGGAAAGCCCACGATGATGTCGGTGCTGAAGGTCATGCCCGGAATGGCAGCCCGAAGCCGCGCGACCACATCGAGGTACACCTCCCGGGTGTAGCGCCGCAGCATGCGGCGGAGCACCGCATTCGACCCGCTCTGCGCGGGGAGGTGCACATGCTCGCAGACCGCCGGCGTCGTGGCCATGGCTTCGATGACCCGGTCCGTGAAGTCGGTGGGATACGGGCTCGTGAACCGGACCCGCCGCACCCCGTCGACACCGCCCACCGCGCGGAGCAGGTCCGCAAAATCGTGGGTACCGTCGTTCCAGGAATTGACCGTCTGGCCCAGGAGCGTGACTTCACCGGCGCCGGCATCGGCCAGCTGCCGCACTTCCGCGACGACATCCTCCAGTTTACGACTCCGCTCCGGCCCGCGCGTATACGGAACCACGCAGAAGGTGCAGCGATAATCGCATCCCCTCTGTACCGTCACGAACTGGGTCGGCCCGGGGACCCGAACCGCGGGAACATCCTCGTAGTGCTCCCAGCCGCGAAACTCGGTATCGCTGACCCGCTCACCGCCCTGCGCGTGCCGGATCAGCTCCGGCAGATTACGGTAAGCATCGGGACCAACCACCAGGTCGACCCGGGGAACCCGTTCCAGCAGAATGGGGCCCAGCCGCTGCGCCATGCATCCCACGACGCCGAGCACGGTCCCGGCGCGCTTGTAGCGCTGCAGCTCGCCCATCCGGCCAATGACCCGCTGCTCGGCGTTATCCCGCACCGCGCAGGTATTCACCAGCAGGACGTCGGCATCATCGGGAGTGTCGGTGGGCGAATACCCGGCCCGGCCCAGGACGCCGAGCATCAGCTCGGAGTCGGCCACGTTCATCTGGCAGCCGTAGGTCTCCAGGTAGACCCGTTTCACGGCCGGACCGATACCCCGAGTGTCAGGAGCGTGGCCCGCTCGGTGAAGCCGGCCCCGCCCTTTCGCCAGAGCTGCTGCAGGGCCATGTCCAGGCCGGCCCGCCCCGCCACGAATCGGAATGAGGTGCCGGCCGAGACGGCCGTTTCGCTGGTCTTGTCGCCCAGCCGCAGCGGGAACGGCAGGGTGGCATGCCGCACGCCGAACCGGAACGGATGCTTGGTGGGCCGCTTCGGGTCGGGGTAGTACTCGACGCCGGCGGACAGCTCGGTGGTGTTGACGCTGCCGATTCCGCCCAGTCTCACGAGGTCGGCGCTCGAGGTCGACCAGTTGCGATAGAGTGCGCTGCCGGCCACCAGCACGCGGTCTCCCAGCTGGAGCCGGGCTCCGCCCGAAAAGGTCATCGGGAGCTTCGCATGGCCCAGCGAGGCGGAGTCGAGCTCGACTTTGACCCGGTTGTCGGCGCGAACCATGCCGGCCAGGGTGAGGTACTTCCCGATCCGCGCCACCACCCCAGCCGAAATGCCGAAGCCGAGATAGGAATAGGTGAACCGCTCACTGGCGCCGGAGTAGGTCGTGTCGGCAAACGCCCGGTGGCTCACGATCCGGTTGGAGCCCGGGATCATGTGGAAGCCCACACCCCATTGGATGGCGCTGGACTGCCGCAGGGCTACGGCAAGGCGCAGATCACTCAGACCGCCCTGGGACGAGATCGTGTCGAACGACTCGACCGGCACGCCTCTGAGGATCAGGGTATCCCGGGAAGCGAGCACAAAGTTCCGGTCGGTATATCCACTCGCGCTCAGCGACACCGACAGCGGGGTCCCGCCGATCGGACCGGCGACGAAGACTCCGGGGTACCGATTGTCGCTGATGCTGGCCGAACCGGCCGGGCTCTCCGAGTGGCGCCAGCTCTGCACCGTCTGGAAGCTGGCGTTCAGAAACAGCACTTCGCCGATCGAGGCGGGGTTCAGCGCGGATTGGGCATCGAACAGGGAAAACCCGCCGCCGAGGCCGGTGGCCCGAACCGAAATCGGACTCAGCGGGATGCCCAGCCCGCGGGTGCCGAACTGGGAGGATTGGGCGGCCAGCGGGGCCCCCAGCAACATCGCGGCGCCGAGTGTGGTCAGGAGTCGCATCAGGGATGCCCGGGTCGCGAGGGAAGCGCGTAGGTGATCCGGAGACGAGGGCCGTTCACCGGATCCGCGGTCGACACGAACTCGGGGCGCCCGAAACTGCCACCTTCAGGAACGACTGCCATGAGCAGCGTCGTGGGAGCCTTGCTCCCGGGAGTGAACCACGCCGACACGATGGAGAAGACTTCGACGAGCTGCACATCGGTGGAATCCGCCAGCAGCGTCCCGCTGGAGACCAGGGTGGAGAGCGCGGGGGATTTCGCGCCCAGGTCCACCAGGACGCCGCGAACCTGCAGCGCGATCGGATCGTTCCGCAGACCCGGTATCGGCCCCACCGGGGTGAGCTCCAGCGTGGCGCGCAGCACGGTCGCCGAATCGCGAATCCGCCGCGGAATGTCGAACCGGAGGATGATCCGGGTGCCCAGCTTCCCGCCGACCACCAGCCC
>DASYPZ010000373.1:0-14907 GCA_036006105.1 Gemmatimonadales bacterium | reverse complement strand
GGTCCAGGCCGCTCCATCCACTTCCCATCCTAACACGATCCCGGCGCCGCCGTAGTCGTCGTTGGGCTTGAGGACCAGGTGCTCGCGGTTGGCCTCCATCCAGGGGAGCAGATCCACCGGCTCGCCGTGGAAGAGGGTCTTGCGCTCCTCCACCACCCGGGTCCAGGGAATGTGCTCGGCGATGATCCGGCGCTCGGTCCGGGTGAAGAGCCTGGCGTTGCGTTCGTCGGAGAGGACCGCGAGCGAGGCCTTCTTGTGGAGTACCTTGCACCGGAACGGGTTCACCATGCAGACCGCTCCGGTCCGTACCGCCTGCACGATGGGGTGCTGCAGGCCGCCCTCGGCGATCAGCTCGTGGATGAGCACCCGCTTGTAGATCAGATCGATCGGGGTTCCCGCCGCCACCAGCCGGCCGTCGATCAGCTCGCAGTCCCGCACGTCGGCGATGACGCAGCGGATGCCCATGGCTTCGAAGTATTTGCGGTACAGCGCGAATTCGCTCTGCGTGGGCACTTCCTTCCAGTCCAGAATCCCGATCACCGGTTTCCGCCGGCTGCCCGACCATTGGGCATAGGCGGAGAGCAGCGCGTGCAGCACGTTCGGAGCGGCGGGAAGCGGCCGGAGGGTGAACCGCGCCAGAAACGGGCGGGTCGCCGGCAGGGCCAGAAACAGCTCGGTCAGCGCGTCGTTATACGCGGAGCCGGCCGGCGTCTCGGCGTTGTATTCGGTGAAACGGAGGCGTCCGTCGTCGGGGTCGAAGAAGGCGTCGAGCCGCGAGACCGGCGAGGCGGGGATCGAGAGCTCCTCGAGCGCCAGGGTCCGCTCCCAGTCCGCCAGCCGGAACTGGTCGAGCAGCGTGCTGTCGAACAGCGCGGCGGTCAGCGCCTTCTCGAAGGCCTGGAGCAGGATGCTGATTCTGACCCGAAGCAGATCGTACTGCTCCCGGGTCAGGAATCTGGGGCGGAGCACCGTACACAGCGGCCGGTCGCCGAAGAAGAGGTCCCGGCTCCGCAATTGCTCGGTCAGCCAGCCCGACGATTCGGCGGCGAGCTCCGGCGTCAGCCCGTCGTGCCACGCGCTGATCGCGTCCTCCAGATGGGTCGGGACGCTCATGGGGGGGTCATCGACTCTTCGGCGATCCCGCCGCCCGGCGCCGGCCGCCCAGGAACCCCTCCCACGAGGGACGGGGTACCGGAGGCGTCTCCAGGGCCAGCCGGATGGCCAGGTCCGCCATCGTGGAAACCACCCATTCGAAATGGATCGGGGTGAGCGAGTAGATGTCCATGTCGGGCGCCGGATTCATGAAATCGATCGCGTAGGGCACCCCGTCCTTGACGGCCCACTCGATCGAATTCATGTCGTAGCCGAGCGCGCGCACCAGGGTCTGGGAGTCCTCCACCACCCGCTGCATCAGGGCCGGGGGAAGGAAATCCAGCTCGGGATGATACCGTCGCGCCTTGGGGTCGTACTTGATCGGCCGAATCACGTCCTGGCCCAGGCAGATGCAGCGCACGAACTCGTCCCATTCGATGAATTCCTGCACGATCATGGTCAGCAGGCCGGAATGGTCGTAGTTGTGGAGCAACTCCTCCTTGGACTTGCAGACGTAGACCTCTTTCCAGCCGCCGCCGTGGGCGTCTTTCAGGATGCAGGGCAATCCGACGTAGTCGAGCACCGCATCCCAGTCCAGCGGGAAGACCAGATTCCGCAGCGACTCGGTATGCACGATGCCGGGAACGTATTCCTTGTTGGGGAGCACCACCGTCTTGGGATGGGCCAGACCCAGCGAATGGGCCAGGGTGGCCCCGAAGAATTTGTCGTCGGCGCTCCACATGAAGGGGTTGTTCACCACCGTCACTCCGCGCAGCACCATGTGCTTCAGCACGGTACGGTAGAACGGCACCTCATGGGAAATCCGGTCGATGACGACCCGGTACTCCGGAGCTTCGTCCATGCGAGGCGCGCCGAGCTTGACGAATTCGGCGGTGACCCCCTCGTTCCGGCGATTCACCTCCTCGATGAACGCGGGAGGGAAGGACCACTCTCGTCCGACGACGAGGCCGATCTTGGGCATGCGTTCGCTCCCTGAATGAGGCTAGGACGCTAGGACGCTATGAGGCTAGGAAACTCTTAGCCTCTTAGCGTCTTAGCGTCTTAGCCTCTTGCCTCTAGTCATGTCCTCCAACGTACATACGGATCATGCGCTCCCAATACGGCCAGTCGTGCGCCCACCCATCCCACTCGCGCAGCGCATTCCCGATCTGCTTGCTCCAGAGCACCCCCGAGAACTCCAGGTTGTTCTCGTAGGAGGGATCCTCCTTGCCGATCGCCAGGATCACATCCTGACGCCGGAAGGCCGAGAGCCGCGCCGGATCCTGTTCATGCCGCATGAAGTCGAACGGATTGCAGCTGTAGACATTCAGATCGGAGTAGCCTTCGGTCATCGACTTCACGTCGTACATCCCCGACAGCCCGATGATCCGGTGCACCCGTTCCGGATGGCGGAAGCCGAAACACGCGGCGTGGTAGGCGCCGAAACTCGCCCCGGTTGCGATGACGAACGGATTCCGGTTCATCCCTTCGGTGAACGGCAACACCTCGGTCGAGAGATACTGGTCGTACTGCAAATGGCGCCAGGCCCGGGCCCCGGGATGGAGCTGTTTGTTGTACCAGCTCTCGTCGTGGACGTGGTCGAGGCAGAACATCTGGAGCCAGCCGTTGTCGAGATGGTCGGCGAGCACCTCGTGCATGTGGCGGTCGCGCCACTCGTAACAGCTCCCCAGGGTCGTCGGAAACACCAGCATCCGGGCCCCGGCATGGCCGAAGACCTCGATATGCATCTCCCGGCCGAGCGACGGGCTGACCCAGTTGTGATGCTCGTGGTTCATTCGCGCTCCGGCTCCGGTGAACCCAGGAGAAATGGCAGCGCCACCCGAAACCGCCTCCCCCAGGCCGTTTCGTCGTGGTCCGCCCCGGGCTCCTCTATATAGGAGAGGTCGGCACCCGCCCGGTGCCCGCCGGCGATCAGCAGGTCCCTGAGCTTCCGCACATCCAGCAAGGCCTCGTCACCCTCCTCGGTGCCGACATCCAGGTGCACTCGGCCCACCGCCGGTCCCGCCCACTCCGCGACGAAGCGCAGCATGGCCCCGTCCGCAAACCAGAGCGCCGGGCTCTGAACTCCCGCCGCTCCGAAGGTGTCGGCGTGACGATAGAGCCCGTACAGGCTGAGCAGGCCACCGAGTGACGAGCCGGCAATGACGGTATGGGAACGCTCGGGGCGCGTCCGGAACGACGCGTCGACCAGCGGTTTGACCGTCTCGACGAGGAAGGCGAGATAGCGATCCCCTCCGCCTCCGCCGTGTATGATATCGCGAAAAGGACTGTACTCATAGCGACGCCGCCGGCCCATGTTGGGAATGCCCACGAGGATCGGCTGAGGCCGGTCCGGGGCCAGGGCGTTCAGCGTTTCCACCAGCCCCCAGTCGCCGGCGAAGCTGGTCACCGGGTCGAAGAGATTCTGCCCATCCTGGAGATAGATCACCGGGTGACCCTCGGCGCCCTGGCCGTAGGCCGGGGGCAGGGCCACCAGGACGTCGCGATAGTTCCGGAGCTGAGGGCTCAGAATGTCGGGATACACCTTGAGGACGGCCTGCCCTGGCGCTCCGCTCCCCCGGAGGGGGTAGTCACTCCAGCTGATCATCGGCTCCGTCGGTACATGTCTCGAAATGGAACTCGCCAATCTACACCCGATGGGGTCGATCTCCCTATGGAGGTTTCGCCGAACCTCCGGCAGCATAACGGGTTACTCATGATGATCCGGGACTGATTCGCCACTGAAAGCGAGATGATGGACGGGTGGTAGGTTCCCCCCGAGTTCAACCCCGGTAACATCGTTCCTTCTCGAGGAGAGCCGCCATGCGCACGGCCGTTCGCTCCACCGCTCTGGGTTTCGTTGCCCTGTTCGCCGCCGGGAACCTGCTTGGGCAGGGGGAGCCCAAGGGCAAGACGGGGTTGTCGATCAGCCCCTATATCGGGGTCACTGTGCCGACCGGGGACTTGCTGAAATACGCCCAGTCGGGCTCGACGCTCCCCGCGACGACCAAGATCCCGATCGGGTTCACCTTCGGCGGGCGCCTCGGGATCGGCATCGGGCGCCGGGTCGGGATCGATACCGATGTGGGGTACTCGCCCGGCTCGCTGGAGCTCTCTGAGGCGGGTACCAAGGTCAACCAGGATGTGCATACCCTGTCGGGCAGCAGCAAGGTGACGTTCTATGTCATCCCGCGCACCAGCCCGGTCTGGATCGCGGTGAGCGGCGGGGCGGGCTTCGTTCGGCACACCTTCGCCAAGGGCGGGGAGGCCGATCTCGCCGGGGTCAAACCCAGCACCAGCGTCGGCCCGGTCGCGGGCGCCTCGGCCGGCATTCGGCTGGGACGCATCATTTCCTTCCACGTCGGTGCGGAGGGCTATTTCTATAATTCCAAGTTCGATCAGAACGGTGTGCCCCTCGAGGAGAAGAAACAGCGGGACATCCATCTGACCGCGGGATTCGGGATTCCGTTCCTGGGCTTCTAGCCGAACGGACATCGGCCGGATACAAGAAAACGACCTGGGCGCGAGCCCAGGTCGTTTGCCGTTTCCCCGCGCAGCGTTCTGTCGGGGCCGCCGCCAAGAATGCGGCGGGATCCCGCTGCCCGGACTAGAACCTGGCGGTGACTCCGCCCAGAATCCGGCGTCCGTTCACCGAGCCGCCATAGATCTCGAACTTCTTGCTGTCGAGCACGTTGGTGCCGGCGACGAAGACCTTGAAGTTGTTGTTCACGTCGTAACCCAGATTCGCGCCGAAGCTCACGTTGGGCTCGATGAACCCGGTGAAGACGCCGGCCGCCCAGGCGTACCCCTTGACCGCCCGCATGTTCGCCGAGGCGGTGAACCGGCGCTCCGCGTAGCTGAGCGAGAGCGTGGCCTTGGCGCTCGGGGTGTTGGCCAGGAGGCTGTCTCCTGCCGCGACCGACGCCTTGTCCACGCTGTAATCGAACAGTGTGACAGTCCCGTCTGCGCGCAGGGCCTGGGTCATCTGCCACCCGGCACCGGCCTCGAGTCCCCACTGATTCACCTTGCCGGCGTTGGTGTAGCTGACCACGATGGCGGTCTTGCCGTCTTCGGTGCGGGTCAGGCCCTTGGCCGCCGTCGCGCTGGCCGGATTGGCGCCCAGCGCCGTCTGCACCGCGGTCACCAGCGCCGCGCGCGCCGCGGAGGGAACCGCCGAGGGCGGGGTCCAGAACGGGAACGAGGGATTCACGCCGGGCAGCAGGTCGGTGACGAAATTGCGGATCCGGTTGTAGTAGCCGTCCAGGGTCAGGTAGATCTTCGGGGTGAGATCGCCGCGATAGCCGATCTCGTACCCCACCGTCGTTTCGACGTCGAGCTTGCTGTTGCCGCTGGCGAAGACCGGCACCGCGGCACTGTTGGTGAACAGCGTGCCGACCGGCACGCCGGCCAGCGCAGGTCCGAGGGGGGAGGCGCGGAGACCCGTCTCGAGGGCCGAGAAATCGGCCGGTCTGCCCGCCGCGGCGCGCAGGAAGAACTCGGAATAGTTCGGCGTCTGAAAGGCCCGATTGAGGGTGAACCGGAACGAGTGGCGGTCATTGGGCGACACCACCACCGCGAGCTTGGGCGAGAACTGGGGGTTGATCAGCGACCCGACGTCGAAGCGCCCGGCTCCGACCGCGCGGACCTTGGCGGCGACCTGGTACTCGACCTGTCCGAAGACGGCATAGTAGTAGTCGCTGCGATCGTCATCGGCCGGGCGCATCAGTGTGCCGCTGGTATTGACGCGGTAGTTCCTGCCCGAGCCGCCGAACACCACCCGGCCCTTGGCGTTGTTGAACGTATGAATGTCCTGGGCCTCGATGTGCAGGATGTTCGATTTTTCCTGCAACGGAGCGCCCGAGGCCAGGGAATACTGCGGCTGGCGTGACTTCCGGCCGTTCCAGTACGCCATGATGTTGAAGTTCTTGCTGGCCCAGGACAGGCGGCCGTAGGGCCGGATCGCCTTGTTGACCTGCACCCGTCCGATGCCGGTCACGAAGATCTCGTTCTGGACCTGGGCGATGCCCGATTCGCCGGTCAGCACCGAACCGTTGCTGGCGTAGTAATCCAGCCGCGCCGACCCGTACATGTTCTTGACCGGATCGGCGTCGCCGGTGACCGCCCCGGTGACCGGGTCCGCGGTCTGGCCGTTCAGCGGCCGGATTTCGCGGGTGAGCGGGATCGGGTGCTTGGCCTGGTCGTCCACCACCGGGCCGTACTCGCGCCGCAGGTCCTGACCGTCGGCGCTGGTGCGCGACTTGGACCAGCTGTCGCTCTGGTTGTAGCCGCCGTTGACCCGGTAGCCCCACCGCCCCCGGCCGAGCACGCCGGCCTGCCGCGCGTCCACCCGCATGGTGCTGAGCTCGCCGCCGCCGACGGAGACGCTGGTGCCCGCGACCTCCCGGGCCGACGGCGTGGTGATGTTGAGGACTCCGAAGAACGCGTTGGCGCCGTAGAGCGCCGAGCCGGGCCCCCGGACCAGCTCCATCTTGGAATACTGATCGGTGGGCACCGCCAGCGCGTTCCATTCCTGCGAGCCCAGGAACGCGATCGCGAGATCCCGCCCGTCCTGGAGCACCAGCACCCGGCGGTTGAGCGAGGAATTGAACCCGCGGGCGTTGACGTTGAAATCGTTCATGCCGCTCTGGGCGATATCCACGCCGGGCACCTCGCGCAGCGCCAGCGGCGCCTGCCCGGTGATGCCGGTGGCCTGGAGCACTCGCGGCTCGACGATCGAGAACGCCGCCGGCGCTTCCACCGAGCGTTCCGGTACCTTGGAGGCGCCGGTCACCTGGAGCTCGGAGAGCTGAATCGGCAGCTGCTCCATTTTGGCGTCCGCCGTCGTGACGCCGCTGGCGGCGACGTTGGCCTGGACCTCGGTAGGCCGGTAGCCCAGCCAGCGGAAGACCAGCGTCTGCGCCCCGGTCGGAGCCCGGTCGATCGTGTAGACGCCGTGGGTGTTCGTGGCGCCCTTGATCGTCGTCCCGTTCACCGTCACGATCACCCCGGCGAGCGGCTGACCATTGCTGCTCTGGGTGACTGTACCCTTGATGGTGCCCGTCCCCTGCTGCGCGGCGACCGGCCCGACCGCGAGAAGAAGGCTGCCGGTCACGAGGAAGAGACCGGCGCGGGTCCCGGTCAGCAGCGAGGTCAGAAGACGCATGGGGTGAACCTTGGCGTGGGTGAACGGTAGACCAGGTGCGCATCTATACATCGGAGGCGGCGTAAACTGCCACTTTCCAGCGCGGAGCGGAAGTCCCCGCCGGGCTCACGGACCCGTAATGGTTTCCTCGACTCGCCCTGCCGAAGCGACCGAAACGGCTCGACACTCGCCTGGAGCCTGACCCGTAGGTGGGAAGGAGGTCACACCGATCCCCGGAACACGAAATAGACCGCACCGCACATGCAGAGCCCGGCCCATAGAAAGTCGAGCCGGAGCGGCTGTCGCATCACCAGCGCCGCGAACGGCACGAACACGATCAGGGTGATGACTTCCTGCATGATCTTGAGCTGGCCCAGGGACAGCATCGTGTAGCCGAGCCGGTTGGCGGGTACCTGGAGCAGGTACTCGAACAGCGCAATGCCCCAGCTGACCAGCGCCGCGACATACCAGGGTCGGTCGGACAGGTTCTTGAGGTGACCATACCAGGCATAGGTCATGAAGAAATTCGAGAGCACCAGCAACCCGGCGGTGCGGAGCAGGACCGACAGCGTGGCGGGGATAGATTCCTCCAGGAGGCAGATGGTTGGACAACCTAGCACCCGATCCCATCGAGGTCGATCGTCGATGAGTCTGCGCCGCGCCCGCCGTGTCCTGCTCTCTGGGCTGTTGTTCGGCCTGGGGTTACCGGCCTCCCGGTCGGCGGCCCAGACCGCGAGCGTTCTGGTGCGGGACGGGCCCGGCGGTCCGCCGGTGGCGGGCGCCATCGTCCGGCTGTTGCAGGGAGACAGCGTGCTCGCCCAGGGGCTCACCAGCGAATTCGGCCGGGTGACGCTGCGGGCGGGAGCGGCGGGCCGGTTTCTCCTCCGGGTCAGCCGGATCGGCTACGACATCGGCACCGCGACGCCGATCGACCTTGCCGCCGGAGAAACCCGGCCGGTCGAGCTCGCGGAGCGCTGGAACCAGATCTTCCTGCCCGAAATCATCGTCGAGGGCAAATCACCCTGCGGCAAGGCCACCGACGAGCGCGCCCTCGCGGCCACGCTCTGGGACCAGATTCGCCAGGCCCTGACCGCGACCAGCCTTTCCGAGCGGAGTGAGCTCACGCTGCACAGCCGCACCGTCGACCGCGGCCTGTCGGCCGGAGGGGCGGTCCAGGAAGAACATGTCTCCTCGCCGCGCGTGACCGGCAGCCGCCCCTTCGTGCCGCTCCCCCCGGAACGCCTGGCGGAGCTCGGGTATGTCCGGGTCGATGCGGACAGCGTGGTGTACAGCGCGCCGGACGCCGAGTCGCTGCTCGCCGATCCCTTCGTCGCGACCCATTGCTTCGGGATCCGCACCGCTCCGAAGGACGATTCGCTGAAACTGGGACTCACCTTCGAGCCCCTGAAGACCCGGCGGACCGCCGATATCCGGGGCGTCCTCTGGGTGGACCGCCACAGCCTCGAACTGCGCACCCTCGAGTTCCATTATGTCTCCTCGACGCAGAGCATTCTGGAGTCGAATGCCTGGGGACGATTGGAGTTCGCCAGGCTTCCCTCCGGGGCCTGGTACATCCGGAGCTGGTTCATCCGGATGCCGGAGATCGTGCGGACCCTGGTCAGGACCACCTTCCACGACGCGGTGAGCGGATTCCGGGAGCACGGCGGCACCGCGGAGCCGCTGAAACCCGGCGCGTCCGGGGCCGTGGAGCGCCCCGTCGCCGATTCGCCGGGCGTCGTGGCCGATGTCGACTCGGCCCAGCGGCTTCCCGAGCTCAAGACCACGGCGCCGCTGTCCCCATCGGCGCGTTTCCAGCGCGAGCTCCGGGACCGGATGCAGCGGAATGGCGCGCCGATGTCGGCGCTGATCACGCGCGACGAGCTGGAAAAATCCAAGCGGTTCCGTCTGGCCGGGCTGCTGGTGGTTCACGGCCTCAAGAGCCGGGTGAACAAGTACGGGAAGGAAACCCTGACCTGCCCGCGCACCACGGATCGGCCGGCCGTCTTTGTCGACGGATTGCTGGTCGACGGATCCGACAGCCCCAACGCCAAGCGTTTTCGTTTCGGGTTGATCAACGAGATGTTCGATATGGAGAATCTGACCCCGGACGACGTCGAGGCGGTCGAGGTCTACCGATCCCCGGGAGAGTGGCCGGCCCAGTTCACCCGCACCGAGGCCTCGTGTCTGGTGGTCATCTGGACCCGGCGGGGAGAGAAGCAGCCCTGAGCGCCGCGTCGCGGAAGCGACCCACGATCTCCGCGACCGGTTCGATGCGGGTGATCCCCGACACGCTGCGCCCCGCCTGCCAGTAGTCCTTCTCGCCCGATTCATCGAGGGACGAGCGCTTGAGCTGCCAGATCGATTTCAGCCCGTAGAACATCCGCATCCAGTGTTTGGTCTTGTGCCCCCGGAGCATCCGGCGCGCCAGCCACCCCGCCTTGAGGCCCATCCGGCGGATGTAGGGCGTGTCGATCACCGCGACGGGCACGCCGGTGATCCGCTCGCTCAGCACGATATCGTCCTCGTCGGCGTCGAGGATGGCCTGCTTGTAGACCGCGCTGGCCAGGCACTCCGGGGTCGCGATGAAGCGGGTCCCCATCTGGACCCCGGCGTATCCCAGGCGGAGCGCCGCGACGAAATCGGGCGCGTCCCCGATGCCTCCGGCGCACACCAGGGGCAGACCCAGATCGCCGAGCCCGTCGTACAGCTCCTCCGCGCTGCGGGGCCCGGCGTGGCCGCCGGCGCGCCGGTTCACCGCGATCAGGCCGTCCACGCCGCCGTCGCGGCCCTTGAGGGCCCACTTCCGCTCGGTCACATCGTGGTAGACATGGCCCCCAACGGCATGGACCCGCTCGCACACCCAGCGCGGGTTGCCCAGCGAGGTCACGAAGAAGCGAATGCCTTCTTCGAGGGCGATGCTCACCCATTCGACCATCCGCTGGTGGTAATGCCGGGATGACGCCTCGATCAGGGCGTTCATCCCCACCGGCTTTCCGGTGAGCCGCCGGATCAGCTGGAGTCCCTCCCGGAACTTGTGGCCGTGGACGTAGGTGAGCGAGATCGGTTGCACGATCCCGAGGGCGCCCGCGTCCGAGACGGCCGCGACCAGCTCCGGGTTGCTGCACGGATACATGGCGCCACAGATCAGCGGCACCTCGATTCCGGCGTGGCGGGTCAGGGGTGTGTCGAGCATCGTTCCTTTCGCAGCGTCCTTGCGTCCTTGCGTCCTTGCGTCCTAGCGTCCTAGCGTCCTAGCGTCCTAGCCTCCTAGCCTCCTAGCCTCTGACATCCAGCCGCCACACCGCCCGGACCACGCAGACCTCGGCCCCGGTCGCATCGGCGATGCGCGCCTCGATCCCATGCTCGACCGGTCCGGTCACCTCGGGCACCGTCACCCGCGCCTCGGCGGTCAGCGTGCCCCGCGCCTTCTTGAAATATTCGGCGGAGAGTCGGGTCACGATGCCCCGGACACCGGGAGGGAGCGCCATCAGCATCGCCAGGCCGCTGGTGACCTCGCCCAGGTTGACGAGGGCCACCGCATGCACCGACCCCAGGTGCTGCCGCACCCCCCGGCGGTCCCGGAGGGTGACCCTGGCATAACCCGGGGCCAGCTCGCGGACATGGGCCCCGATCGATCCGGTGTAGGGTACCCGGAACCCGAGCAACCGGCTGAACAGCCAGGTGCCACCAGGTAGCCCCTTGAGACGGCGCCAGGCCGCCAGCAGTGGCTCCGGTGAGACTGGTTTGGGAGCTATTCCGGTCATCGGGCTAGTTGAATCTACCTAGATGGAAGAGGTGCACATTTTTTCTCTATGGCGCTCCAACGTTAATACCGATATACATGCCGCTGACCATTCCTTCGAAAATTGTCAGGGTCCATTGTTCCGAGCCTCTGGAGGTGTGCGCATGGTGTCTTCACGCATGTTCCGCCCGCTCTTCGCTGCGGGCCTGCTGGTCGCCGCGGCGTCCTGTCGGGATTCCTCGAACCCTGCGGCCCCGGATGCCGCGTCACTCTCGGCCCGGGGCGCCCAGGCGGGATCGTTCGCGGATCTGCCCAGCGCCGCCGAGCTCGATCGCCAGGTGCCCGGGTTCGGGGGCTTCTTTCTGGATGCGTCTGGCTCGCCCACGATTTATCTGACTCGCCCCGCGGCGTCGCGGGCCAATGCCGAGCAGGCGCTGGCCGGGTATCTGAATGCCCGCGGCCTGGGTGTGGCCGGGCTCAAGGTCCTGCAGGCGCACTACGGATGGCAGCAGCTGGAGCGGTGGCAGGCGCAGGCCACGGAAGCGGCCTTCCAGTCGCAGGGCGCCGTCTTCGTCGACAACGACGAGACCAGCAATCGGGTCCGGATCGGCGTCTCCGATCTGAGCTCGATGGGGGAAGTCCGGGCCGCGGTCGCGCGGAGCGGGCTGCCGGATGATGCGGTGATCATCGAGCGCGCCCAGCCGATCCAGCTGGTGTCGACCCTCCAGAACGTGGTGGACCGTCCGGTCCGGGCCGGGGTGCAGATCAATTTCCCCGGCTTCCTCTGTTCAGTGGGCTTCAACGCTACCTCGGGGACCCAGAAATCGTTCGTGACCGCCTCGCACTGCACCACCACCCAGGGCGGAGTGGAGAGCACTCCGTACTGGCAGCCACTCCAGTCGGTGGACGGGACCCAGATCGCCACCGAGGTGGCCGATCCGGTCTACCAGCGCGGTACCGGCTGCCCCCATGGCAGGAAGTGCCGCTACAGCGACGCCTCCCGCGCCGCCTACGCCAACGGCGCCAACCAGGCCCTCGGCCTGATCGCCCAGACGTCCGGCGCCAACAACGGCTCCCTCACGATCACCGGATCCTTCACCATCACTTCTGACGATTGCGGCACCACCGGGGGCTGTCTTGCCGTCGGGGCCACGGTGAACAAGGTGGGCCGGACCACCGGGTGGACCGCCGGCAAGATCACCAATACCTGCGTGAATACCGGGGTCTCCGGCAGCAACATCGTGCAGCTGTGCCAGACTTTCGTGTCCGCCGGGGTGGGCGGCGGGGACAGCGGCTCCGACGTCTTCCAGATCATCAGCGGCAGCAGCGTGAAGCTGGCCGGCGTGCTCTGGGGCGGCGACTCCGCCGGCACCCAGTTCGTGTTCAGCCCGTTCGGAAACGTCACCCGGGAGCTCGGGGCTCTCACGACCCACTGAGCTGCCTACGCAATTCAGTCAGCTGCGTCTGACCCTGGAGGCACCGGCTCGCGTCAAAATCGGCGAGCCGGTGCCTCTCGTTTTTACTCTGGTCAACACCGGCGCGTCACCGGTCACCCTCTATCTCCTGGGCCGGGAACCCCGCGCGGATTTCCGGGTGAGCGACGCCGCCGGTCGAAGGATCTGGAGTTTCCTGCGCGGCCAGACGACCGTGGCGGCGCTGCGGGTCGTCCCGGTCGAGCCCGGGAAGGGGCTCACCTTCCGCCAAGTCTGGAACCAGCGGGCGGACAGCGGCCGACCGGTTCCTCCCGGTCATTACCTGGTGCACGCGGTGCTGCTCACCGACAAACCCGAAGGACTGGCGTCGCCGCCGGGGAGGCTCCGCATCGACCGGGGAACGTAGATTGGAGGCAGAGAGGCGGCATTTCTTTCTGCTTCGGAGGACATCGTGTTGCGTCACTGGAGTCGTCGTCTGCTGGTCGCTGCGGTTACTGTCGCCACTCCGGGTCTCCTCCTGGGTCAAGAGCCGTCCGGTGCCGCCGCGTACGTCCCCCCGCTCGCTACTCTGCTCAACCGCCCCACCAGTGAGCTGCAGGCCATGGTGGAGCGGGTCACGGTCGATGCGGGCGATCTCGATCGGCGCTGGCCGGTCGGCTACTCGGCCGCACGCAGCCAGGCCTTTCGCGGCTTTTACGCCGCCTGGCAGCGCCGGCTGGGTGAAGTGGAGTTCGGCAAGCTGAGCCAGGAGGGAAAGGTCGACTACCTCCTCCTCAAGAACCGGCTGGGTCACGAGCTGGCGCTCCTCTCCCGCGACGAGGCGCGCTTCGGCGAAATGAGCGCGCTGCTTCCCTTCGCCCGGGCGGTGATGGACCTCCACGAGCGGCAGCGCCGGATGGAATCGGTGCAGCCGGAGTCGGCGGCGCGCGCGGTGTCCCAGGTGGCCGATCAGGCCGCGCTCGCCACCAGGGCGCTCGACTCCTCCGCGGGCCGGCCTACCCGCATCGTCGCCTATCGGGCCGCGGCGGAAGTCCTGGATCTGCGCGAGACCCTCAAGCGCTGGTACGAGTTCTACGCCGGCTACGACCCGATATTCACCTGGTGGGCCAAGGCGCCCTACGACAAGGCGTCGGCCGGGCTCCAGCAGTACGCCAAGGCGCTACGGGAGAAAGTGGTGGGGATCAAGGAGGGTGAAGACGATCCGATCGTGGGAGATCCGATCGGCCGCGCCGCGCTGGTGGAGGATCTGGCCTACGAGATGATTCCCTACGGACCCGAAGACCTGGTCAAGATCGCCGAGCGCGAGTTCGCCTGGTGCGAGTCCGAAATGCTCAAGGCCTCCCGCGCCATGGGGTTCGGGGACGACTGGCGGGCCGCAATGGAGAAGGTGAAGACCCAGCACGTCGAGCCCGGCCGGCAGACCGATCTGGTCCGCGACCTGGCCCGGGAAGCGACCAGCTACGTCGAACAGCACAACCTGGTCACCGTGCCGCCGCTGTCCAAGGATGACTGGTGGCAGGAGATGCTGTCACCGGCGCAGCAGAAGGTGAGCCCGTTCTTCCTGGGAGGATCCCTCATCCTGGTGTCCTACCCTACCGACGCGATGGCCCAGGAAGACAAGATGATGACCATGCGCGGCAACAACATTCATTTCTCCCGCGCCACGGTGTTCCACGAGCTCATCCCCGGTCACCACCTGCAGTGGTTCATGGGCGATCGGTACCAGCCGCACCGCAACCTGTTCGGCACCCCGTTCTGGACCGAGGGCTGGTCGCTCTACTGGGAGATGCTCCTGTACGATGCCGGCTTCCCCCGTTCGCCCGAGGACCGGGTCGGGATGCTGTTCTGGCGGATGCATCGCGCCGCGCGAATCATCTTCTCCCTGCGCTTTCACCTGGGCACCATGACGCCGGAGGAGGCCATCGATCTGCTGGTGAACCGGGTCGGCCACGAGCGCGCCAACGCCACTGCGGAAGTGCGGCGCTCGTTCAACGGCAGCTATCCGCCGCTCTACCAGATCGCCTACATGATGGGCGGCCTGCAGTTCCGGGCGCTGCACCAGGAGCTGGTGGCGAGCGGCAAGATGACCGACCGGGCCTTCCACGACGCCGTGCTGCAATCGGGGACGATGCCGGTGGAGATGGTGCGCGCGCTGCTGACTCGCCAGCCGCTCACCTCGGCCTACACCGCCCAGTGGAAGTTCGCCGGGCCGCTGCCCTAGACCTCAGGGCCTCACTGGCCCACCGGCAGCCGGAACCCGCTGAGTTGAGGCGGCAGGGTGCTCGCCAGCGCGGAGGGGGAGGACAGCGCTGCTCGAATTGGGGGACCGGTCGGGCCGCGTCGAAAATGCACCACGGCGGTCCGGTCGGCTCAGGCTTGCGCCACCGGCGGGGTCCGCTAGCATCCTAGCTGACCTCGTCCTCTCTGGGAGCGTACATGTCACCGCAAGATTTCAACCCCACGGCCCCGTCGGTCCCCGTCGTCGATGCGGCGGCGGC
>DASYPZ010000372.1:0-4117 GCA_036006105.1 Gemmatimonadales bacterium | reverse complement strand
CGGTGGAGATGAAGCTGGGCACCGGCGCCGGCATGCACCGGGCCTGGTGGGATCTGCGGTTCGAGCCCTTCCCGCCCGCGGATATCGAGGATGCCGGCGACGAGGGCGCCACCGGCGCGGTGCCGCACCACACCTATCCCGAGGACAACGCCCCCTGGGCGCCGCCCGGTGTATACACCGTGCGGCTCACCGCCAACGGCAAGAGCGTGACCCAGCCGATGACGCTGCGGCTCGACCCCCGAGTCAAGACGCCTGCCCCGGGACTCACCCAGCTGGCTACCTTGTCGCGCCAGATGTACGACGGCGCGGTCGCGACGCGCGAGGCGAATACCAATGCTCGGGTGCTGGTCGCCCTGCTCGAGAAACTCAGTGGTCCGGACGCGGAGGCGTTCAAGGTCCGGGTGGAATCGCTGGCCCCAGCGCCGGCGCGGGGCGGGCGGCCCCGTTTCTTCGGGCGAGGACCGGCCGGCCCTCCGACGCTGGAGAGCGCGAGTACCGCCCTGCTGGCGGCGGCGATGGCGATGCAAGGCGCCGACGTAGCGCCGACCTCGGCGCAGGTCGCGGCCTGCGACCGTGCCCGGGCGCAAGCCGCCGAAGTGATGGCCCGGTGGACGACGCTCAAGACGACCGGACTCGCGGCGTTCAACGCCAAACGAAAGGCCGGGCAGACGCCGATCATTGTTCCCAATTGAGGGTCCTCATCTCTAGACACTCTTTACCGGGGCCTATGCGACTCCTCCCTGCCCTCGTGCTGCTGACCTCGTGTGCGGCGCGGCCCGAGACGCCCGCCGCGAGAGATTCCAGCGGGTCCAGCGACTATCTCTACCTCTGGACCGGCTCCGCCGACTCCACCGCCCCGGACTTTCTCGCGGTGCTCGACGTCCGCCCCGATACCGGCCGCTATGGCGCGCTGGTCACCACGCTGCCGGTGCCCGGACTCCACAACCGGCCGCACCACACCGAGCATGCCATGCCGGAGGACCGTCAGCTCTTTGCGAACGGCTTCGCGACCGGACAGTCATTCATCTTCGACCTGCGACGGGCCGAGGCTCCCCGGCTGGCGAACCAATTCGGCGATCAGGCGGGGTTCAGCCATCCGCACAGCTTCCTCCGGCTTCCCAACGGCAACGTGCTCTCGACCTTCCAGATGAGCCACGGCGCGACCGGCATGGCGCCGGGCGGCCTGGTGGAGCTGACGTCCGCGGGCCAGGTCGTGCGTTCCAGCCCCGCGGCTCTCCCGGGGGTTGATCCGGGTCTCCGGCCCTACTCGGCCGGGATCGTGCCGGCGCTGGACCGCATCGTGACCACGACCACGGACATGGACGGCTCGAACCCCTACAAGGCGGATCAGCTCCAGATCTGGAGACTCTCCGATCTGAAGCTGCTCCACACCATCACGCTGCCGCAGGGTCCGCGCGGGAACGAAGGCGACCTCACCGCGGAGCCGAGAGTGCTGGGAGACGGCAAGACGGTAATGGTCTCCACCTTCAACTGCGGGCTCTACTTGCTCGAGGGCCTGGAGGGAGCCGCGCCTTCCGCCCGGCTGGTGGCATCCTTTCCCATGCGGGAGGGGACCCATTGCGCCATCCCCATCGTGGCCGGGCATTACTGGATCACCACCGTTCCATCGGTCCCCGGAGTGGTGAGCCTGGATATCGCCGACCCTGCCCACCCGCGCGAGGCGTCCCGCGTCACGCTGGATTCGGCCGACGTCCCCCACTGGATCTCGCTGGAACCGAACACGCGCCGGGTCGTGATCACCGGGTACGCCGCGCTGGCCAACCGGGTGCTGATCGCGACCTTCGATTCCGCCACCGGCGCGCTGGCGCTGGACCGCCGGTTCCGGGAGACCGGTGCCGACCGGCCCGGCTTTGCCATGTCGGGACGGACCTGGCCCCACGGCGGATCGAGCCCCGGGATCCCTCATGGTGCGGTGTTCAGCCGGCCATAGAAATCGGCCGGGTCAGGCGCATGAACGCGGAATAACATATTGCTGATTCATCTCTTGGCCCGCGCCGGCCCCGGTTTGGCGAAAGGGTCCCGGGGCCGGTAACTTAGAGCGGCTCGTTTACCGGGACATCCCTGAACACCTCGCCTGAACAGCTCAACCTGGTTCTGTCCCACCGCTATCGCATCGAGCGGGAGCTCGGCGCGGGCGGTATGGCCACGGTGTACCTCGCCGTGGACCCCAAGCACCACCGCAAGGTGGCCATCAAGGTGCTTCGCCCCGAGCTGGCCGCGGCGCTCGGCGCCGAGCGCTTCCTCCGCGAGATCGAAACCACGGCCAATCTGCGCCATCCCCACATCCTCCCGCTCTATGACTCGGGCGAGGCCGGCGGCTTCCTCTACTACGTCATGCCGTTGATCGAGGGTGAGACGCTGCGGGATCGTCTGTCCCGCGAGGTACCGCTGCCGGTCGAGGACGCGCTGCAGATCGCCCGGGAAGTGGCCGAGGCACTCGGCTATGCGCACGCGCGCGGAGTGATCCACCGGGATGTGAAGCCGGAGAATATTCTGCTCGAAGGCGGCCATGCGGTGGTGGCGGACTTCGGCATTGCCAAGGCGGTCAGCTCCCTCGATGGCGGCCATCTGACCCAGACCGGGCTTGCCGTCGGCACACCCGCATACATGAGTCCCGAGCAGGTGCTGGCCGACAGCACGCTCGATGGCCGGAGCGATTTGTATAGCCTGGGCTGCGTCCTGTTCGAGATGCTGAGCGGAGAGCCGCCCTTCGCGGCCGCGACGCCTCAGCGTACCATCGCGCGGCGGCTGACCGAGCCACCTCCTGCATTGACCGCCACCCACCCGGCGATCGGCGCACAGCTGAGCGGGATCGTGCAACGGGTCCTGGCCCTGGATCCGGCGGACCGGTTCGCCACCGCCGCCGACTTCGTCAGGTCCCTGATGACGCCGTCCGGCTCCACCTGGATCGTGGCGGCGGCCCCGGGCAAGGTGCCGCCGCCGCGCGCCGCGGGGCTGGTGGTCCTCCCCTTCGTCAACCGCAGCCCCGACGCCGGCGACGAGTACTTCAGCGACGGCCTCACCGAGGAGATCATCTCCGACCTCGCCAGCATCAAGGCGCTGAGCGTCATCTCGCGCACCTCGGCGATGCGCTTCAAAGGCACCGACAAGGACGTGCGTACGATCGGACGCGAGCTGGGCGTCCGCTACGTGCTGGAGGGGAGCGTGCGGAAGGCGGGCACGAGTCTGCGCATCACCGCCCAGCTCATCGATGCGGAGACCGACTCCCAGCTCTGGTCGGAGAAGTACAGCGGCACCATGGACGACGTGTTCGAGGTGCAGGAGCGGGTCTCCCGGGAGATCGTGAAGGCGCTGGGCGTGAAGCTGAGCAGCGACGAAGACCGCCGGCTGGCCCAGCGCCCGATTCAGCACCCGCGCGCATTCGAGCTCTACCTCGAGGCCCGCGAGGTGCTCCGCCGCCTCGGCGCGGAAATGGAGCGCGGCAAGGACCTGGTCCGCCAGGCCATCGCCATCGAAGGCCGGACCGCGCCGCTGCTCGGGTTGCTCGCCTGGGCCGATGTTGCGATGGTGAAGACCGGCGTCGGCGATCCCGCCATCCTCGCCGAATGCGCGGTCCAGGCCGACGCATTGCTCGCGATGGCTCCGGATGCGCCGTACGGTCACGCGCTGCACGGCTACATCTCGTTCGAGCGGGGCAATCACCCCGAAGCGGTGCGGTACTTTCGCGCCGCGCTGGAGCGGGACCCCAATGACGCCGATACCCTCTTCTGGCTGACGGTCACCTACTGGCAGGCGGGATACATCGAAGGAGCGGAGGCCACCAGCCGCCAGATGATGGCCTTCGACCCGCTCTCGGCGCTGTCCTGGGCGGCCACCGGAATCACCGAGTGGTTCGCGGGGCGCTTTGCCGGATCGGTCGGCATGATTCGCCGATCGCTCGAGCTCGATCCCCAGAATTACATCCAGCGCTGGACCATGGGGTACACCTGTGCGCTGGTCGGCGATCTGCCGGGAGTCGTCGAGGAAGTGAAGTGGCTGGCGGAGTGTGGGCCGATGGTGCCCTATACCTGGCAGCTGCAGTCGCTGCTGGCCTCGCTCCAGGGGAACCAGGCAGGCGGGCTCGCGGCGCTGGCGC
>DASYPZ010000371.1:0-1580 GCA_036006105.1 Gemmatimonadales bacterium | reverse complement strand
GCGCGCCTGGTTACATAGCCGACGAGCTGCTTCTGTCCAGGTCGGTCCTCGCGCACCACCACCGTGGCCCTCGCCACCGCCGGATGCGCCACCAGCACCGCCTCGATCTCGCCCGGCTCGATGCGGAAGCCCCGGATCTTCACCTGGTCGTCCGCACGGCCAAGGAAATCCAGGGCGCCGTCCGCCCGCCAGCGCACCAGGTCGCCCGTCCGGTACATTCGGCTCCCCGCCGCTCCGAACGGGTTCGCCACAAACCGCTCCGCAGTCAGCCCGGGACGCCCCAGATAGCCGCGCGCCAACCCATCACCGGCGATGTAAAGCTCGCCCGCCACACCGACCGGAACAGGACGCAAAAACCCGTCCAGCACATAGACCCGCGTGTTCCAGATCGGACGACCGAGAGAGACCACGGGCGAGGTCTCATCGGCATCGACCCGGTAGATCATCGACCAGACGGTCGTTTCGGTCGGGCCGTAGAGGTTCCACAACTCTGCGCCCTGAGCGGTCACCTGCGCCGCCAGATCACGGGTCAGCGCTTCCCCGCCGCACAAAGCCCGCAGCGCACGCTGCGGCCGCCAATCGCCCTCGACCAGCAGATGCCAGCTCGCCGGTGTCGCCTGCAGGACGCTTACCCCCTGGTGGTCGATCAGACGGCCGAGCGCGACCCCGTCCGACGCCGTCCGCCGGTCGGCCAGAATGAGACGAGCTCCCACGCTCAGCGGCAGATAGAGCTCCAACCCGGCAATGTCGAAGGAGATCGGCGTCACCGACAGCAGGACGTCGGCGGGCGCCATGCCGGGTGCCCCCGCCATGCTGGCAAGAAAATTCACGACCGAGCGGTGAGTGACCGTCACCCCCTTTGGTCGGCCGGTCGAGCCGGAGGTGTAGATCACATAGGCGGAGTTCTGGGGAGTCAGCGGCCCCAGGCGTTCCCGATCGCCTGGGGCGCTTTGCGCCTCGTGTGCTAGGATCGCCGCGCTTTCCGGATCATCGAGGCACAGGGCCGGGGTTCCCTCCGGCAGCCGGGGGGCGAGCCCCCGGCTGGTGACCACCGAGCGGGGCCTGGCATCTTCGACCATGAAGGCCAGCCGCTCTGCCGGGTAGTCCGGGTCGAGCGGCAGATAGGCGGCACCGGCCTTCAGGATGCCCAACAGCCCCACAACCAGCTCCAGGGACCGCGGCAGGCACAGGGCCACGATGTCCTCGGGCCCGATGCCCTGGCCGATCAAATGGTGCGCCAGACCGTTCGCCCGGGCGTCGAGCTCTTCGTAGCTCAGCGATACCTCTTCAAAAACCACCGCGACAGCCTCGGGACTGCGGGCCACCTGCGCCTCGAACAAGGCGGGCAGCGTCGCAGACGGCACCTCGTGCCCGGTGTCGTTCCACGCCTCCAGGATCAGCCGGTGCTCGACGGGCGACAGAGATATCTGATCTGGAACGATATTGCCCATTTTGATCGCCGCCTTAGTCGGAAAGAGCCCGCTCCAGCGATGCCGTCGCCTCGCCCGAACCGGGTTCGATAAATTGGAATGAGCTCAGGCGGCGGTAGAGACCGCCAGTGCTTCCCAGAAGTTCGTCGT
>DASYPZ010000370.1:0-13252 GCA_036006105.1 Gemmatimonadales bacterium | reverse complement strand
AGATTCCCAGCACCTCCTCCCACACCTCGGCGACGATCCGCTCCGTCGGGGTGGCCGGCAGCTCACCGGTAGCGGGCGCGGGGGCGGCGGGCGCGGCCGGTTCGGTTTCCTCTCGCAGGAGGGCCTCGACCGCTTTGGCGATTCCCTCCACCGATGGAGCATCGAACAGCTCGAGGTGGGTCAGCTCGATGGCGAGCTGCTGCCGAAGCCGCGCGACCAGACGGGTCGCGAGGATGGAGTCTCCTCCCAGTGCGAAGAAATTGCGGCGTACGCCGGGAGGAGCCCGTCCCATCACGTCCTCCCACGCAACCGAGACGATCTCCTCCACCGGAGTCCGCGGGGGCGTGAGATCGAGGTCATCCACCGGCACGTCCGCGGTGACCTGAAGCCGCTCGGCCAGGCCGAGACGCTGCAGCTTGCCGGTGGGTCCGGTGGGGATGGCGTCGACCATGACGACTCGGCGAGGCACCTTGTACTGGGCCAGCCGCCCGGCCACGTACTCCCGCAGCTGCCGCTCGGTGACGGCCGCCCCCGGCTGGAGGACTACGGCGGCGGCGATGTCCTCTCCGAGCACCGGATGGCTCACCCCGAAACAGAGTGCCTGGGCCACGGCGGGATGCTCGGTGAGGACCTGGTCCACCTCGAGCGGAGAAATTTTCTCTCCGGCCCGGTTGATCTGCTCCTTGAGCCGTCCGGTGAGCGTGAGGTACCCCTCGGCGTCGAGGACACCCTCATCACCGGTACGAAGCCAGCCCCCGGAAAATGCCCGTGCGTTGGCCTCGGGGTTGTTGAGGTAGCCGGCGGTGACGCCGGGTCCCCGGATGACGACCTCGCCGGTCTGACCGGGAGGCAGCACCGTTCCCGAAGCATCCATGACCGCTATCTCGGATCCGGCCGAGGGTCCGACCGACCCCGGTTTCGCGACCCCGGGCGGCAGCGGATTGCTCGCCATCTGGTGGGCGGCCTCGGTCATGCCGTAGGCTTCGACGATGGGAACCCCGAGCGCCGTCCGGAGCGCTTCCATCACCCGCCGCGGCATCGCCGCCGAGCTGGAGCGCGCGAATCGAAGCCGGCTCTGGCGCAGAATCTCCTGATTGGCCGGATCCGTCGCCCGGGACAGGATGGCCTGATGGATCGTCGGCACCGCGGTGTACCAGGTGGGATCGCATTGCTCGAGCCATCGGAAGAAGCGCGGCGCCAGGAAGCCCGGCGTGCACACGACCGACCCGCCGGCGGTCAACGAGCCGAGCACCGCCGCCACCAGACCGTGAATGTGAAAGAGGGGCATCACGTTCAGACATCGATCGTCCGCGGAGAGCCGCAGTGTCCGCGCCACCGCACCGGCCGACGAGATCAGGTTGCCGTGCGACAACGGCACCATCTTGGGGCGCGAGGTGGTCCCCGACGTGTGGAGCACCAGCGCGGTATCGTCCGGGCGCGGCTGGAGCGGGGCTCCGCCCGTGGGCACCCGGCCGTCGAGCGTGAAGATTCCCGCCGGCGCGGCAGCCGGAAGTCCCAGCTCGACGATTCGAATGCCCCGCTCCCGCGCCACTTCCCGGGCCGGGGAATCGAGCCCCTCGGCAATGAGCAGCACGCGGGCCTGCAGGTCATCCAGGTAGAACGCGAACTCCGGCCGCTGGTAGGCGGGGTTGAGCGGCGCGGAGATGCCGGCCACCGCCGCGCTGAGAAACGCGCCGGCCAGCTCGGGTCCGTTGGGAAGCACGATCGCGATCGCCGCGCCCGGCTCGACCCCCTGGTCCCGCAGCCAGCTCGCGGTGGAGCGGACCTGTTCGAGCAGTCCGCCATAGGAGAGGGCGCCGCGGTCCACCGATTCCAGAGCGATCGCGCCGGGCGGGGCCGCCGCCAGCAGGTCGAGCAGCGTGGCGGGAGGGTGAGTCTTAGGGCTGGACACGTTCACCTGCTGCGGCCCGGGCCAGCTCGCCGCCGAGCGCCACGGCGAGATGCTCGACGTAGGGCGCCTTCAGCAGGGCGCCCGAATCCATTCCCGGAACTCGAATCACGGTGCACTCGCCCCGCACCAGGCTGCGCCACGAAAGCCGGGGCTCCCGCACGGGCGACCGGGGAATCCGGCTGGACAGGATCAGCAGGACGCCGCCGTCGTACATCGTGGGCCGGTAGCGGGCGGCCGCGCGCTGATTGGCCCGAGTGACCAGGTCGCGATGCAGCAGATGGGAATCGCCCCGGTAGACGTCCCGTTTTCGCAGCATGTCGGCGAGAATCCGGCTGTGTTGCAGCAGGTATTTCATGCGCTCGCCGCGAGGCTGCTCCCGCATGGTGCGGACGTGGCGCGAAACTCCCCTGGCCAGGAACGCCAGTTGCGCACCGAAGGAAGAACCTCGGCGCTTCGAGGGAATGACGTCGGGCGCCGAGGTATCGACCAGCCCGAGCAGTACGGTCTTTTCCCCGATGGCCGCCAGCTGTTGCGCCATTTCGAAGGCGATGATCCCGCCCATGCAGAATCCCGTCAGGCGGTAGGGTCCCCGGGGCTGAACCCGCCGCAGCTCGGTCAGGAGACTGGCGGCAATGGCTTCGACCTCCTCCAGGGGATCGGATTCGCCGTCCAATCCCGCCGATCGGAGTCCGTAGAGCGGCTGGTCCGGACCCAGCGCCCGGGCCAGCGCCTCATATCCGACCACGTTGCCGTCGACCCCCGGTACCACGAACAGTTTCGGGCGGGTGCCGGCGGGCTGGATCGCGATGACCCGATTCGAAGGGTCGACCGTGTCCTCGCGGAGTGCCCGCGCCATGGTGGCGACCGTCTGGCCTCGGTACAGCATCCCTACCGGAACCCGTCGCTGCAGCGCCTTCCCGACTCTGGCGAGCATGTCGATGGCGCGCATCGAATTCCCGCCCAGGTCGAAGAAGTTGTCATCGACGCCGATCCCGGACACACCGAGCACCTGTTCCCAGATCACGGCGAGCTGCGTCTGGAGTCCGTCCGCCACGTCCGAGTCGGCGGCCCGCTCGGCGACCGGCTCGGGGAGGGCGCGCTGGTCGATCTTTCCGTTGGGGGTGAGCGGAAACGCAGGGAGAGTCACGATCGCGGAGGGCACCGCATATTCGGGCAGGCGCTCCCGGAGGAAGGCCTTGAGGGCGGCGTGCCCGATCGGAGCGCCGCCTCGGCCTCCTACGACATACGCCACCAGCTGCCGGTCGGCCACACCGCGGTCCCGCGCCACCGCGAGCGCCTCCGAGACTCCCGGGTAGCGGCAGATCGCGCGCTCGATCTCTCCCGCCTCCACCCGGAACCCGCGGAGCTTGATCTGGGTATCGTTGCGACCGAAGAACTCGAGCACGCCGTCGGCGCGCCGGCGGACCACGTCGCCGGTCCGGTACATGCGGGCGCCGGGTTCGGCGGAGAAGGGATCGGGCCGGAACCGCGCCGCGGTGAGGTCGGGATCGTTGCGGTATCCGAGGGCCACACCGTCACCCCCGGCCCACAGCTCCCCGCGAACCCCGATCGGCACGGGACGCATCTGCTCATCGAGCACGTAGACCCGGGTATTCGAGATGGGCCGTCCGATCGGGACCGGTTCGCCGACCTCGGCCGCGTCGCGCATCCGGTGACAACAGGTGAACGTGGTGTTCTCGGTCGGTCCATATCCGTTGATCAGCACCCCTCCCGCGAGATGGGAGAGGGCCGCGCGGACCAGGCTCGGCGAGAGCACATCCCCTCCCGCGAGCAGCTGCCGCAGGCCGGAGAAGCCTTCGGGGGCGATCGATGCCATCAGGTGGAACAATCCCGAGGTGAGCCACAGGGTCGTCACGCCGTATCTCTCGATCAGCGCGCCGATCTCGGCGGGAAGCGGGATCTCGTCCGGATAGAGCACCAGGATGCCTCCGTTCAAGAGGCTTCCCCAGAGCTCGAAGGTGGACGCATCGAAGGACACCGGCGCGCAGGCGAGGACGACATCGTCGGCCGAGAGGCTCACGTAATTCGTATTCCGGACCAGTCGCACGATCGCCCGGTTGGGGACGATGACGCCCTTGGGCCGGCCCGTCGATCCCGAGGTGAACATGATGTAGGCCGCCGAGTCTCCGTTACCGCTGGAAGGCAGCCGCTCTCCCGATTCCCGGTCGATGGCCGAAGCGGCGCGGTCCAGGTCCACCGTCGGGATGCCGGTGTCGGGCAAACCGGAGGCACGCCGGCCGCTGGTCACCAGAAACCCCGCTCCGGCATCCTCCAGCATCTCCCGGAGTCGCGCGGCCGGCAGCGCCGGGTCCACAGGGACGTAGATGGCGCAGGTCTTGAGCGTGGCGAGGATTGCGATGACGAATTCCGGCGACCGATCCAGCGCCACCGCGACGGTTGATCCCGGGGTGAGGCCAAGGCCCCGAAGGTGGTGTGCCAGGCGATTGGCGCGCAGATCCAGTTCCCGGTAGGTCATTCGATCGGCGCGCTCGCCTTTCCGGGCGACGATCGCCATCGCGTCGGGCGCGAGATCGACCTGCTGCTCGAACAGCGCACTGACGGATGTATTTCGTGGATAGTCGGTGCTGGTCCGGTTCCAGGGATCGTCCGGATCGGTGCTGCGACTCCGTCCCTCTTCGACGCCCCCGCCGAGCCCCCGCAGCACCTCCACATACTGTTCGGCGATGCGCTCCGCGGTCGCTGGATCGAACAGGCTGGTGTCGTACTCGAACACCGCGGTGAGCCGCTCGCCGGCGTCGATGATCGAAAGCGTCAGGTCGAACTTGGACCGTCCCCGCGGCTGGCTCGGCAGTCGCTCGACCCGGCACCCGGAGAAGGTCGGTAGTGGCTCCGGCTCCGGCTGATAGACGAAGACCGTCTGAAAGACCGGATGGCGGCTCCGGTCCCGGGGAACCCGCAGCGCATCGACCAGGTGTTCGAAACGAATGTCCTGCGCGCCGAAGGCGGCGAGGACCTTCCGGCGGGTTTGCCCGAGGATTTCCTGAAAACCGGGCGCTCCGGACCAGTCGCTCCGAATGGCCAGCATGTTGAGAAAGAACCCGATCATCCCTTCCGTTTCGGGAAGGCCTCTACCGGTGATCGGGGTGCCGACGATCAAGTCGGTCTGACCGGTGAGACGGTGCAGCAATACCTGGAACGTGGCCAGGAGGGCCATGAAGATCGTCGCGTTGTTTTCCCGGGCCAGCCGGCGAATCGGTGCCACCAGGTCGGCCGGGATCTCCACCTGAATCTGCGCGCCGCCGTGGATCTGTCCGGGGCCTCGGGGGTGGTCCGTCGGCAGCTCGAGCACGGGCAATGGGGAAGCCAGCTCGCGACGCCAATACTCCAGCTGGCCGACATTCTCTTTTTTCGCCTGGCTGTCAATCTGCCAGACCGAATAGTCCGCGTACTGGATCGGGAGCGGGTCGAGCGCCGGGAGAGCGCCACTCCGGAAGGCGTTATACGCGGCGGCGAGCTCGCGCAGGATGATGTCGATCGACCAGGCGTCCACGATACTGTGGTGCAGGGTGATCGAGAGCACATGGTCCTGGGCGCCGAGGCGATACAGGACCGCGCGGATGAGGGGACCGGTCGTGAGGTCGAAGGCAGATCCCTGTTCCGTCTCGAGCCGGGCCGGGAGGTGCGTCTCCGCCTCGAGGTTCTCCTGGCGCAGGAGAGCCCCGGTCGGAGGCCCGATGATCTGGGAGAGCTCCCCGTCCTCCATGATCAGCGTGGTCCGGAGAATCTCGTGACGGCCTTCGAGGTATTCGAACGCCGAGGCGAGATGGCCCGGATCGAGCTCTCCCCTGAAGCGGACACCGAAGCCGACATTGTACGCCCCGCGCGTCGCCTCGGTCTGTTCGATGGACCAGAGGCTCCGTTGGGCGAACGACGCCGGAAAGGCATACTCGCCCTCCGGACTCAACCCGCCTCCAGATCCGCGAGCGGGGCGTGCCAGTGGAGGGTCACAACGATGGGGTTGGCGACAGGCAAAGGAGGCACAATCCTGAAGTTAGCGAAACCGATGCCAGGGGATCCAACCCCCGGCTCCGGGAGTCCCACTCCTGAACCCTACCCAACTTGTTGTATCTTTGCTGCACCCTGTGGCAGAGGGACACGAATCCGAGATGGAGTGTTGCTCAAACCTCCCGTATAAGGCAGGGGCAATGTGGCATCCATTCTGCAGTATAAATGTGACTGTTTCAAGAGCTTTCGGCCCCAACTCTCTAGACCAGGATACCGAATGTCAGTCGTGCGGAGACGCATGATCAGACGAGTCTGCGTCATAGCGCTCGGAGTCGTTTTGGCATCGGCGTCGCGAAGCCCCTCCCTGGCGGCCCAGAGCATCACGGCTGGAGCGCTTCGGGGAACCGTCCTGGACAAGGATGGTACGCCCCTCCCGGGGGCGGCGGTGACGCTGGAGAGCGCGACGGGTGCGACGGTTCGCAATCTGGAAACCCGGGAAGACGGAACCTTCGGCGTCAGGATGATGCTCCCGGGTACCTACCGGATTCTGGTCGAGGTGATCGGGTACCAGCCAGTACGGCGCACCGGCATCGTGGTGGCCTCGGGCCGCAGTACCACGGTCTCCTTTACCCTCGAGAAGAGGCCGCCGCCGATCACTTCGGTCACCGAGATCGCCCAGCCGGGCACCAGCTCCGGAGCCATGGGCCGAATCGTGTCGTCCCGGGAGCTCCGGACCCTGGATTTCCGCCGGGATGCCACCGACCTCTCCCGAGGTGTGAGCGAAGTCGCCGCGCCCACCGACGGCCGGCCCGGATTTGCCCAGATGGCCGGGGGCCTTCCCGGTGTGTGGAGCCGTCTCTTCGTCGACGGAATCCCCGAGCAGCTGATTCGGCATCCCGGGGTTCCCGGGGAGGCCGCCTCGGCGCCGCTGTTCCAGCGCGATGGGGTGGAGCAGGGCCAGATTTTTGGCAGCGCGCCCGACGCCGAATGGCGCGGAATCGCCGGATCGCTCCTGGGTCTGCAGAGCAGCAGTGGCGGCAATAAGGTGCAGTTCTCGCCCTTTGCCACCTGGAGCTCGGCCAAGCTGGGCGGCAACAAGGATCTGAACCCGGCCGATAGCACGGCCAGCTCGTTTCAGGTCGGCGCGACGGTCAGTGGCGCGCTGGTCCCCGATACGGCCCATTACTTCTTCCGGGCCGATTACCAATCGCTCCAGCTGCCGGCCGCATTCCCCTGGGAGTCCGACACCTCCAGTTACCTCGGGCAATCGGTGTCGCTCCGGACCACCCTGCCGCTGATCGGAACCGACTCGTTCCATACCGCTCTGGGGGGCGGGGTGTCTCCGGTGGTGCGCACCTGGAAGGGCGGCAGCGGCTTCGGACGGCTCGATTGGCAGCTCTCCCCGGTCAGTGCGGTGATGATTCGCGCGGGGTATACCTCGTGGAAAGAGACCAATCCGGTCCTCGGTACCGACGCCGGCAACGGCGCGGGGTCGGCACTCAAGGGACGTGACTTGTCGGGGGCGGTATCCCTGACCACCACGGGAGTCCAGCTCTCCAATGAAATGCGGGTGGGATTCTCGTCGGCGCGCCGGGATTGGACCGCTGCCACGCTGCCCGCCACCTCCCTGGTCGGTGAAGGCATCGGGTTGGCCGGCAATGCCGCGCTGCCCGGACTGTTCGACACCCAGACGCTGAGCGTGAGCGACGGCATCCAGTACGTCACCGGCCGGCATGCCATCAAGGCCGGTCTCTCGATCGACTATCTCAATTATCGACAGAATTACCGGTACGGTGCCGCCGGCGTCTTCCAGTTCGGCGACCTCGACCGTTTCGGCGCCGCTCGCGGAACCTTCTATCAGTCCCTGGCGACGAGCGCGGAGGCGAAGTTCGCGCTGCCGGAGGTCGGTCTGTACGTCGAGGACGCCTTCAGCGTCTCACCCGAGTTGTCGCTGCTCTTCGGCCTGCGCTATCAGACGCAATCCGTGCCCAAAAACAAGATTTCCCTGAACCAGGACTGGCTCACCGCCAGCGGTCTTCGGAACGACTCCCTCCCCAAGGATCGCCGGGGCATCCAGCCGCGGCTGGGATTCGTCTGGGACGTGCAGAGCCGGGGTGAATGGGTGGTGCAGGGAAGCGCGGGCCTCTTCTCCAGCGGACTCGAGCCGGCCACCTTCGCCGAGGCGGTGCTGTACGACGGCGACGTGACGGTGAAGCGGGGGCAGGGCCAGTTCCTCTCCTGGCCCGCGATTCCCGATGCCACGCTGGCTCCCCTCCAGGGCCCGGCGCTCACGTTCTTTACCGGGAGCAAGTCGTTTCACGCGCCGAAGACCCTCAAGGGCGACATCGGCATCAGCCGCGCGCTGCGCGGGGGCGTGATGGTGCAGGTGGTGGGCAGTTATCATCACACCGACTACCTGCTGCGCCGTCAGGATGTGAATCGCAACCCCAATCCGTCGGGGCAGACCCAGGAACAGCGGCCGGTGTACGGCACCCTGGTCCAGCAGGGCGGACTGGTGAGCGACGCTCCGGGCACCGGCCGGCGCTTCCAGGCCTTCGACATCGTGAGCGCGCTCTCCCCCAGCGGGTTTTCGGATCACTACGAGGTCACCGCCTCGGTGGACCGGCAGGTCGCGCGGGGCATCGCGCTGATGGCGTCCTATACATACTCGCGCACTCGCGACAATCTGATCGGGGCGCTCTCGCCGAACCCGGCCGACCGCCTCTCGCCGTTCCCCGATGGCATCGGCGGGCTCAACTGGGATGAAGGGCGGTCCGACGTGGACATCCCGCACCGCCTCGCCGCCAGCGCGGAGTACCGGTCCGGCGGACACTATCCGATATCCATTGCGGCGCGGGGACGGTTCCGCTCCGGGCTGCCGTTCACCCCCGGTTTTCGCAGCGGTGTGGACGTCAACGGCGATCTCTCGGGCAACAACGACCCGGTCCAGTCGGGCAGCGTGCCGACGACGACGGGTAGCTACGCCACCTGCTCCGGCGGAGATGTCGGTGGCTTCGCGGAACGGAACAGCTGTCGCGACAAGGCGGTCGGCTCGCTGGACCTTCGCTTCTCGGTGAACGTGCCGATGAAGGGGAACGGCACCGCGCTGGCCTTTACGGTGGACGCCTTCAATCTGGTCTCGAGCGCCACGGGCCTGGTGGATCACGCCGCCATGCTGATTGATCCGACCAGGACGCTCACCACCGATGCCAACGGTGTGGTCACCCTGCCCCTCATTGCCAACCCGCGCTTTGGCTCGCTGCTGAGCCGTCGCGGAGAACCGAGGCTGGTACGATTCGGCCTCCGCGTGGAGTACTGAACATGAAACCGACCATGACCCGGGCCCTCCAGGCCGCCGCTCTGCTGCTCGCCATCGCGGCGTGCAACAACGCCGGCTCCGATCTCGGGCCGAACCCGCTCCAGACGAACGCCATCTCCGCCGTCGCCTACCTGGACCGGGACGGATCGCACACCTTCACCGCGGCCGATACGTTCTTCGCCGGCGCCAAGGTCTCCTTGCGGCCGATCAGCGGGGCCAAGGCCATCCAGACGGTCACTACCAACATCAGCGGGATCGCCCGGTTCAACAGCGTGGCGATCGGCGAGTACACCATCACGGTCGACCCCACGAGCATCGGCGATTCGATTTCCGTGGCCGCGATCGATTCGTCTCATGTGAAGATCGCGGTCGCCGACACGATCACCTTCGTAGCCATCCGGCTCGGCTATCCGGAGGTGTCGATCCGCCAGGCCCGGCTCCTGGCGGTCGGGAAACGGGTCTTCGTTCGCGGCGTGATCCTGGCCGGGGTGCAGTCATTCCGGGACACCACCTCGCACCTGGCGGACAGCTCGGGCCAGGTCCGGCTGACCCGGGTCTCGCTTCGCGGCGGTCTCACCGGCAACAGCCCGGGGGACAGCGTCAGCGTCCTCGGCATCACCTCGAGCCGGCTGGGACAGCCCACCCTCGACAATGCGGTCATCTCGCGCTTCGGCGCCCGGCCGGCTCCGATTCCCCTCCCGGTGAGCACCGCCACCGCGGCCAACGCCTCGAATGGCCTGCTCGATGCCGGCCTGGTGGTCATCACCGGCGCGGCCATCATCGACAGCGCCACCGTTGCCCCGGACTTCAAGGTCACCGGGAATGACGGGTCGGGACCGGTCACCGTGCTCCTGGACGGGAATATCAACTTCAACCGCTCCCTCTTCCGGGCCGGGCATACCATGAATGTCCGTGGCGTGCTGGTGCCGGATGGGCAGGGTGGCTGGATGCTCAAGCCTCGTGACACGGGCGACGCGCAGGTATTCTAGGCGATAGGCCGGCCCGGCCTATCTTCGTCGATGCACACGTCGCAGCCGCACGCCCCCCGGGTCTCGGTGGTGATGCCCGTGTTCAACGGGCAGCGTTTCATCGCCGAAGCGGTACGCAGCGTCCTGGCCAGCCGGTTCGGTGATTTCGAGCTGCTGGTGCTCGACGACGGCTCCACCGACGGCTCGTCCGCCGAAGCGATGCGGGCCGCCGACGGAGATCCGAGGCTTCGCGTCATTCCTCTGTCTCACGGTGGCGTCGCCGCCGCGCGCAATGCGGGACTCGCCCATGCGCGCGGCGTCCTCATCGCCAATCTCGACGCCGACGACATCATGTTTCCCGAGCGCCTGACGCGCCAGGTTGCCTACCTGGACCGGCATCCGGGTTGTGTCGCGGTCGGATCGCGCGCGCTGGTCATCGACGCGGCAGGGAAGCCGGTACGGATCGGCGTCCGGGTGTTTACCCACAGCGAGATCGATCGGGCCCACCTCGACGGACGCGGCGGCGGCATCTGGAATCCGACGGCGATGTTTCGGAAGCAGGCGGCCATGGCGGCCGGCGGTTACTGGAAGGAGCTGCATCCCACTGGGGAAGATCATGATTTCTGGCTGCGAATGGCCGAGGTCGGCCAGCTGGCCAATTTGCCCGATGTGCTGGTTCGGTACCGGATCCACGAAGGGAACGCGAGTGTCGGACTCAACAAGCTCGAGCAGCGATTGACCGTGACGCTCGCAACGCTCCGCACCACATTTGCCCGGCGCGGGATCACCGATCGTGATCCCGTCAAGGGAGCGACCCCTCCCCTCCGCGCGTGGGAGCGGTGGTGCGATCGCGCCCTGCTCCGCTACTACTCCGGCGATCGGCTCGGTGCGCTCGGGCCCGCGCTGGTGGGCGCCGCCCTGCGTCCGGGCGCGCCGGCGGCCCGGAGTGCCCTGCGCACGGTTCTCTTCGCGGGGCCCAAGTGAACATCGCCATCGTGGGCCACGTCGACCACGGCAAGAGCACCATCGTCGGGCGGCTCCTGGCCGACACCGGCACGCTCCCCGAAGGCAAGCTGGAGCAGGTGCGGGCGCATTGCGCCCGGAACTCGCGGCCCTTCGAATACGCCTTTCTGGTGGACGCGCTCAAGGAGGAGCAGGGCCAGGGCATCACGATCGACTCGGCTCGGGTGTTCTTTCGCACTCCCCGCCGCCATTACATCCTGATCGATGCCCCGGGCCACCTCGAGTTCCTGAAGAACATGGTTACCGGAGCGGCGCGCGCCGAGGCGGCGCTCCTGGTGGTCGACGCGCGCGAAGGCATGCAGGACAATACCAGGCGGCATGCCCGGTTGTTGCCGCTGCTCGGAGTGCGCCACGTGGCGGTGCTGATCAACAAGATCGACCTGGTCGGCTACGACGCCGGCGTCGCCCACGCGCTCGAGCGCGAGGTCCGGGAATTCCTGAAATCGGTCGGCGTTGCCGCCGGTCCAGCCATCCCGGTATCGGGGCGGGAGGGGGACAACCTGGTCCGCTCCTCGGAGCGCACCCCGTGGTATCGCGGTCCTTCGCTGGTGGAATACCTCGACGGGCTGGATGAGCAGCCCGAGCCGACCGAGCAGCCGTTTCGCATGCCGGTCCAGGCGGTCTACAAATTCACCGCCGAGCAGGATGAGCGCCGGATCGTGGCGGGGGGAGTGGCCTCGGGCCGGCTCCGTCGCGGGGACGAGGTGGTCTTCTATCCCTCGGGCAAGCGAAGCCGGGTCCTGAACCTGGAGGCCTTCAACTCGGCGCCGCCGGCGGAGGCCGCGGCCGGCGCGGCCGCCGGATTCACCCTGGCGGACCAGATCTATGTCTCCCGGGGAGAAGTGGCCTGCCGGGGTGACGAGCCCCGTCCCGCCATCGCGGCACGAATCAAGGTCTCGCTGTTCTGGCTCGGCACGGCTCCCCTGGTGTCGGGTCGTGCCTACCGGCTCAAGATGGGGACCGCCACGGTTGGAGCGGAGCTGGAGCAGGTCGAGCGTCTCGTGGACGCCTCGGAGCTGGACCTTCGAGAAGGGGCCACCAGTGTGGCGCGCAACGAGGTCGCCGAGTGCGTCCTGACCCTCGATCGCCCGGTGGCGGTGGATCTGGTCGACGGCGTGCCCGCGACGAATCGGTTCGTCATGGTCGACGAATGGCAGATCCGCGGCGGCGGTATCGTGCGGGAGGCGTTGCCCGATCCCCAGGCGGTGGTGCGGGAAGGCGTGCTGATCCGGAACGCCAAGTGGGAGCGCAGCAGCATTCCCGCCGAGCTTCGGGCCAGCCGGCTCGGGCAGCAGCCGGCCCTCGTGCTGATCACCGGGTCCCAGGGCCCCGACCGCAAGCGCCTGGCCCGGGCGCTGGAAGCCCGGCTCTTCGACGACGGCTCGCTGGCGTATTTCCTGGGCATCGGCAACCTGGTGTATGGCGTGGACGCCGACCTGGAACGCAGCGGCGAGCACCGCCACGAGCACCTCCGGCGGCTGGGCGAAGTGGGCAACCTGCTGCTCGACGCCGGTATGGTGCTGGTGGTGACCGCGGCCGAAGTGACCGAGCGGGAAGTCGACCTGCTCCGGACCACGATGGATCCGTCCCGCATCTACACCGTCTGGCTGGGCCCCGAAGCCGGCGCGGACGTCGACCCGCATCTGCGTCTCTCGGAGCAGGCCTCCGACGCCCACAATGTCGAGCAGATCCGGATCCTGCTGCTGGAGCGCGGGGTGCTATCCAGACCATGAGCGGAGCCGCCTGATGTACCGGGAAACCCACGCGCGATCGATCGCCAAGGCGATCTCCTGGCGGGTGCTTGGCACCCTCGCCACGACCCTGCTCGTTTTCATCTTCACGGGCCGGCTGGGGCTGTCGCTCGCGGTCGGTGGCCTCGAATTCGTCTCCAAGATCGGTCTGTTCTGGTTCCACGAGCGGCTCTGGGACCGCACCCGGTTCGGCAAGGAGGTCATTCCTCCCACGGTGGTCTGGTTCACCGGCCTGTCCGGCGCCGGCAAGAGCACCATTGCGGACCAGGTGTACGAGACCCTGCGGGAACGA
>DASYPZ010000369.1:0-6552 GCA_036006105.1 Gemmatimonadales bacterium | reverse complement strand
ACGCCCGGAGGAGAGGGTTTCGTCCCGGCGGGGCCATATATACAGGACCGGAGCAACCGGTGTGAACTGGTAGGGACAGCGGGAAGGCGGGAGGGTGGTAAGGCGGTAGAATCCCCTAGCCGGGAGGCGGCGCCGAGAGGTGCTCCACGACGATCATCCATTTCCCGGCGATCCGCCGGAACACCGCGGTCCAGGCGCCCTGGATCACGTGCGGATGGCCGGTCGGGGCGATATGGGGAATCGACCAGGTGGCCGTCAGCACCGCCGCGTCGTCGCCCAGGCGATCCACGTACACGTCGCCCCATACCCACTTGGCGTCGCGCATGTTCTGTCCGACGTTCTTCCAGAAGGTCACGATCCCGGCCTTCAGGGAGTCGGCCGAGGAAACGATCCGTCCGCCACTGGCCGAGATGACCCGTCCGGTGTCCGGATAGAGTCCGTTCATCCGCTCGACCGCGCCGGGCCGGCTGAAGTCATACGCCTCGGCGATCCGGGCCTTGAGCGTGTCGGCCAGGGCGGCGTCGCTTTGTGCGACGCGAGGGACCGGCGAGGCGCAGGCGGCCACTAGCGCGAGGAAGGCCACGGGATTCCCTCGAAGGGTGCGGAAACGAGTCGTCATGTCCGCCTCGGGGGACAGGGGTGTATCATCCAGGGGACAGTCGGACCGGAGCACCGTGGGTCAAACCCCGCCATGGCACCACCCAGGGTCTGGCGCAGCATATGCGAACAGTTTCGACCGATTTGCCCTTCAATCCATTCAATCTGTCGCTCGAAGGCAGGAGGAACCAGTGAAAGTAGCCATCCTCTTCGCGGCCAGTGTCGTCACCGTCGGCTGGCTCGCTGCATGTTCCAAGCCCGCCTCCCAGGCCAGCGGAACAGCCGATGCCCGCCAGATTCGACTGGCCGAGCCACCCCCGGCCGACAGCGCCGTGGTATCCAGCCTCGAGGCCCATCAACCGCTCAAGCCTGTGCTGGTACAGCGTGGCGCAGTGGCCGCCTTGCCGGTACGCGTGAGTGCCCGCACCCGGGCCCTCGAGCTACCGGCGGCACCCCCGCATATGATGAGAATGACCACCAGCGCGGTCGCCGAGGTCCCCGCGGCGGCTGATCTGTCTGCGGCACCCGAGGCCAAGGCCATCGGTTTCGGTGGTCAGATCGGCCACGGCCTGGGCTCCTTCCAGGTCCCCGCGAGTGAGCCGGAAAACCTGAGCGGCGGTGCCAGCCGGGGTGGGTTGATTCTCATCCGGGGCGGCATGGGCGGAGTCGACGACAAGTGCGATCTCCGGGGCGGTCACCGGGGTGGCATTGCGATCAACCGCATGACCCCGTTCGGCAGCTATCCGCGCGGAGGCATTCGCTAGCCATCGGCGCAGGTCCCGGAGATTCCCCACGGGGTCTCCGGGCCTGCACCCCCCGAACCCTCGCCCGAATCTTCCCCTGGCAAACACTCTCGATTAGAGCAGCGGCGTGCGCAGCAGTCCTTCCATCTCCCCGGCACTGATCGCTTTCCCGAACAGATAGCCACCCGCCCCGATCTTCATCCGTCCACCCGTCCCACGCAACCCTTTTCGCGCCGGCGGCGTCTCTTCTCTTGACTGTCTGGAGGAGAGCACGCATCTTCTCCAGACCATCTAGAGGAGTACGCCATGCCGCCCGAATCCTCCGACCTGCTGCAGGGCACCCTGGAAATGCTGGTGCTCAAGGCGCTGTCGCTCACCCCCATGCATGGCTGGGGCATCGGCCACCGGATCGATCAGCTCTCCGGGGATGCCTTCCAGGTGCAGCAGGGATCCCTCTACCCCGCCCTGCAGCGCATGCTCCGCAAGGGCTGGATCACGAGTGAATGGCGCATCACCGAGAACAACCGGCGGGCCCGGTACTATCTCCTCACCCGGGCCGGACGCAGACAGCTCGAGGCCGAGACGGCCGCGTGGGCCCGCGCCTCGGCGGCGGTCAACGGCATTCTCAGGGTCCGGACCGCGGACGGTACCCCATGAGCCTGCTGACCGACGCGATGGAGCGGCTCAAGGGGCTGTTCTTCCGGGACCGCCGGGACCAGGAGCTGGCCGAGGAGCTGCGGGACCACATCGAGCGCGAGACCCAGGAGCGGATCCGCCGGGGCGAGCGGCCCGAGGCGGCGCGGCGCGCCGCGCTGCTGGCGTTCGGCGGGGTGGAGCAGTACAAGGAGGCGGTGCGGGATGCCCGCGGCATCCGTCCGCTCGAAGAGCTCGGGGCCGACCTGCGCTACGCGCTGCGTGGCCTCCGCCGCAACCCCGGCTTCACCGCCACCGCCGTGCTGGTGCTCGGCTTGGGACTGGGCGCGACTACCGCGGTCTTCAGCGTGATGTACTCGGTGGTGCTGGCGGACATCCCCTATCCCGAGCCGGACCGGCTGGTGCTGGTCTCCGAGAAGAACTCTCCCACCAACGCCTGGAACATCTCGACCGCGGATGCCACCGCCATCCGGGCGCAGCAGAAGAGCTTCGAAGCCTGGGGAGAGTTGTCCCGCCAGGAGGCGGCGCTGTCCGGGACCGGCGCTCCGGAGCGCATCGTGATCGGCCGGGTCTCGGCCGGCTTCTTCAAGGCGCTCGGCGTTCCGGTGGCCAGGGGCCGCTGGATCGAGCCGCGGGACGAGGCCGCCGAGGCGCCCCCGGTCGTCGTCGTCACCCACGAGCTGGCGGAACGGACCCTGGGCGGCCCCGATCAGGCGCTGGGCCGCTCGCTCACCCTGGACGGCATCAGTCATCAGGTGGTGGGCGTGCTGCCGCCCGGACGGACCGAGCTGGGTGGATTCCGGGCCGCCGCCTGGCCCGTCCTCAAGCTCCCGGTCCCGGTCCGCCGCGGTCCGTTCTGGCTCCGGGGCGTCGCCCGGCTCAAGCCGGGGGTGACCATCGAGGCGGCCGCCCGCGACCTCGCGTCCGTCAGCGCGCGGATCCTCCCCCTGTGGAGCGACTTTCCGGACAGCCTGGCCAAGCTCACGCCGATGCCGCTCCGCGGCCGGATCGTCGGCCGAGCGGAGAAGCAGGTCGGGCTCTTTGCCGGGGCCGTGCTCCTGGTGCTGCTCCTCGCCATCACCAACGTCGCGACCCTGGCCCTGGTGCGGGCTTCGTCCCGCGAAGCGGAGCTGGGGGTGCGGGTTATGCTGGGAGCCGGCAAGAACCGCATCGCCCGACTGCTGGTGACCGAGAACATCCTCCTCACCCTCGCCGCCGGGGCGGTCGGCCTGCTGCTGGCGTCGCTCGCGCTGAAACTGGCGGTGTCCCAGCTGCCCAACCTCCAGCGGATCGAGAATGCCCGCATGGACTGGCGCGCGGCGGGGTTCGGGATCTCCGCGGCACTGCTCGCCGGCATACTGGTCAGCCTGTCACCGCTCGCCGCACTCTCGGGCCGCGGCGCCGGCGTACAGACCGACGCGCGCCGCGCCGGCACCGGCCGCCGAACCAACACCCTGCGCAGCATCCTGGTCGGAGCCGAGTTTGCGCTGGCGCTGCCTCTGCTGGTGGGGGCCGGGCTCCTGCTCAACAGCTTCGTCCGGCTCTCGAGGGTCGATCCGGGCTTCGATCCGAATGGGCTGGTCGCGGTCACCGTCGCACTGCCCCAGGGGCGTTACCCCAAGCCCGAGCAGCAGCTGCGCTTCTGGCAGCAGGCCGAGCAGAGGCTGGCCGAGATGCCGGGGGTGGTGGCGGCGGGACTCGCCTCCGATGTTCCGCCGGACAATTCCGGCAACTACGACAACTTCAACCTGGTGGATCATCCGGTCCCGGCTGGGCGCTCGGAACCGGCCTCGCCCTGGTATTACGTCTCCGCGGGTTACTTCAAGACCATCGGCATCCCGATTCTCGATGGGCGGATCTTCACCGTGGCCGACAGCAGTAACGGCCCGCCGACCGTCGTGGTGAGCCGTTCCTGGGCCGACAAGTATTTCCCCAAGGAGCGGGCGGTAGGCCGGCAACTGATTCAGGGCGGCTGCTATGATTGCCCCCGCACCACGATCGTCGGCGTGGTGGGAGACATCAAGAACCTCGGTCTCGCCGTACCGGCCGAGGCGGTGTATGGACCGGTCGCCCAGTCCGGCGCGCGGTCGCTCAACCTCGTGGTGCGCGCGGCGGGGGGAACCGCCGCCGCCCTGCGGGATCTGCGCGAGCAGGTACGGGCGCTCGACTCGGAGCTGCCGGTCCAGGAATCGATCATCTCGGCGCTGTTCGACGACTCGCTGGCCGACCCGCGGCGCTGGACCATGCTGCTGGGAGCGTTCGCCGGGGCGGGCACGGCGCTCGCCGCGCTGGGCATCTTCGGCCTGATGTCGTACGTGGTGCGGCAGCGCCGAAGAGAGATCGGGGTGCGTCTCGCTCTCGGCGCGCAACCGGGCACCATGACGCGCTTCATCGTGGCGAAGGGCATGCGCTACGCCCTGATCGGCAGCGGGATCGGCCTGGTGGTGACCCTGGCGCTGGTGCGCCGCATGGCCACGATGCTGTTCGGGGTGAGCCCCACCGATATGCTCACGATCGCGGCGGTCGCGACGCTGTTGCTGACCGTCGCCGTGCTCGCCTGCTGGCTGCCCGGCCGCCGGGCGGCGCGGATCCGGCCCCTGGAAGCCATCAGCACGGAATAGGCGCCCGAGGATACGGCGGCGGGCCCGCACGAGCGATCAGACCCTGTAAGGAGCACACATGAAGCACAGGAGACTTGTGAGAGCGCTCGCCGGGGCGCTCAGTGCGCTCGGATCAGCCCTCTCGGCCCAGACGCCGTCTCCCGTTCCCGCCACCGCGCCCGCGGCGGCTTCCCCGAATGGCGCGGACGAGCTGGAGGGTCTCTGGAAGGCGAAGCGCTGGTTCGGCGCCTTCGAAAGCAGTCGCTTGATCATTCAACGGAACGGGGAAACGTATACTGCCGATATCGACGGACGAGTCTTGCCGGTCCGCCGGGACAAGGCGGAGCTGACCTTCACGTTGCCGGATAGCGAGGGAAGGTTCCGCGGCACGCTTCAGGTGAGAGGCATTCAGGGTCATTGGATTCGGGCCGGGGCTTCGCGCCGGGGCGGGTCCGCCTCGCCGGTGTTTCTCCAGGCGGATGGCCCCACCCGCTGGAGCGGCCAGGTCGTTCCGGGCCGGGACGAGTTCACCCTGTATCTCCTGGCCCGCAGGCGGCCGGACGGGTCGCTGGGCGTCATGCTGGGCAATCCCGAACGCGACATCGGCAATCAGTTCGGTGTGGAGCGGATGACCCGCGAGGGCAACGCCGTGAAGCTTTTCGGGAGACGGGGCCGGCAGGAAGAGCGCGAGATCGCGAGCGGGACCTACGATCCCGAGAAAAAGGTGATCACCCTGCCCTTTCCGGATCGGGGCGGAAGCTATGACTTCAAGCGCGAAGGCGACGAGAGCGATTTCTATCCGCGCGGCAAGACGCCGGGCCGCTATGCCTACCATCCGCCGCCCGCGCTCGATGACGGCTGGCTCACCGGAACGCTCGAGGAGGCCAATCTCGACCGAGCCGGCATCGAACGGCTGGTGCAAGTGCTCCTCGATGCGCCGATGGATTCGGCGGGCACGCCCAAGGTCCATGCGCTGCTGATCGCGCGGCACGGCAAGCTGGTGCTGGAAGAGTATTTCCACGGCGAGACCCGGGAACGCCTGCACCAGATCTATTCGGCGGGCAAGAGCGTCACGGCCACCATCGTCGGCGCGGCGATGCAGGCGGGCGCGCCGCTCACGCCGTCGAGTCGGGTGTACGATGTCATGAATAACGGGAGGGCTCCCTCCGACCTCGAGCCGGGCAAGGGAGCGATGACCCTCGAGCATTTGCTGACCATGTCCTCGGGGTACTTCTGCGATGACGAAAATGAGGACGCGCCGGGCAGTGAGGAGAAGATGCAGAGTCAAACCGACGAGCCGGACTTCTATCGCTACACCATGAAGGTGCCGCTGGCCACGCCCCCCGGAGAGAAGGCGGTCTATTGCAGCGCCAGCGCGAACCTCGCGCTGGGCATGGTCGGGCGCGCCACCGGCGAATCCCAGCTCGATACGTTTGACCGCCTGATCGGGATGCCGTTGAAGATTCGCCGCTATACCTGGTGGATGGTTCCTTCCGGGGATCCGTACGGCGCCGGCGGCAACGCTTTTCTGGCCCGGGATTTCATGAAGTTCGGCCAATTGATGCTCAACGGCGGCACCTGGGAGGGCAAGCGGATTCTCAGCCGGGAGTTCGTCGCCCGGGCGTCCGCGCCCTTGTATCACCTCTGGGGCTGGCAATACGGCTATCTCTGGTGGGGCCTCGACTATCCCTACAAGAATCGCACGGTGCACGCCTTCTTTGCGGGGGGGGCCGGTGGCCAGGTGATCATCGTGATCCCGGCGCTGGACCTGGTGGTTGCCACGTTCGGCGGCAACTTCTTCAGCCCCGGCGGCTGGTATGTCCAGTTGAACCTGACGCCACAGTACCTGCTGCCGGCGGTGAGAGAAGCGGGCGACGCCAGGAACGCACCGGTCGTTCCCCGGAAGGATTTCGCTCCCAGGAAGGGCATCGAGACAGAGTCGGGTCCGATCACGCCCC
>DASYPZ010000368.1:0-9627 GCA_036006105.1 Gemmatimonadales bacterium | reverse complement strand
ATCTCACATACAAACGATTACACCTGGTACCTCATCTTGTTTCTCAACACGGTCTCAATACGTGACTGGATCAATTATCTCGCAGAAGCGCCGGTTGGCGCCCTCGCCTGCTGTGACTCATCCCGAAGGCCTACCCCGGCGGCTCCGATGGCGCACCCGCAAGGGCGACGCGGTCCCGTCCGGCCCGTTTCGCGGCATACAGCGCGGCGTCCGCCTGCGCCGGAAGGCCGTCCCGGGTACTGGCCGTCTCGGGACACGCGGCCACACCGAAAGAGGCGGTCAGGCGCCATGGCTGCCCCTGCCATTGCCAGCCGCTGAAGGCCAGCGCCTGACGGATCCGCTCGGCCACCTCGCGGCCCCGGGCCAGCGATGCCGCCGGGAGCCAGATGGCGAACTCTTCCCCCCCGATCCGGGCCACCGTGTCATCATCCCGGACCGCCTGAATCAGAATCCGTGACATCCTGACCAGGGCGTCGTCCCCCGCGGGGTGGCCAAGCTTGTCATTGACGTTCTTGAAATGATCGATATCCGCGTAGATCAGCGCTCCCGCCGGATCGCCGAACGACGTCATCACATCCTCGAACCCGCGCCGGTTCTTCAGTCCGGTGAGCGGGTCATGAATCGCTTCCTCTTCCAGCGCGCGGCGCTCCAGCGCGGCGAGCAGCCGAGGACCGGAGGCCTCGATCGCGGCGCGGAAGGCTCCCAGCTGGAGGGTGGGCTCGGCGCCATCCTGGGTCCAGACCGCAATCGCCCCCGCCGGCCCTTTCTCTCCGGGGATCGGGCAGACGTACGCGGGGTCGCTTCGCTTGCGGCGGTCCGCGCGCACGACTCCGAACGGAGAGACCACGCCGGTCAGGGCGCCCGAGGCACCCAGGGCCACCTGTTCCAGGGGGCTGCCCTTTCCGACCAGCGCCTTGAGCAGTCGCTTGTCGGACCGAAGGGACACGCCGGCAATCTCCACTCCAGCCACCCGTGACAGGGCGATGCACGTTTCCACGCCGAGCATGCGCTCGAGCTGGATGGCCAGCCGAAGGGCCACGCTTTCGACCGACTCACCCGGTCGGTCCTGCTCCTTGGCGACCGCCGCGAGAACCGGGCGCCAGCGGTCGTAGTCGAGCAGCCGTGCGAGATCGCGCTGCGCGGTGGCCCGGACCCCGGTCGAGCTGCCCGCCGGGAGCTGCAGGCCCGCCGCGCGTCCATCGAGACTGGCAAAGACCAGGGTGCCGTCGCCCAGGCGCTCCACCCCCATCCCGTCCCCGATCCGCTGGTGCTCCAGCCGGGCGCGGACCAGTCGGTCGAGGTCTTCGGCAATGCCTTGCTGGGGAACCGCGACCTCACGGGTTCCCGGCCCGATCAGCCAGGCACCGGTGGCGCCGTTGGCCCGGAGAATCCACTCCAGCAGCGGCGGACCGTCGCCCGGGGGGGACGGGGGTGCCGGGCGGGGCGCTCGGAGCTTCTGGAGCCAGGCGGCTGCCCCGGCGCCGACGACCGCGCCCACGATCCCCCAGGTCAGCGCGGTCATCGGCGGCCGCTCCGCCTGAGCCAGCCCCGGCGCCGGAACCAGGTGTAGATCACCAGGCTGATCGCCGCCATGAGAGCGAGAACACCCGGGTAGGCCCATCGGGAGTGGAGTTCCGGCATGAACTCGAAGTTCATGCCGTACACGCCCACAATGAACGTGAGGGGGAGGAAGAAGGCCGAGAAGATCGTGAGCACCCGCATGACCTCGTTGGTTCGGTGCGAGGCCAGGGCCACGTGCATGGACAGAAGATTCTGGATCTCCTCGTGCAGCTGGTCCGCCCAGAAATGATAGCTTTCCGCATTCTCCTTGAGATCCTGATAGATCGATTGCGCCCGCTCCCCGGTCGGCGTCAGCCGGAGAATGACGCTATGCGTCTGCCACAGCATCCGCTTGATCAGGCTGACCCGGCGTTTGAGCAGATGGATTCTGTGCAGCGACGGATCCTTCAGTTTGGGACTGAAGAGCCCCTCCTCGTAGTGGTCCAGGATATCCTCGGCCTGCTGGAGCGGCTTCTCGTAGGTATCGAGTACGGCGTTTCCAAGCGCGGCGAGCAACACCAGGGGTCCGCACGCGTTGCCGGTCTGTCCGAATCGGTCTCGCAGCGCCGCGAGGATCGGCAGGTCGGCGCGATGGATGGTGAGGGCCACATCGCTCCGAAAGAAAATCGCGATCTTGCGGGTGATCTCCTGGACCGTTCCGGCATCTTCGGACGCCCCCAGGTCATAGACCCGGAGAATCAGAAAGGTGGTCTCACCGAACCGCTCGTACTTTGGCAGGTGCTCCGGATCGAGACAGTCGTGCACGATGGAAGAAGGAATCCCGTATTCCCTGGCAATGGCCTGCAGCTCCTCGACCTCCGGCGCGATGACGTCGGTCCAGGTGAAGGGCGGGTCGCTGGTCTGGCAGACGTGCTGCTGCATCAGCGCTTGCTCTCCGCCAGGCGGGCCAGCAGGCGAACAGCCGCCATGGCCGCTCCGAATCCGTTGTCGATGTTGACCACCGTGACCCCGGCCGCGCAGGAATTCAGCATGCCGAGCAGGGCCGCGAGTCCGCCGAAGGAAGCGCCGTAGCCGATACTGGTAGGCACCGCGATCACCGGCGCGGCGACCAGTCCTCCCACCACGCTCGGGAGCGCCCCCTCCATCCCGGCCACGACCACCACCACGTCGGCGCGGCGCAACTGTTCGGACGCGGCCAGCAGCCGATGAATGCCGGCCACCCCGACATCGGTGAGGCGCGTCACGTTGGCTCCCATCGCCACCGCGACCGCAACCACCTCCTCGGACACCGGCAGATCACTGGTACCGGCCGTGACGACCAGCAGCTCCCCGGGAAGCGCCACCGCTCGCTCCGATGGAGGCAGCCAGGCGGTGCGGGCCGGCGCGTTCCACTCGAGCGACGGAAAGTTCTCCCGGAGCGCCCGGGCCTGCTCTTCACTGGTGCGGGTACAGAGGAAGGTGCCGTGCGAGGCCGCGAGGCGCTGGCAGATCGTCACCGTCTGGTCGACCGGCTTGCCGGCGGCGAAGACCACCTCCGGCTGCCCCTGCCGCAGGGCGCGGTGGTGGTCGAGCCGGGCGAAATCGAGGTCTTCGGTGGGAAAGTGGGTGAGCCGATCGAGCGCGCCGGCGGGAGTCAGCGTACCGTCGGCGACCTCGGTGAGCAGCGTCTCCAGACGAGCCCGGTTCACGCCGCCTGGAAGGCCGGCTGGAGATAGTCGCGGAAGATCGCCTCGGCCTCGACCATCGACTCCACCTGGAAGAGCCGCTCCCGCAGGAGTGCCGACGCCGGCAGGCCCTTGGTGTACCAGCCGAGGTGTTTGCGGAACTCGATCACGGTATGACGGGAGTCGCCCTGGAGCCGGAGCGCGAGCCGGGCATGCGTCAGCGCCAGCTCGAACCGCTCGGCCGCGTCCGGCGCCGGCGGCAGCGGCTCGCCCTTGAGCAGGGCATGCCCGTCCCGGAAGATCCATGGATTGCCGAACGAGCCCCGCCCCACCATGATCGCCGCGCAGCCGGTGTGCTGGTGCATGCGGAGAATGTCCGCCGCCGAGGCAATGTCGCCGTTGCCGATGACCGGAATGGAAAGCGCCTCGACCACCCGGGCAATCTCATCCCAGTTGGCCTTGCCCTGGAACATCTGGGTCCGGGTCCGGGCATGCAGGGTGAAGGCGCGCGCGCCGGCGTCCTGCATCCGGAGCGCGATGCCCACCGGGTCGCGGGTCTGATCGTTCCACCCGCTTCGGGTCTTGACGGTCACCGGGAGATGGGTCGCGGCCGACACCGCGCGAATGATCCGATCGACCAGGTCCATGTCCCTGAGGCACCCGGACCCACCGTTCCGCTGCACCACCTTCTTCACCGGACATCCAAAATTGATATCGATGAAATCGGGTTGGTACGCCTCCGTGACGATGGCCGCCGCCCGGGCCATGCCATCCGGGTCTGCCCCATAGATCTGGACTCCAACCGGGCGCTCCACGGGCTCGAATTCGGCCCCTTCCAGGGTCTTTCGAATGCCCCGGCGAATCGCCTCGGCGGAGAGGAATTCCGTCATCAGGATATCGGCCCCGTAGCGCCGACAAATCTGCCGGAAGGGCCCCTCCGAGACCCCGGCCATGGGGGCGAGGATCAGGGGCACACCTTCCGCGGGGTAGAACGGTAAGCGCATGAGAGAAACGTACTTGGCGGGGATACCTCCGGCAATGCGGGACCTCGGCGGGGCTTTCGCTCGCCATCGTAGAGGCCTTAACTTCGGTTCGATGTTTCTCCGCGACTTCCTGGACCCCCGCGCCGTCAAGCTCGACCTCACTTCGCCCACCAAGGACGCGGTGCTGGACGAGATGGTGGCCTTACTCGGCCTGGACGAGCGGGCCACGCACCAGCTCGGCCGGCTGCTCAAGCGGCGGGAGCTTCTGGGCTCCACCGGCGTCGGTCGCGGCATTGCGATCCCGCATTGCCGCTCGCTGGCTCTGACGCGGCTGCGTCTGGCCTTCGGGATTCATCGCGCCGGACTGGAGTACGATGCGGTGGACCACAAGCCCGCGCACATCTTCTTCCTCATCGTCGCGCCGCCCAACGAGGTCTCCAACCAGTACCTGCCGGTCCTGGGGAAAATCGCCCAATTCGCGCAGATCCCCGACGTGCCCGAGCAACTCCGCAACCTGGTATCCGTGGATCAGCTCTTTGCACTCCTCGAGCAGAAGGGCCTCTGATTCACCGTGCCCGGCTCGAAGACATGGCCGGCCCGCACTCGACACCCGTTGATCATTCCCACTCGATCGTGGCCGGGGGCTTGCTGCTCACGTCGTAGACCACCCGGTTGACGCCTTTGATCTCGTTGGCGATTCGATTGGAGATGTGGCCCAGCACGCCCGGGGGAAACGGATACCAGTCCGCCGTCATCCCATCGCGGCTGGTGACCGCGCGGAGCGCCACCGCCTGGTCATAGGTGCGGAAGTCACCCTGGACCCCGACCGAACGGATCGGGAGTAGCACCGCGAAGGCCTGCCAGATCTCGTCATAGAGACCCGCGGCGCGGATTTCCTCGATGTAGATCGCGTCCACTTGCCGCAGAGTATCCAGCATCGGCTTGGTCACGTCCCCCAGAATCCGGATCGCGAGGCCCGGCCCCGGAAACGGATGCCGCCCCACCATTTCCTCGGGGAGTCCCAGCTCCCGTCCCACCTGCCGCACCTCGTCCTTGAAAAGCTCCCGAAGCGGCTCGATGAGCTTGAACGGAAGCCGTTCCGGCAGGCCGCCCACGTTGTGGTGGGTCTTGATGGTGACCGAGGGCCCGCCGCGGGGAGAGACCGACTCGATGACGTCGGGGTACAGGGTACCTTGCACCAGAAACCCCACCTGGCCGCCGACCCGCTTGGCTTCCTCGGCGAATACCTCGATGAATTCGTGTCCGATGATCCGGCGCTTCTGCTCCGGATCGGCGACGCCGGCCAGCCGGGCGAGGAAACGCTCGCTCGCGTCGACCACCCGAAGGTCGATCCCCAGGTGCCGCCGAAAGGTCTGTTCCACCTGCTCGCGCTCGTGCAGACGGAGCAGTCCGTGGTCGACGAAGATGCAGGTGAGCCGATTGTCCACCGCGCGATGCACCAGGGCGGCGGCCACGGCGGAATCGACTCCGCCCGAGAGTCCGCAGATCACCCGCGCCGTGGGACCCACCTCCCGCATGATCTTCGCGGTTTCGCTCTCGATGAAGTGTCCCGCGGTCCAGTCGGCCGAGCAGCGGCAGATCTCGAACAGGAAATTCGCGATGATCTCACCGCCCCGCGGCGTATGCGCGACCTCCGGGTGGAACTGCACCGCGAAGATCGGCAGCGATCGATGCTCGAATCCCGCGACCGGCGAATTGGCGCTCGAGGCGGTGGCGACGTACCCCTCCGGCGCCTCGTCGACGTGGTCGCCGTGGCTCATCCAGCACTGGATCTCCTCGCCCGGCGTGAAGCCCTGGAACAGCCGCCCTCCCTGTACCTTCACGCTGGCGCGACCGTATTCCTTGCGGCTGGCATTCACCACCTTGGCGCCGGTCAGGTGGGCGATGAGCTGCATACCGTAACAGAGGCCCAGCACCGGCACGCCGAGCTCGAGGATTTCCTTCGGGGCCAGCGGGGCGCCCTCGTCGTAGACCGAGTTGGGACCGCCGGAGAGGATGATGCCCTTGGGACCCCACTCCCGGATCCATTCGAGGGTCCGTGTGGAGGGGTGGATCTCGGAATAGACGTGGGCCTCCCGCACCCGGCGCGCGATGAGCTGGGTGAACTGGGATCCGTAGTCGAGGATCAGAATCCGGTCGTGGTGAATCACGGGCCTTCCTTTGTGTCGAAGCAGTCCGGTCGCTCGCCGCGCATCAGGTCCTCGATGGTCTCCCGTTGCCGCGCCACCCCCCAGCGGCCCTCATCGACCAGGATTTCCGGGGCGCGGGGGCGCGCGTTGTAGCTCGAGCTCATGACGAATCCGTAGGCGCCCGCGCCCAGCACGGCGAGAATCTCTCCTCGTTCCACCTCGGGCAGCCGGCGTTCCAGTGCCAGAAAGTCGCCCGACTCGCAGATCGGGCCCACCACATCCACCGGCTTGAGCGGCCTCGCGCGATCCATCGCCACCACGACCTCGTGATGGGCGTTGTAGTGGCTGGGCCGCACCAGGTCGTTCATGCCGGCGTCCACCACCACGAAATCCTTCCCTCCGGCGTGCTTGCGGTACAGGACCGTCGTCAGAAGGATTCCGGCGCTCCCCACCAGATACCGCCCCGGCTCCAGGTGGAGGGCCAGGCCGAGGGCGGAGACCACCGGACACACCGTGTCCGCGAGCGTGACCGGCTCGAGGGGAACTTCGTCATCGTACTGGATGCCGAGGCCGCCGCCGAGATCGATCGAGCGCAACGTGAGAATGCCGGCACCGCGAATCGAGCGGACCAGCATGCTCAGGGTTCTGGCGCCTTTCAGGTATGGCGCCGGGTCGAGGAGCTGGCTTCCCACATGCATCGCGATGCCGGACAGCTCCAGGCTGGGATCCGCGGCGATTCGCCGCGCCGCCTCGACGACCTGATCGGCGGGAATCCCGAACTTGGCCGCCGCGGTTCCCGTGGTGATGAAGGGGTGCGTGTCTACCGTCACATCCGGATTGACCCGGATCCCGACGTGAACGCGACGGTCACCGACCGCCGCCTTCGCCGTCAAGGCGTCCAGCTCCTCCAGAGACTCGACGTTGATCTGCCCGATGCCGGCCGCGCAGGCCTCCGCCAGCTCCTCCGGCGTCTTGCCGACGCCGCTGAAGACGATGCGCTCCGGCGCAAACCCCGCGGCCAGGGCCCGGCGGAGCTCGCCGGTCGACACGATGTCGCATCCCGCGCCGAGGTCGCGAAGGACCCGCAGCACGGCAAGGCTGGCGTTGGCTTTGACGGCGTACTGGATCTGGTGCGGCAGGCCCGCGAGTGCATCGGTGAGCGCCCGATAGCGACGCCGGATCGCGTCCGCGTTGTACACATAGGTCGGGGTGCCGGCCGTCCGGGCGATGGCGTCGACCGAGACGCCGCCAAACAGCAGCGCGCCGTCTCCGGCGCGCGTCAGGCCCGCATCGGCGAAGAGCCGCTGTTGCCGGCCGTCGGCGCCGGCCCGGGGACCGATATGCCCCGCAATCGTCATCAGTAGGCCTTGGCCCAGACCACTTCGGCCACCGCGGGTCGTCCCGTCCAGATGCAGGTGGTGGGCGCCGTCGGCGAACGGAACTCCTCGTCGGGAATCACCCGGATGGTGGCCTTGGTCTGCTCCTTGATTTCCGCCTCCACGGCGGGATCACCGCACCACCCGGCGTAGACGAACCCGCCGGTGCCTTCGATGAAGTCGATGAACTCCTGTTTGGACTTGGGTCCCCGCAGCGACGCGGCCTCGCGCCGGGCCTTGGCGGCCTCGAACAGCGCGCCCTGCATCCGGTCCATTTCGCCAAGCAGTCGCTCGGCGAGGCCGCCATCCGGCACCGACTCCTTGGGTCCCCCGGTGCGCCGGGCCAGCATGACGGTGTGATTGGCGAGATCTCTGGGGCCCAGCTCGAGACGAATCGGGACCCCGCGCCCCTCCCACTCGTAGTACTTGGCGCCCGGTTTCATCCCCTGGCGACGATCCACATGGACCCGGATCCCCGCGGCGCGCAGGTCCCGGGCAATGTTGTCGGACGCCGCGAGGACGCGTGCCAGCTCTTCGTCGGTCTTCCAGATCGGGACGATCACCACCTGCCACTGGGCCAGGCGGGGCGGACAGATCATGCCGTTGTCGTCACCATGGGTCATGATCAGGCCGCCCACCAGCCGGGTGGAGACACCCCACGAGGTGCTCCACACGTGGTCGAGACCACCTTCCGCCGTCTGGAAGGTGACGTCGAACGCCTTGGCGAAGTTCTGGCCCAGGTTGTGGCTGGTCCCGGCTTGCAGGGCCTTGTTGTCCTGCATCAGCGCTTCGCAGCCGTAGGTCCGGAGTGCGCCGGCGAACTTTTCGCTGTCGGTCTTGCGGCCCGTCAGCACCGGCATCGCCATCCACTGTTCCATGAACGTCCGATAGACGCCCAGCATCCGGATGGTCTCCTCCTCGGCCTCCTGTTCGGTGGCGTGGGCGGTATGCCCTTCCTGCCACAGAAACTCGGTGGTACGGAGAAAGAGCCGGGTCCGCAGCTCCCAGCGAACCACATTGGCCCATTGGTTGATGAGGAGCGGCAGGTCGCGCCAGCTCTGGATCCACTTGGAAAACATCGCGTAGATGATGGTCTCCGACGTGGGCCGCACGACCAGCGGCTCCTACAGCTCCTTCCCGCCCCCATGGGTCACCACCGCGAGCTCCGGCGCAAATCCCTCGACGTGTTCCGCTTCCTTGCTGAGAAAGCTCTGCGGAATGAACAGCGGGAAATACGCATTCTGGTGCCCGGTGTCCTTGAACATCCGGTCCAGCGCGCGCTGCATCTCTTCCCAGATCGCGTAGCCGTTGGGCCGGATGACCATGCAGCCGCGCACCGGGCTGTAGTCCGCCAGCTCGGCCTTCATGATCAATTCGTTGTACCAGGCACTGAAGTCCTGGGCCCGGGTGGTCAGGGCCTTGCTGTCAGCCATTGTCGGGGGCGCCGTGAGCGGTGAAGGGTGAGCGGGTCGCGCCGCCACCGAGTGCGTGCATCAGCAGCGCGGGAAGTTCCGCGAGCGGGACCTCGCGCTGCGATCCTGCGGACAAATCCTTGAGCACGGCGGCCTGGCGAGACCGCTCTTCCGGCCCCAGCACCACCGCGAAGCGAGCCCGCCGCGCATCCGCCAGCTTGAGCTGCTTTCCCATCTTGTCATCGGTCAGTGAGTACTCGACCCGGGCGCCGGTGTCCCGCAGCTCGTGCGCGAGGCGCAGGACCGCGGGTCGGTCCTCCCGCGTCACCCCCACCAGGAACACCTCGGCCCCGGTAGGCGCCCCGGGAGCCAGTCCGCGCTCCTTCAGCAACTCTCCCAGAACCACGTCTCCCATCCCGAAGCCGAGCGCAGGGAGATCGACCCCGCCAATCTGGTCCAGGAGCTTGTCGTAGCGCCCGCCCCCGCAGATGGCCCGAAGCGACCGCTGGGCGTCGAACAGC
>DASYPZ010000367.1:0-6948 GCA_036006105.1 Gemmatimonadales bacterium | reverse complement strand
GTTCGGCAAGCTGAGCTATGCCGCCGGCCCCAAGTCCTCGGCGGAGCTGAGCTTCAGCAACCGTCACGAGACCGACGTCCGGGATTTCGGCGACCGGCAGGCGCTCTCCGAGGCGGTGAATTTCCGCCAGAACGTCGGCGTCGCCCAGCTCAAGCACAACTATTTCTCGGGGGCCTGGCTCAACGAGGCCAAGGTGGACTACTCCCGCTTCCGGCGGAATCCGTCACCGAATACGCCCGGCCTCCCGTCACGTCTGTATTTCTATCCCAATGGCGACGCTCGGATCGGCAGCAACCTGAGCACCCAGGATTTCATCCAGAAGCGGCTGGGGTTCCGGGACGACCTGACTTACACCGGGTTTCACGGGGCCGGGGACCACGTCTTCAAGATGGGTGCCAGCGTGGACTTCGTGAAATACGATGTGTTCAAGGACAACCGGGGCACCCCGGAATTCGACTACAGCAACGCCGAGCACGGGGATACCTACGCGTTCCAGTCGCCGTTCCAGCTCATCTACGGCACCGGCAATCCCAACCTCGATACCAAGAACAACCAGGTCGGCGCCTACATCCAGGATGACTGGAGCCCGACCTCACGGCTGACGCTCAACCTCGGGGTCCGGTGGGACTACGAGTCCCACATGCTCAACTACGACTATGTCACACCCGCGAACGTGCTCACCGCCCTCAACCAGGTCAACAGCCAGCTGCCCCATCCGCTCGATGTGAGCCGCTACACCACCGACGGCACCAAGCGGAAACCGTTCTACGGCGCGATTCAGCCGCGGGTCGGCTTCTCCTACGCGCTGGACAAGGACAGCAAGACCACGGTCTTCGGCGGGTTCGGCATCTATTACGATCGTTCCCTGTTCGACCTGTACGCGGTGGAGGAGACCCAGAAGCTGGCCCACCCGGAGTTCACCGTGCGATTCGCTCCCCGGGGCCAGGTGCCCGGTGCCGGCTTCGTGGCCTGGAACGACTCCTACCTGACCGCGACCAAGGCGCAGCTGGACGCCCTGGTCCATACCACCGGCGTGCCCGAGGCCTGGTTTATCGACAACAAGTCCAAGCCGCCCAAGTCCCGGCAGTGGAATGTCGGCGTTCGCCGGCTGCTCGGCGAATTCGCGGTGTCGGCCACCTATGCCGGCGTGCGCGGCGTGGATCAGCTCGGCCTCAGCTGGGCCAACCACAGCCTCAAGCCTGATGGCACCTGCTGCGTCGACTTCGATCTGGTGCCCTTCGGATTCAGCAACTTCATTTATTCGACCAACGACAAGAAGACCTGGTACGACGCACTCCTGATTCAGCTGGACCGGCCCTATCGCCGGTCGTCGGACAAGGCCATCGGATGGGGCGCCGGGCTGGCCTACACCTACGCCTCTCGCGCAGTGTCGGGAGCGGACGGCCTGGACGACGATTTCGATTTCCCCAATTCCACGGGCATTCCGAAGCACGCGCCCGCCAACAACGAGAAGCATCGGGTGGTGACCAACTGGATCCTCGACGTGCCCTATCTCTTCGGCATCCAGTTCTCCGGCATCATGACCCTGGGCGGCAAGTACACGCTGGACGTGGGATGCCCCGGACGGTTCTGCAGCACGGGCACCACCGGGAATGCCTTCCAGCGCAACGGCTTCACGGTGCCGGGTACCTTCCCCTACCGGAACGTCGATCTTCGGCTCCGCAAGGACTTCCCCAATATCGGGCGGAGCTCGCTCGGGTTTACCATCGACTTCTTCAACGCCTTCAACCGGAATAATTTCGGCTGCTACAGCGTGGGGAACCGGAACGACACCAACTTTGGGCAGGCGACCTGCCTCGTCGCCGATCCGCGTCGGGTGCAGCTGGGAGCCGAATACAACTTCTGAGTTCCTGCGGGCCCGGGGCACCGATCTGGTGCCCCGCGGCTCTCCCACTCTCGGGGCGTGGTCACGATGCCTGTTCTTCGGATTCACCGCGGCGCCCCGATCACCCTGCTCCTGCTGGCCGTCTTCGCCTGCGGCGGGTCCGTCCCCACGACGGCCCCGTCACCGGCCGCTCCGGAGCGTATCCAGGCCCTCCTGGACACCGTACAGCTCCGCACTTTCAACTTCTTCTGGGAGCGGACCGATCCCGCGACCGGTCTCACGCCCGATCGCTGGCCCACGCTCTCGTTTTCCAGCATCGCGGCGGTGGGCTTCGCGCTCACGGCCTATCCCATCGGGGCGGAGCAGGGCTACATCACCCGCGATGCCGCCGCCGCCCGCACCCTGACCACGCTGCAGTTCTTCTATCGGTTGCCCCAGGGGCCCCAGGCCTCCGGCACCGGCGGACACATGGGCTTCTTCTACCACTTCCTCGACCCCGGCACCGGTCACCGCTTCCAGACGGTCGAGCTCTCCACCGTGGATACCGCGCTATTGCTGGCCGGGGTGCTGTTCAGCCAGCAATATTTCGACGGCGCCGGCGCCACCGAAGCGGCCATCCGGGCGTACGCCGATTCACTCTACCGCCGTGCCGACTGGCAGTGGGCCGAGCCGCGGCCGCCCCTGGTCACCATGGGGTGGACTCCGGAAACGGGGTTCCACGAGCTCGACTGGCGCGGGTTCGACGAGGCCATGCTGGTGTACGTGCTGGCGCTCGGTTCCCCGACCCATCCGGTGCCGACCGAGGCCTGGAACACCTGGGCGGCCACCTATCAGTGGGGTGACTACTACGGTCAGGCCCATGTCGGCTTCGCGCCGCTCTTCGGCCACCACTATTCGCACGTCTGGGTGGATTTCCGGGGCATCGCCGACGACTACATGCGGGGTCGCGGGATCGACTACTTCGAGAATTCCCGCCGGGCCACCTATGGCCAGCGCGGCTACGCCATCGCCAATCCCAACGACTGGGACGGGTACGGCGCCAATGTCTTTGGTCTGTCCGCCTCGGACGGCCCGCTGGATGTCACGCTTCCGCTGCGGGGCCGCCCGCGACGGTTCTTCACCTACGCGGCCCGGGGGGCCTCCTTCACCGAGGTGCGCGATGACGGCACCCTGGCGCCCACCGCGGCGGCCGGCTCGCTTCCCTTCGCGCCGGAAATCGTGGGGCCCGCCCTGGTGGCGATGCGGGAACGCTACGGCGATGCGTTCGGACAGTACGGCTTTCTCGACGCCTTCAATCCCAGCTGGCAATGGGCGACGCCGGTGCCCCAGCATGGCCACTACGTGGTGGGCAAGGGCTGGTTCGATACCGATTATCTGGGGATCGATCAGGGGCCCATTCTGGCGATGATCGCCAACTACCGGACCGATCTGGTGTGGAAGTACATGCGGAGGAGCCCGTATGTGATCCAGGGCCTCCGGCGGGCGGGGTTCAAGGGCGGATGGCTGGACGCGGCGCCATGAGGGGCTTTTCCGGGAGACGCTCTTTCCTAGCCTCTTCGCGTCTTAGCCTCTTCGCCTCTCTACTGGGAGCCTGCACCGCTACCGAAGACACGTCTCTCCGCTTCTGGGCCTTCGGGCGCGAGGGCGAAGTCGTCCAGGAGCTGGCCCACGACTTCGAGCGCGAGCATCCCGGGGTCCGGATCCGGGTGCAGCAGATCCCCTGGAGCGCGGCCCACGAAAAGCTGCTCACCGCCATCGTGGGGCGCGCCACGCCCGACATCGCGCAGATGGGCAACACCTGGATCCCCGAGATGGTCACCCTGGGCGCCCTGGCGCCCCTCGCCGTGAAGCTGGCCGACAGCAGCAATTTCCCCGGAATCGTGGCCACCAACATCGTGGCCGATACGCTCTACGGGTTGCCCTGGTACGTGGACACCCGGGTGCTGTTCTATCGCAAGGACATCCTGGCCCGGGCGGGTTACCCCACGATGCCCGAGACCTGGGCCGGCTGGCGCGAGGCAATGCTGGCCATCAAGCACAACGCGGCGCCGGGCCAGTACGCCATTTTCCTGCCGATGAACGAGTGGCCGCCGATGGCCATTCTCGGTTTGCAGGCCGGTTCGCCCCTGGTGACTCCGCAGGGATTCGGGGCCTTTCGGGGTCCGGCCTTCTCCCAGGCCTTCGACTTCCTGCTGTCGCTCTACCGCGACGGGCTCGCCGCGCCGGTGAGCAGCAACGAGATCGCGAATTTGTACCAGGAATTCGCCCGCGGCACCTTCGCGATGTACATCACCGGCCCCTGGAACCTGGGCGAATTCCGCCGCCGGCTTCCCGCCGATTTGCAGCACGCCTGGGCCACTGCGGCGCTGCCCGGTCCCACCGGCGCCCGGTCCGGAGTGTCCCTGGCCGGCGGCTCGAGTCTCGTGGTGTTCCGGTCCTCCAGGCACCAGCTGCTCGCCAACCAGCTGATCGAATGGCTTTCCCGTCCCGAGCAGCAGGCCCGCTTCTACCGCCTGACCGGCGACCTCCCCGCGCGCCGAGAGGCCTGGGCCGACTCCGCCCTGGCCCAGGACCGTGAAGCCGACGCGTTCCGGGTTCAGCTGGAGCGCGCGGTGCCCACGCCGATGGTGCCGGAGTGGGAGGAGGTCACCACCAAGCTGATGGATCACGTCGAGGCGGCGGTGCGGGGCGGACGGTCCCCGGCGGCGGCCCTCGCCGCCCTCGACGGCGACGTCGACCGGCTGCTGGAGCGGCGCCGCTACCTCGCGACCCGCCGGACCGGCGGCGCGCCGTGAGCCGGATGGAGGGCCGGGCCGAGGCCCGGGCCGGCTGGGGATTCGTGACCCCGGCCCTGCTGCTCATCGGGGTGTTCTTCGCCATCCCGGTGCTGAGCGCCTTCCTCCTCTCGTTCACCGACTTCGACATCTACTCGATCGGCGACTTTGCCAGCACCCGTTTCATCGGGCTCAAGAACTACCGCGATCTGGCCGCGATGCCGCTCTTCTGGACCGCGCTCCGGAACACCATCTACTTCGTGGTGGTGGGCGGGCCCCTCTCCGCCGCGGCTTCGCTGGCGGCCGCGCTCATGGTCCACTCCAAGCTGACCCGGTTCAAGCCCTTCTTCCGGAGCGCCTTCTTCGCCCCCTGGGTCACCACCCTGGTCGCCGTCGCGTTGGTCTGGCGCTACATCTATCACCCCCAGTACGGCCTCCTCAACGCGCTGTTGGGTCATCTGGGCATCGGACCCACCGACTGGCTGGGGAATCCCCACTGGGCCATGCCGGCGATCATCCTGCTCTCGGTCTGGAAGAATTTCGGCTACAACATGCTGGTCTTCCTGGCCGGACTCACCAGCATTCCCGAGGAGCTCTACGAGGCCGCCGCCCTCGACGGGGCGGGGGCCTGGCAGCGGTTCCGCCACATCACCCTGCCGATGCTGGGCCCCACCTTCGTATTCGTGGGCGTGGTGACGATGATCGCCTCGTTCCAGATCTTCAGCGAGCCGTACGTCATGACCCAGGGCGGGCCGCTCAAGAGCACCACCACGCTCGTGCTCCTCATGTACGAGCAGGGATTTCGCTGGTGGCGCCTCGGCCTCTCGGCGGCCATCGCGGTGGTGCTCTTCCTGCTGACGCTGGGTGGCACCCTGATCCAGTTCCGGCTCCGGCGGAGGGACCCGGCATGACGCCGCGCTGGAAGGTCGCCGGCTTCAACGCGCTGCTGTTCGTCGCGGCGCTGCTGGCCGCGGGGCCCCTGCTGTGGATGGTGTCGGCGTCCTTCATGCGTCCCGGCGAGGCGAATTCCTCTCCGCCGCCTCTGCTGCCGGCCCATCCCACCCTGGAGCACTACCGGGCCCTCTTCACCAGTCTCAACCTGGGCCGCTACTTCCTCAACAGCCTCGGCATCGCGCTGGGCGGCACCATCCTGGCCGTGCTGATCACCGCCATGGCAGGGTACGCCTTTGCCAAGCTGCGATTCCGGGGCCGGGACACGCTGTTCAAGGCCCTGCTCGCCGGGATGGTGATACCGGGACAGGTCGCCATGCTCCCGATGTTCATCCTTCTCCGCGAACTCGGGCTGATCAACACCCTCTTCGGCGCCATGGTGCCGGTGCTGGCCCCGATCTACGGCATCTTCCTGGTCCGCCAGTACGCGCAATCCATCCCGGACGACCTGCTCGACGCGGCGCGTCTCGATGGGGCCAGCGAGTTCCGGATCTTCCGCTCGGTGGTGCTCCCCGCGATCACGCCGGTGCTGGCCACCCTCGGGGTGTTCACCTTCCTCTCCGCCTGGAACGACTTCATGTGGCCGCTCATCGTCCTGAGCGACGACTCCCACTACACCCTGCCGGTGGCGCTGGCCAACCTGGCGGGTGAACACGTGCTGGACGTCGAGCTGATGATGGGCGGAGCGGTGGTCACGGTGCTCCCGGTCTTCCTCGCCTTCCTGTTCCTGCAGCGCCACTACATCCAGGGCATCATGGCGGGCAGCGTGAAGGGATGACCGGTCTCCTGGTACTCGCGCTGGTCCAGACCGTCGCTCCCGCCGGCCCGATCGTTCTCGATGACTTCGATCACCCCGAGGCCTGGTCGGCCCATCCCGCCGACGGCGTGGGGCTGACCCTCGCCGCCGATCGGGGCCGGACCGGCGCGGCGCTCCGGCTGGATTTTTCCTTCAGCGGGGGCGGGTACGCCATCGCGCGCCGGGCCACCGCGATCGACCTGCCCGCCAACTATGCCTTCTCGTTCTGGATCAGGGGCGAGGCAAAACCTAACACGCTCGAATTCAAGCTGATCGACCGGAGCGGGGACAACGTCTGGTGGTATACCGAGCCGGACCGGGTCTTCGACGGGGCCTGGCACCGCATCGTGGTGCGCAAGCGCCAGATCCGGTTTGCCTGGGGTCCGGCCGGAGGGGGAGACCTGGCCCATGTCGCCGCCATCGAGCTGGTGATCACCGCCGGCCAGGGCGGGGGATCGGGGCGGGTCTGGTTCGACGACCTGACCCTCACGCCGATGTCGGAGACGGGACCCTACAACCTCACGCCCCGGGTGACGGCCAGCTCTTCGGTGCCCGGACACCCGGCCGCGGCGCTGCTCGAC
>DASYPZ010000366.1:0-7621 GCA_036006105.1 Gemmatimonadales bacterium | reverse complement strand
AGCTTGGTGTTGTTGGCATCGCCGATGACCAGCGGGTTGGTGGACGAGCGAATGGCCGTGAGCACGTCGTTGACCGACGAGAGCATGCCATAGTACCCGAAGTAGAACGACTCCAACGGGAACCGCTTGGCGTCCGACGTGTTGTTGACCCAGCCACAGCGCTGCGGGCAGTCGGACTGGAAGAACCCGACCGGCCCGATGGAGTTGTAATACCGCATCTGGGCGTTGTTCCACGACGACGTATAGCTCTCCGCCATCGTGGCCAGGTTCATGGCCCCGTAGTAGGCGCCCCGGGTCCCGTACCAGGTGTGCATCGCACCGGCCACCAACCCCGCCACCGCGGCGGGGTCGGAGAAGGCGCGGGCCGCGTCGGGGGCGTTGGGGTTGGTCACTTCGAGGGACTTGCATCCCACCGTGCCGACCACCGCCGCGATTGCCGCGAGTGTCGCAAGCTTACGCATGAAAGATCTCCTCATGAGAGTCCGGGCGGCCATCAGAACGCGATCTCCACGACGCCCGTGAAGGTGCGGAAGTGCGGATACGCGAACCAATCGATCCGGAACTGGTACGGATCGCCGTCCAGGCCCGAGACTTCCGGGTCGTAGCCGCTGTACTTCGTGAAGGTGAACAGGTTCCGGCCCACGAAGCCGAGCCGGACGTTCTCCAGCCGGCCGAGACCGACCTTCTGGAGCTGATTCCGCACGAACGTGTAGTTGACCGAAAGCTCCTTGATCTTGGCATACGTGCCGGGCTCGGCGAAGAACTGCAGCGGGGTCAGCGAGTTGTAGAGCTGCCCGTAGTAGTCGATCGACTTCTTCTGCTCGTTCGGCTTGCCGGCCTGGTCGAACACAAAGTCCAGTCCGTTGATCATCTTCCACTGCCGGGTACCGTTGTAGATGTTGCCGCCCTGGGACCAGTCCAGCAGCCCGTAGACGCTGAAGCGCTTGTAGTTGAATGTCGAGCTGAAGCTGGTGTTGAAGTCCGGATTCGCGTCGCCGATCTTGACCACCGAGGTCGTGGCGGTGCAGCTGCCATCGGCCGCGTGGGTCGAGCACTCGGTGTACAGCAGGTGCCGTTCCGGCGAGGAGCAGGCGGCGCCGGTGTCCCGGTACTTGCCGTCCTCACCACACCGCCACGACGCCTTGGTGACCAGGTACCCCTCTTCGTTCACGACGTAGTTCGATTCCGGGCAGGTGGTGGCCCGGCAGGCCGCCTTGGCCGGATCGGCATACAGCTCGCTGATGGTGCGGACGAACTTGTTGCCGTACATCGCGCCCAGTGAGACACCCTGAGCGATCTTGAACACCGCGGGCTGCTGGCCGAAGCCGTTGAGCCGCTCCGGCAGCGGGTAGTCGGTGATGATCTGGCGGGTGCGATCGCCCACGACGTTGATGACCCACGCCATGTCCTTGTTGTTGATCGCCTGGAACCCGATCCCGAATTCATGGGTCGAGGACCGCAGCGCGCCGACATTCTGCCACTGCTGGCCGAAGCCGACCACCGAGGGCAGCGGCACCAGCTGGATCTGATCCTTGGTGTCCTTGCGGGAATAGGTGTACTCCATGGTGAACCGGCCGCCGGCCATTTCCACATTGCCGCCGACTTCGAGCTCGGCCGAGTGCGCCGGCTTCAGGTTCTTGTTGCCCAGCGTGGTCTTGAAGAACGAGCCACCACCCGGGGTCAGGGTCTCGTACTGATAGTCGAACCCGGGGCGGAGGCCGGCGGTGCCGTAGGAGGCCCGGAGCCGGATCTCGTCGAAGCCCTTGATCTTCAGGTCTTCATTCGCCCGCCAGGCGCCCGACACCCGGTAGAAATACGACTTCCGGTTGTTGGAGCCGAACAGCGAGGACTCGTCGCGCCGGATCAAGCCGTCGACGATGTACTTGTCCTTGATGTCGAAGGTGGTGATCGCAAAGGCGTTCCGGTTCCGGATCGTCTGGTTGTTGGAGTTGATCCCGATGCTGGTCGGATTGGCGGCCGTCCCTTCGGGGACGCCCTTCACGATCAACCCACCGGCCGTCAAGCCGTTGTTGGCTGCGGTCTGGTCCTCGTAGACGTAGCTGACCTTGGTGGTGTTGTTGATGCCCTTCCAGTTCTTGGTGGCCGTCAGCGTGGTACCGGCGTTGTAGGTCCGGCCCGAGAAATCGCGCTTGGCCAGGCTGCCCTGACTCGCCGAGCCGCCGGAATTCAGGAAGCCCAGGGGCACCAGCTGATTGTAGCTGTCGGTCTCCTGGTCGAAGTTGTAGTTCGCTTCGCCGGTGAGCCAGTCCAGCATCCGCCAGCGCACCTTCCCGCCGCCGGTGAACCGCGCGCGCACCTGCTCCCGCTGAATGTTGGCCAGCGAGTAGAGCGGATTGGAGACGTTGGTCCAGCCCGGGGGCAGCTTGGCCGTATACGGGCTGCCGTCGGGGTTGGTGCCGAAGATGTCGAAGTAGGGCGGCAGGAACGTGATCCCGAAGAACGGCCCCAGCTGGTTGGCCTGCTGGGTGCCCGAGGTGGGCGAGCCCGGATCGGTCAACGGATGGTTGTCCGAGTGGCCGTAGAAGCTGCTCAGCTCGAGATCCAGGCGTGACGTAAGCTGCTGGTCGACGTTCAGCCGGAAGTTCTGCCGGCCGAAGCCCTTGAGTCCGAAGATGACGCCCTGCGTGTTGGTGTTCTCGAACGAGGCATTGAAGTTGGTCGAGCCGCGCCGCTGTCCCACCGACAGATAGTTGGTGTAGAACAGACCGGGCTTGAGCACTTCCGCCTGGAAATCGTGATAGGACGGGTACGGCTGGTCCTGGACGTGATCGAGGGTCAGCGTCGGGCTGCCGTCGGTCTTCACGTTCTTGAAGGTGACCGTGCCGTCGGTCGCGATGTTGACCTGATAGGCGCCCGAGTGGGACACCGGCAGCTCATGCCCGACGAACGAGGAGCCAAACTCGTTGCGCAGGGTGACCAGCAGCTTGCCGTCGGCCAGGGACTTGCCGCGCTTGGTGAAGATCTGGATGACGCCGTTGGCCGCATCGGAGCCGTACAGCGAGCTCGCCGCGGCGCCCTTGATCACTTCGATCCGGTCGATGTCTTCCGAGGCGATATCCGCCATGCTGGCGCGGCTGATCGTCCCGTCGATGATGATGAGTGGGCCGGCGGGTTTACAGCCGGACATGCCGCCCGGGCTGCAGGACCCGATGCTGGTGGCGCCGCGCAACCGGATGGTCGGCGCGCTGGCCGGATCCCCGGAGGCGGTTTCCACATGCACACCCGCCACCTTGCCGTTGAGCGCCCCGAGCGCCGTGGTGCCGGGCACATCCTGGATCTGGTCGGCGGAGACTCGGCCGACCGCGAACGGCAGCTTCTTGGTGGAGGTGGCCTCATTCACACCGGTCACCACCAGCTCATCCAGTCGAAGCGGATCGTCTTTGAGGACGAAGTCCACCTCTTGCCGGCCGGCATTCAGCGTGATGGGCTTGATACGGGGAGACTTGCCGAGAAAGCGTGCCACCAGGGTCATCGACTGCCCCTTGGCGCGATCCTCCGCAATCGTGATGGTGTACACCCCGTTGGCCGCGGTGCTCGCGCCGAACGAGGCCAGCTCCCGGATCACGACCTGGGCGCCGCCGATCGGCTTGCCCTCGGTATCTGTGACCTTGCCCGTGATCGTTGCCTGCGCCTGGGCTTTGCCCGCCATCAGGGCAAGCATGGCGGCGATCCCTCCCGTTCGCAGCAGAATGGTGAAGGCCGAACTCCGATGCATTGTGTCCGTCATAGTGTCCCTCGGGTGAAGGAAGCGAACCGTCGCGTGCGACGTGTGGTGACCCGAGGGCAGGAACTATGCCCTCCGACGACTCGGCGTATGCTCTTGCATGACAACAAATGTTCGCATCGCGTTGGGTTTCCTCGTGTCAGTCGGACATCTGCAGTTCGAGTCTCATGGACACACGCCAATTCGTGCGAATCGGTCCACGCCACTCGCGTGCCGGTGGGACACCTTCATATGTCGGATAGGGAAGGATGCTGCGTGAGCCTTAGAGCGGGAGGCCGAGGGAACGAACCGCGGCGGCGAGGCGCCGCATGCCATCGTCGATCGCCGGGGGCGTGAGACCACCATAGCCGAGCAGCAGCCCAGGGCGGGGGACCGGCCCGATGTAGAGGGTGCTCAGGGCGACGGTATCTACACCTTGCTCGCGCGCCGCCGCGCTGATCTGTCGGTCCGAGACGCCGGGCGGTAGCCAGCCGACGGTGTGGAGACCGGTCTCGGCGTCGGCGATCTCGAGCAGAGTGGGGAACTCACGGGTGACGGCGGCGAGCAGCGTGTCCCGCCGCTCCTTGCACACCACCCGCAGGCGCCGAAGGTGCCGGGCGTAGTGCCCCTCGGCCATGAAGTCGGCCAGCGTCATCTGATCGAGGGGGGATGCATGCTGCCCGCCGATTCTCCGCATCGGCAGGAGCCACTCGATGAGCGGCTCGGGCGCCACCACGTAGCCGAGCCGCAAGGCGGGGAAGAGCGTCTTGTTGAAGGTGCCGATATACAACACCCGCCCGGCTGAGTCGAGTCCCTGCAACGCCGTGAGTGGCCGGCCGGCATACCGGTACTCGCTGTCGTAGTCGTCCTCCACGATCCAGGCGCCGGTCTGGTTGGCCCATTGCAACAGCGCGAGCCGGCGCTCCAGACTGAGGGTCACGCCGCTCGGGTATTGATGCGACGGGGTTACCAGGGCCAGTCCGGCGCGCGGCTCGATGGCGATTCCCCGCTCGACGATCATCCCCTCCCGGTCGGTCGGCACCGGCACGATCCGAGCTCCAGCGATCGTGAGCGCGGCCCGGGATCCGTTGTAACCCGGGTCTTCGAACCACACGGCGTCGCCGGGACTCACCAGCACCCGGCAGACCAGCTCCAGCGCTTCCTGGGCCGAGGACACGACGATCACCTGGTCGGGCGAACAACGCACGCCGCGCGATGCGGCGAGCTGGGCGACAATGGCCTCCCGCAGTGGCAGATAACCCGCGGCCGAGCCGTGGTACAGCTGGTTCCTGGGGATCCGGCGGTAGCTCCGCGCCGCCAGGCGGCTCCAGAGCGACCAGGGGAATTCGTCCACCGGCGGCACCCCGGTATAGAACGCTCCGGGATACAGTCCGGATGGCACCCGGAGGAACTGGCGCAGCTCCCGGTTGCGCGGCGCGATGCGGGGCGCGACGGGTTCCCGGGGTGGTGGGGCGGCGGTCTCCCGGCGGGCCTGGAGGAGATGATCCGGGATCAGCCGCGCGACGTAGCTCCCGGAGCCGACCGCCCCCACGATGTATCCCTCCGCCACCAGCTGGTCGAAGACCAGCAGCACGGTCGATCGGGACACCCCGAGATCCTCGGCCAGCCGCCGCGTCGACGGCACTCTGACCCCGGCGGGGAGGCGACCGGTGAGAATGGCTTCACGGATTCCGCGATAGAGCTGACGGTGCAGGGGCTCCGCCGCTTTGGAGTCGAGCGTGATCAGCAGCTCGGAGACCTCGGCCAGGCGTGGTCCTGGTGCGGGCATTTACGACCTCACGGAGCGGCGAGACGGGCGGAGCACGGTCATGGCGCGGGAAATTCGCGGGTGACGGCCGCGAATGCCAGTCGGGGAGTGCGGCGCTATCTTTTTGGAGGAAGGACCGGCTGGGGTGGCGAAACTGGCAAACGCAAGGGACTTAAAATCCCTTGGGCGCAAGCCCTTGCGGGTTCGATCCCCGCCCCCAGCATCGGCTGTCGATCACGCCGCGAGCCCGGCGCGGGTGCTATTCGGCCTGGAGCGTGACCGCCGGGTCTACCGCGGCGGCCCGCCGCGCGGGCAGCCAGCTCGCCGCCGCCGCCACGCCGCCGAGCACCGCGGTGGCCACGAGAAAGGTGATCGTGTCGCCCCGCGCCACGCCGAAGAGCAGCGCGGCGAGGAAGCGGGTCAGCAGCGCGGCGGCGCCGAGCCCGATGACGACACCCGCGGCCGCGATGGCGACCGCCTGCCGCGAGACCATGCGGCGGACGTCCCGGGGCCGCGCGCCGAGGGCGATTCGCACCGCGATTTCACGGCGCCGCAGCGTGACCATGTGCGCGATCACGGCGTAGATCCCGATCGCGCCGAGGACCAGCGCGGCCAGGGACGCGATGCTGAGGAGCTGGAGGGTGAACGAGGTCCGGGCGGCGGAATGGGCGACGACCTCGTCCATCGGCCGCGCGTGATAGACCGGAAGGTCGGGGGACAGGCTGTGCAGGACCTGCTCCACCGGGCCGGCGACGGTGCGCGACGCGCCCGCGCTGCGCACGACGAAGGCCACTTCCCGCGGGGTGAACCGTGCCGTTCCCGGCGCGCCCGTGGCGTCGGCCGGACCGGGTGCGGTCATCAGGGGCAGATAGACCGCTTCATCCGGCTTCTGATCCAGTCCGCCGCCCAGTACATCGCCGGTGACGGCGACCACGGTGAACTCCGGTCCCACCGGCGTGAACCGCATCTTGCGGCCCAGCGCCGGCTCGCCCTTCCAGTAGCGCTGAGCGAGCGCGCGGGTGACGATGACCTCCAGCGGCGCCCGTTCTCCGTCGGGACGCTCGAACGTCCGGCCCGAGAGCAAGGGAATCCCCATCGCATCGAAGTAGCCCGGTGAGGCGAAATTGAGCTGGTGAATGCCCGGGAGCGCGCCCATCGACATGGAGCGGTCGGACACGAAGACGGCGGTGTCCCGCCGGGCCTCGTCGTCCAGGGGGAGTTTTGCGACCACGCCCGCCGCCCGGACTCCGGGCAGCTGGCCCATGGCATCGAGGGCGGACATGATCGCTCTCGCGGCATCACTCGCGGCAGGATAGACACCCGGTGGCAGAGCCACGCGGAGCGTGTAGACCGATCGGGCGTCGAAGCCGGGTCGGACCGCGCGAAGGTTCCGCCAGCTGCGGCCCATCAGCCCCGCGCCCGTGACCAGTACCAGCGCCAGGGCCACCTGGACCACGACCAGCGCCCGCTGAGCGCGGTGCCGGTCCCTGCCCGGACTTACGGCCCGGCCCGATTGGGTGAGAATAAAGACGAGACTGCTTCGGCCGGCTCGAAGCGCGGGAATCATCCCGACGAGCAGCGCCGCCAGCAGGGTGATGCCTCCGACGGCGGCGAGGACCACACCGTCGATACCCACCTCGCCCAGCCGCGGGATGCTGACCCCGGTTTCGAGCGACTGGAGCACCCGGATGCCCCCGGCTGCCAGCCCAAGCCCGAGGCCGCCGCCGGCCGTTGCCAGAAGCAGCCCCTCGACAAGGACGCCGCGGGTCAGGGCGCCGCGGCCGGCGCCGAGCGCCAGCCGCACCGCCGTGTCGTGCCGGCGCCAGACCGCGCGAACCAGGAACAGGTTGGCCACGTTGGCGCAGGCAATCAGCAGCAGACAGGCCACGGCGCCCAGGACCACCCATAACACGCGCCCGATGTCGCCCACGATCGTGTCGCGGAGGGGGCGGACCACGGGGCGCATGTGGGTCGCGGTGATCGCCCCGGCGGTCAGCCGCCCGGGAAAGACTTCGGGGACCTGCGGCAGCAGTGCCTGCAGGTCGTGCTCCGCCGCCTCCGGCGTGACGCCGGCCCGGAGCCGCGCCACACCCCGATAGCCGAACACCGCGGAATTGGTCCGGGCCGGG
>DASYPZ010000365.1:0-2165 GCA_036006105.1 Gemmatimonadales bacterium | reverse complement strand
GGTGATGTCGCTGTAGGCCGCAAGGCCATCGGCGAGGGCGACGAGCGCGGCCTCACGGGTGCCGCCCTCGTCGGTGATCTGCTGGGCCAGGACCGACGCCGACCGGCGGGCGCGCAGCGCCGAGGTCATCGCGCCGATCTGGATCCCGGCGGCGTCGGCGAGGACCCCGGCGGGGCCGTCAGCGCGGGGCACCGAGGTGATCCAGTCGCCGGTGACGGGCGATTTGCGCTCGCCCCGGTAGTAGCTCCGGTTCTCGTCGGCGATGGCCTGGCGCTTGGCGGAGCTGGTGATGGCGCCGGTGCGCCAGCGGTGGATGATCTCGCCGATGGCGTTCATGTGGAACTGGTACTGGTCGAATGTGCTTTCGTCGTCGTCAGGCTGGTGCGGCATGTGCCGTCTCCCCGGTGTTCTCGTTTTCCCAGGCGGTCAGCAATGCGGCCTGGCGGCGTCTTTCCGCGTCGGTTTCGCGGCGGCCTCTCGGCGAAGCCGGGGGAGGTGGGTGAGGCTCCGGCGGTTTGCTGCCGCTGAGCCATGGACCGGTTGGGAGCTGAACCAGCGGCCTGTGGATAACCCCTTCCACGGAACTGTTGACTACAGCAACCCCCGTATCTCCCATCCCCTCCTCTCCCATCCCTTCCAATCCCTTCCTATCCGTCGCCGACCGTTCAGCGACTTCTTCCGGGACTGCTCCCGGAACGGTTCGCGGAGGATTCTTGGAATGGGCCTTAGGTGCCTTGACCTTGGGTTTCGGGAGCGATCTGCTGCCCCGGCCCTTGTTGCAGGACACGTGAGACGTCCGGATGTTGGTGGGGTAGTCGCTGCCACCCTGCGAGCGCGGAATGAGGTGATCCGGCGACGGGTTGCGGCCCGTCAGGTCGGGCGGCCGGTCCGGGTCGTAGAGGTTCTGCCCCGGCCTGACGGCCATCTCCCGGTTCACCGGCTCACCGCAGAGGTGGCAGGTAAAAAGGTCGCGGCGCGCATACATGAGGATTACTTCAGGCTCATCACATGGCGGCGGCGGGAGCTTTCCCGGCTGCGGCTTGTCGATCCGCTGGTGCTTGCGGAAGTTGATGATGAATCCCGTTCGCTGTCTCACCCGCCCGGTGGCATAGGAAAATACGAACCCGGATTCCTCCAGTTCGCTCATCCATTTCTGGACATCGTTTTCGGTGATGTCGTCGTCGTACATGAACGCTGATGCCTTGAGGTAGGACGGCGACCACCGCACCAGTCCCTCGTCGTCGGCGAAGGTCCAGGTCGCGACGAACAGGAGCCGTGCGTCCCGGGAGAGGGCGCCAACGGCGTCGTCGTCCCAGAAGTCCGGCTTGATAGACCGAATGCGCGCCACGCGGGGCTTCCTGTCTTGTCAGTGGGGTTGGATGTGGCCGGGACCCGGCGGCCCGTGGCGGAGCGGGGGGGGCCACGGGCCGCCGGGAGCTAGGCGGGGACGGCGGGGCTAGCCATCGGCGTTCCGTTCCAGCGCCCGCAGCTCAGCAACCCGCCGTATCCATGCCAGGCCCGGCCGCGGTGGCTTGATGGGGCCGTACTGCTCGATGCACAGTCGGCAGCTGCAGGTGGGCCCGTGGGCCATGCGCTCACGCACCGTCAGCCTCCGATGCCATCGCCTCGATGAGCGCGCCGCGGTCGGCGAACTGCTCGAGCGTGTCGATGAGCTTGGACGCCTCTTCCTTGGTGAGCTCGTTCATGGAGCCGACCTCGCGGCGGATCACACGGGATACGACGTCCAGCCGCTGGGCCCGCTCGGCGCTGCCGAACCCGAACCCGCTGAAGATCACGCCGAGCTTCTTGAGTTGCGCCGGGGTGACCACGTCAGGCGGCTCGGGTCCGGCCCAGGGGTCCTCCGGGTCGGGCTCCCTGATGATCTGCACCGCGCCCGCCGGGGGCTCTCCCATCCGCCGCAGGGCATCGTGCTGCACCCGCTGCGACCGGGTCATCAGCCCGGCGGCGTCTTTCTCGCCCTCGGTCATCTGCGACGGGTCCACGATGCCGTCCCGCGTGGGCCATCCGTCGTGGATGATCTCGCCGCCGTCGTCGTCAGCGCCGAGCTCGGCCGGGGTGTAGGCGATGCCGAGCAGGACTTCCTGGCAGGCATCACGGGCAACCTCGGAGATCGCGCGGGCCTTGAGCATGGCGGCCGGGTAGCG
>DASYPZ010000364.1:0-2148 GCA_036006105.1 Gemmatimonadales bacterium | reverse complement strand
TGGCACAGGCAGCCATTGTCCTCTCCAATCCTGCGGCCCCCCGCCGAGGACCCGGCGTCTTGCTGGCATTGGGCATTGCGAATCAGGGGGTTTCGCCCGACTCGCTCGAGCGAGGGCTGAGTGAGGAGTTCGCGAAGGTCGTCCGCGAGGGAGTCTCCGAATCCGAGCTCACCAAGGCCAAGAACGGCTACCGGACTCAGCTCATCACCCAGCAACAGCAGACCCTGGCCAAGGCGGAGGCGATTCAATCCGCCAACCTGTTCCTGGACTCCCCCGAAACCGTGAATACCAACTGGCGCCGCTATGCCGCGGTGACGGTCGACGACGTCAAGCGCGTGGCCGGAAAATACCTTCGCCCGGAGAATGCACTGGTGCTACTCATCACGGCGGGAGCCGCGCAGTGAGCCCGCTCGGGCGTTGGGGCGCTCCGGCGCTCGTGCTTCTCGGAACGGTGGCTCCTCTGGCGGCGCAGGAGTATCCCAAGACGCCGCCGCCGCCGGGGCCGCTCACTCCGGCACCGTTTCCCCCATTTCAGGAGACCGTGCTGCCGAACGGCCTTCGTATTCTGGTCGTCGAGAGCCACAAGCAGCCGATCGTGTCGATGTCCCTCTCCTTTGCCGCCGGATCGATCTTCGATCCCGCCGGCAAAGAGGGCCTCTCCGACATGGTGGCCGGGCTGGTGACGAAGGGCGCGGGGACGCGGACCGCCGAACAGATTTCCGAAGCCATCGAAGGCGCCGGCGGCAGCCTGAACTCGAGCTCCGGCTCCGACTTCCTCACGATCAACGCCACCGTTCTCAAGACCAGTCTGCCGCTGGCCATGGAGCTGATCGGCGATGCGGCCATCCGCCCGGCCTTCCCGGAGGCGGAAGTGGAGCTGCTCCGCACCCAGACGCTGTCGGGGTTGCAGGTGGCGCTCAGCCAACCGGAGACGATTGCCTCCCGCATCTTCCAGCGGACCTTGTACGGTCAAAACCCTTACGGACGGAGCGCCGACCCGGCCAGCGTGCGGGCCGCGACGCGGGCGGATCTGGTCGCGTTTCAGAAGGCCAGGCTCCGGCCCTCCGGCGCCCTGCTGGTCGTCGCCGGCGATGCGTCACTGGCTGAGATTCGTGGATTGGCGCTCAAGGCCTTTCGGGGCTGGGTGGGTGCGCCGCCGGCGGCCCCGGCCTTTCCCGCGCCTCCGGTCCGTACCAAGAGCGCACTCATTCTGGTGCACCGGCCGGGATCGGTCCAATCCAACATCGTGGTCGGCAACCTGACCTTCCGCCCCGGTGATCCCCGCACCTATTCGGCGTCGGTCGCGAATCAGGTCCTCGGCGGTGGGGCCTCGTCGCGGCTGTTCATGATCCTCCGGGAGGCCAAGAGCTGGACCTACGGGGCGTATTCGCGCTACGCACGACGCAAGGGCTTGGGCACGTTCGAGGCGCGGACCGAGGTGCGGACGGAAGTCACCGATTCCGCGCTCCGGGAAATGCTGGCCCAGCTCCGGCGCCTCGCCAGCGAACCGGTACCGACCACCGAGCTCGAGGCCGCCAAGGGGTCCCTCACCGGCAGTTTCCCACTCTCGATCGAGTCCGCCGATCAGGTGGCGGGAGCGGTGGCCAACGCGCGGTTGTATGGTCTGGCTCCGGACTACGTGCAGACCTACCGGGTCCGCATCGGGGCCGTGACCGCGGCGCAGGTTCAAGCCACCGCGCAGGCCACGATTCGGCCCAACGCGGCGGCCATCATCGTGGTGGGAGACGGCGCCAAGATCTACCAGAGTCTCAAGGACATCGCCGACGTCTCGATCGTCGACCCCGAAGGCCACCCCCTCACGCCGGCGGATCTTTCCCCCAAGGTTGCCGCCCTCGATCTCGATCTCTCGGCTCTGGTGCCCCGGCGGGACAGCTTCAGCATCAGCGTTCAGGGTAACCCGATCGGCTGGCAGCGAGGCGTGGTGGAGAAGAGCGCCGACGGATTTCGCTATACCGAAGATCTCCATATTGCCGCGTTCGTGAACCAGACCACGGTGCTCGAGATCGATCCGACAGGCCGGATGAAGAGCGTGAAGCAGACTGGGCAAGTCCAGGGGCAGGACGCTTCGGTCGATGTGGTCTACGCCGGTGGCCGAGCCAAGGGAACCGCGAGCACCCCGGATCCCCA
>DASYPZ010000363.1:0-11459 GCA_036006105.1 Gemmatimonadales bacterium | reverse complement strand
GCCGGGCCGCCGGGCGTCACCGAGAGTACGCTGGCACCGATCGAGTCGGTCTCGCTGGCGCGCATGTCCACATTGACGCCGAGCCGGTAGCGGCGCTGGGTGATCATGCGGACCCGGTCCCGGACGGCTTCGGGGCCCTGGTCGCGGTCGATGTAGATCTTGGGACGGGGAACCGGCTGGCGCTCCTGGGCGACCAGTCCGGCGGGAACCGCCGAGGCCGCCGAGAGCGCGCTCAGTACCAACATTCGAACCGACATGGCATCACTCCTCAAAGGCTTCAGAACCCGACTGCTCTCGCACGCGTCACGTGCACGTCCACCAGCGCGTTGAGCAGGCCCACGCGCTCCCGCCAGAGTCGGAGCGCCGCTTCGCGCCGCACACTCTGGTCCATCATGTTCACCATTTGCAGCTGATCGTCGACCCGGGCCAGCCGGTCTTCGAGCGAGGCGGCGACGACCGCGGTCCGCCCGTCGGTGACGCGCTGATCGGGGTTGTAGTCCTGGATGGCGCCCTCGAGCGAACGGGAGCGCGCGATGATCGAATCGAGCTCCTGCTGCTCCGCGACCTGCTGGGCCGACCCGCCGGACAACTCCGGGGTCCGGGTGAGGACGACCGCGAGCGTCAGCGAAGCGGCCACGGCGAACCCGCCGGCCGAGAACGCCACCCACCGCTTCCGCCGCCGGCTGGCGCTGGTGGCGGTCCGGATTTCGGCAAAGCGATTCCGGGAAGGCTGCAGGGCGGGGAGGGCGCGAAGCCGCGCCACCCGCTGATCCAGCCGGTCGAGCTCGGCGCGGCAGAGGTCACACGCCGAGGCGTGATCCCGCCATCCGGCGACGCCGGGCTCGAGCCCGGGCTCGCGGACCGCCAGCAGCTGTTCCATCGTCAAGTGCGTCATGCGGGCACCTCCTCACCCAGCCAGCGGCGGAGCCGCGTGTGGGCCCGCGCCAGCTGCGACTTCGAAAAACTCACCGTCTTATCCATCATGCCTGCGATCTCTTCGTGGGTGTATCCCTCGACATCATGGAGCCAGACCACCGCCCGCGAGGTGTGCGACAGCCGCTCCAGGGCGGTCTCGAGGTCCATGCGGAGCGCGGTGTCTTCCCGGCGCAGCGGAGTGATGTCGTCCTGCAATTCGTCGGTTTCCCGATACTTGTTCCGGCGCAGCCGCATCAGCGCCTTGCTCGACGCGATGGTACGAACCCAGCCCCACAGGCTGCCGTCTCCCCGGAATCGGCCGATGCTCCGGTACACTTCGAAGAAGGTTTCCTGCAGGACGTCTTCGGCATCTTCGGTGGTGCGGCAGATGCGGCGCGCCAGGTTGTAGACCGGCACCTCGAAGGCGCGGTAGAGCGCTTCCTGGGCGACCGGGTCTCCCGCCTTGACTCGCGGAAGCACGGCATCGGCGTCGGCGAGCCGGAATAGGTCCATCGCAAGAGTCCTGGTCAGCACGATCGTAAAGATGCAGGGGGAGCGGGGATAGTCGCATCTCCGGTCGGGTACGGATAGGCCGGGCCGAACTCCAGAGGCACGCGGCTCGGGCTGGGGGAATTGTATGATGTTATAGTTCGATAACAATAGCCTCCCTTGGCGAGTCACCTGCGGGCGTTGACTCGACGGTCGGGGCCTCCCCGATCCCGGTCTGGCGGCCGGGACGCCTCGGAGGTGCCATGGCCCGAGCGACTTAGGAGGGCCGGGCCGCGACTCGACTAGATTTCTCCCATGGCCGGTCCGATACCCCACACCTGGTTGCATCATCTCGCCGACGAGGCGGACGCTTCCTTCCTGTACCGCGAGCTTGCGGTCGCCGAGGCAGATCCGGCGCGGGCGCAGATTTACCGTCATCTGGCCGAGGTCGAGGACCGGCATGTGGCGGTCTGGCGGCGGCTGCTGGCCGAACAGGGCCACGAGGTGCTGACGCCCCGGCCTTCATTCCGGGCTCGGGCCATGGCGTGGTTGTCCCGGCGGTTCGGGACCGGCTTTCTGCTGCCGATGCTTCTCGAAGAAGAGGGTCGGGAGGTCAAGGGCTACCTGGACCTGTATCGCGATGCGCCGGACGGAGCGGCTGGTCCCACCGCCCTGACACTGGCCCGGGAGTCGAAGGGTCACGCCGAGGAGCTGTCGGGCCTGGTCAAGGGCAGCAGCGCCGAGCCGTGGCACAAGACCGGGGCCGGCGGCTTTCTCCGCAACGTGGTCTACGGTTTCAATGACGGGCTCACCGCCAACTTCGGCCTGGTCGCCGGGATGGTGGGAGCCCAGTCCGGTCTGGGATCGGCGTCGCATGCGGTCGTGGTCGCGGGGCTGGCGGGGATGGCCGCCGACGCGCTCTCGATGGGCTCTTCGGGGTATCTGGCTGCCAAGAGCGAACGGGAAGTCTTCGAGCACGAGATCGCGATGGAGAAGGAAGAGATTCGGCTGATGCCCGAGCTGGAGCGGGAGGAGCTCTCGCTGATCTACCAGGCCAAGGGCATCCCGGAGGACCAGGCCTCCAATCTCGCCACCGCGGTGATGGCCGACCCGGCCCGGGCCCTCGAGGAAAAGGTGCGCGAAGAGCTCAAGATCGGGGAGGCGTCGAGCACCCCGATGCGGGAGGCCTGGGTCACCGGGACGGCCACGGCGCTCGGGGCCTTCATCCCGGTGGCTCCGCTGCTCATCAGCCGGGAGCCGTGGGCGATCTGGGCCTCGTTCGCGGTGGCGATGCTGTCGCACTTTGGGGTCGGCGCGGCTCGGAGCTTCTTCACCGGACGGAGCGTCTTTCGAAGCGGTCTCGACATGTTCCTCGTCGGCCTCGGTGTCGCGGTGATCGGCTACCTCGCGGGCGACTGGATAGTGAAAGTCCTATGAATCCGACTCCTGTCGCTGTCATTCCCCAGGCCGACCTGCTCGCGCTGGCCCGCCGCCTCGAGCTCGCCGAGGCGCTGGCCGGGGTCGAATACGCTGCCACGCTTCGGCGCACCGGAGGATTCCCCGAGGCGACGTCTCTCGCGGTGGGCGGCGGCTACGCCACCTTTGCCGGGGCGGTCTCGCCCCTGACCCAGGCCTTCGCCCTGGGGCTCCATGGGGCACTTCCCGTGGCGGAGCTCGACCGTCTGGAGGCGTTCTTTCACAGCCGGGGCGCCCCCGCGGCGGTCGAGCTCTGCTCGCTGGCCGACTCTTCGTTGCAACGCGCCCTGGTGGCCCGGGGGTATCGGGTCGCCGAGCGGAGCGACGTCATGGTCTGCCGGGTGGCCGAGGCGCCGGAGTCGTTTCGGGTTCCGGCGGGTATCACCATCCGCCGTGCGGCACCGGCGGAGATCGCGGAGGTGGCCCGGGTGGTCGCGTCGGGATTCTCGGAAGGAAAGCCGGCCCCGGCCGCGCTCCAGGCGGTGATCGAAGGGACCTTCCGGATGTCCACCGCCACGCCGTTCGCGGCGGAGCACGGAGGCAAGTTGTCGGGCGGGGGATTGCTGATGGTGCATCGGAGAGTCGGTGCGCTGTGCGCCGCGGCGGTGCTGCCGGAGGCGCGAAACCGGGGGGTGCATCACGCCTTGCTGGAAACACGACTGGCTGCCGCCCGGGCGCTGCGCTGCGAAACCGCGATGGTGGTGGCGACGCCGGGGAGTTCGTCCCACCGCAATGCGGAGCGGGCCGGATTCACGGTGGCGTACCCGCGCGCCAAGTACGTGCTCGACGCCTGAGCCGCGCTCTGGAGATGTCGTCGTGACGCGCACGTTTCTGATCGTCCTGCAGGTTCTGTTCTTCACCAGCTCGCGGGCGCCGGTCCATCCCACCACGCCGTTTGCGGAGCTGGTGGCGCGGCTGTCGGAGCCGGGCGGGTTCTTCGACAGCGACAATCTGGTCTCCAACGAAACGTCCTACCTCCACGTGATGCCGGCGCTTCATGCGCTCGGTATCAAGGGTGGGGCGTATCTCGGCGTGGGGCCGGAACAGAATTTTTCGTATCTGGCCGAGATCCGCCCCGATATCGCGTTGTTGATCGACATCCGCCGCGACAACCTGCTGTTGCATCTCCTGTTCAAGGCGATGTTCGAGAGCGCGGACAACCGGATCGAGTATCTCTGTCTCCTGTACGGGAGGCCGGCCCCGCCCAATGCGGCCCAATGGAGCAACCGCCCGCTCGAGGAGCTGCTGCTCTACCTCGAATTCACCCCCCAAGATTCGGCGCTTCATGCCGCCACGCATACGGCCCTGATGGAGCGGGTGACCCGGTACGGGGTGCCGCTCAGCGCCATCGACCGGACGACGCTGAAGCGCTTTCACGACGAGTTCGCGTCGGCGGGCCTCAACCTCCGCTACACCAGCCTGGGACGCCCGGCGCGGCCCGGATATCCCAGCCAGCGGGATCTCTATTCCGCCACCGATCTGGACGCGCAGCCGTGGAGCTATCTGTCGAGCGAGGACCGCTTTCAGCTGGTCCGGGACATGGAGCGACAGAATCGGATCGTGCCGGTGGTGGGGGACCTGTCCGGTCCCATCGCGATGAAGGCGATCGCCGGCTATTTGAAGGAGACCGGCCGCGTCGTCTCGGCGATGTACGTCTCGAACGTCGAGATGTACCTTTTCCGCCAGGGAGCCTTTCTGCGGTATGCGGACAACGTCCGCGCCCTGCCCTCGACTCCGGGCAGCGTCATCGTCCGCAGCTCCTTCGGCCGCGGCTGGCGGATGGCCGAGCCGAGCCCGGTGCCTCAGCCGCTCCCGGGGCATCTCAGTGTCCAGCTGATGCAGACCTTCGCGAGCTTTCTCGAGCTGACGGCTCGCGGCGACAGTGTCGCCTATCCCGATCTCCTGCTGCACAGCGACGTCGATCTTCACCCGGCGGCGCGCCCGCCCTACTGACCGGTTTGCTGCCATGACCCAGGCGTCACCCATTCCCGCTGCCGAACGACTCGACGGGATCGCGACCCTCAGGGGAAGCGCACTCTGCCGGAGCTGGAACGGCATCCAGTATCTGGGCGGACTCTCCGGCGCCAATGCCGGGGCGTCGCGGCTGTCGATGAACGTCGCGACGATTCCGCCCGGCGCGGTGGCGTACGCGCATATCCACGTCGACTTCGAAGTGATGCTGTACATTCTCTCGGGCCGGGTGCAGCATCGCTACGGGGAGGGACTGTCGCGCTCGCTGGACAACGGGCCGGGGGATTTCATCTTCATCGAGCCCGGGGTGCCGCACGAGGTGTACAACCTGAGCGAGACCGAGCCGGTGGTGGCGGTGGTGGCCCGGTCCGACGCGTCCGAGTGGGAACACATCATCAACTATCCGAGCGAGCGCCGCGCCCGGGACGGAGTATCATGACGCCCTGGGTCCTGCGGATCGTCCTCGCGACCATCGCCGTATTCCTGCTCCAAAACACCATCGTCGGGCTGGACAATGCCCTGGCCTTCGTGCCCCAGCTGGCGCTGGAACGGCCGTGGACGTTCGTGACCTACATGTTCATCCATGCGCCGGGGTTCGGGCACATCTTCTTCAACATGCTCTCGCTCTTCTTTTTCGGGCCGCGGGTCGAGGATCGCCTCGGTGGCCGTGCCTTCCTCGGCCTGTACTTCATCAGCGGGATCTCGGGCGCCCTCCTGTCCATTCCGGTGGGCGCGCCGATCATCGGGGCCTCGGGCGCGATCTTCGGCGTGCTGCTGGCCTACGCCTGGTTCTGGCCCCGGAATCAGATGCTGATCTGGGGGATCATCCCGATCGAGGCGCGCTACATGGTCCTCATCATGACCGGCATCTCGCTGTTCTTCGGCTTCGGAGTCATTCCGGGCGGGGGCAACGTCGCGCACTTCGCGCATCTGGGCGGGTTCGTGGGAGGCTACATCTATCTCAAGTTCCTGCAGCGTAACGCGGGCAACGAGCGCTTCAAGCGGAAGCTGCAGCCGGTCGCGCCGAGGATCGAAACCACCGCCGGGGCCATGGATCGCTGGAAGAAGATCCGGCGGGAAGGCCTGCACGAAGTGAATCGCGACGAGCTGGACCGGATCCTCGACAAGATCAGCGCGTCCGGGATCGCGAGTCTCACGCCGGGCGAGCGGGAATTCCTCGATCGCTTCAGCGCGCGCCACTGATCCACCGGACCGCGGAGGCCGTCATGCCACGACCGATCCATTTCGAAATCCACGCCGCCGATCCCGAGCGGGCCATCGCCTTCTACCAGGCCCTCTTCGGCTGGGAGTTCAGCCGCTGGGAGGGACCGATGCCCTACTGGATCATCAAGACCGGTGACGGACCCGGGATCGACGGCGGGATGGTGCCGCGCCGGGGGGAAGTCACTCCCGATGCGCCGGTCATCGCGTACGTCTGCACCATCGATGTGGTCGACCTCGATGATTCGATCGCGAAGGCGCTGGGGCTGGGTGCCGTCATGGCCCTGGCGAAGCAGGCGATTCCGGGGGTCGGGTGGCTCGCCTACGTCAAGGACCCGGAGGGGAACATTCTGGGCCTGATGCAGAACGATGCGGCCGCGGCCTAGGGTCTGCCGGAGTCGCTTTTAGCCACCGGAAGCGCGCTGAGGCTGGCCCACTCATTCATTGACCCGTCGTAGATCCGAACCGGATACCCGAGCAGGCGGGCGACGAAGTAGATCGCACTGGCCCGGGTGCCGACCCGGCAGTACGCGATGATCTCCTTGCCCGGCCCCGCCCCGGCGGCGGTGAGCAACTGCCGCAGCTGGCCGAGCTCGCGGAATCTTCCGTCGGCGAGCGTCGCGGTCCAGTCGAGATTGACGGCTCCCGGAATATGCCCCGGCCGGGAGACCCCTTCCTCCAGCTTGGTGCCGTCGAACTCCTCCCGGCTCCGCGCGTCGACCAGTAGTACGCCGGCATCGTTTCGATGCGCCTCGATCCAGGGTGCCTCGGCCACGAGCTCGGGATGCGGCGCGACGCTGAGCACGGCGCGGGGCGGCAGCGGCGTTGCCGCCGCGGTCACGGCACCGCCTGCGTCCCGCCAGGCCTGGAGTCCGCCATTCATGACCGACACGCGGCTGCCGAGACCCAGATAGTCGAGTGTGAAGTAGAGCCGGGTGACCGGCAGAGTCTCGCCGTAGAGCACGATCCGGCCCCGATTACCCACACCCTGCGACTCCAGCAGGGAGTCGAGCTGCTCCACCGGGGGGAGCTCGGTCAGCAGCTCGCCCCGCCGGGTGGTGAACGAACCCATGGCGATGAAGCGTGCGCCGGCAATGTGGGCCGAATCGAAAGGCGCCTGGCTCCGCTCGGCGTGCAGGAGGACGAGGCCCGAGTCGGCGCGGTGGCGCTTGAGCCACTCGGCCGACACCAGCGGGCCGGGGGGAGATTCCCGCTCGCCGCAGCTATCCTGCGCCGCCGTCGTTCCGGGATGCAGGGTGAGGGTGGCCAGGGCGGCCAGCGCGGTCCAGGAACCAGTCAGCGCTCTCATCGTTCGAGTCCCATTCATCAGTGAGGGCCGGCGCCGGTTGCGATCGGCAGCTCGGTCTTTCTGCTCCACTCGCTCATCGATCCGTCGTAAATCCGGGGCGTCAGCCCAAGATAACGCGCCACGAAATAGAGATGGCTGGCCCGGAGCCCGATGGTGCAGTAGGTGACGAGCTGCTTCCCATCGCTGTAGCCGGCGTTGTCGAAGAGTTTCCGCAGCTCTTGTCTGGATTTCAATCGCGACGGAACGCCTTCGAGGGCCGCGGCACCGTCGGTGAAGGTCTGTTCCCAGGGCAGATTGACCGCGCCGGGAATGTGGCCCGGACGGGGCAGCCGTTCGGAGAGATCGGTCCCGGCGTATTCCCCGGCGGACCGGCCGTCGGTGAGCGCCAGGTCCGCGTCCTTCAGATGCGCGGCGAGCCAGCTCGCGGCAACCACGATTTCGGGGTGGGCATGGCCGGTGACCGAGCCGCGGGTCCAGGAGGGCGTTTCGTTGGATACCAGGCCCTTCGCCGCCCGATAGGCGGGGAGGCCACCATCCAGCAGCGACGCGTGACCGCTCAGTCCGGCGTACTCCAGCGCGAGAAACACGCGGGGCGCCATCCAGGTATCACCGTAGTACACGATGCGGGACTGATCGGTGACGCCGAGAGCGCCGAGCACCGAGTCGATCGTCTCGACCGATGGGAGCTCGGTGCCGGGCGGGCCATCCTTGATCAGTGAATGGGGATTGAGCCAGCGGGCGCCGGACACATGCTCCCGCTCGTACTCGGCCTTGTCCATGGAGACATGCAGGATCACCAGGTTCGGATCGGTCCGGTGCGCGGCGAGCCACTCGGGAGAGACCAGCATGGAGTCGCCGGGCGAGACAGCGAGGAGCGCGGCGAGGATGAGGAGATGCATGGCTACTCCGGCTTGGGCGTGGCGGGATTGACGATCGGAAGGGCGCGGGTCGACCAGTCCTGAAACGAGCCGTCATAAAGCTTGGCATCGTAGCCGAGCAGCCTCGCGGCGAACCAGACGACCGTGGCCTGCTGGCCGATATGACAATAGGTCACCACCGTCTGACCCTCCTTGATCCCGGCGGCGGCAAACTCGCTCCGGAGCACCGCCGGGGTCCGCATTCTGCTCGAATCGACCATGGTGCCGAAGTAGACCGTGGCCGCACCGGGGATGTGGCCGTTGCTCTTCGGATTCTTGCTGGTGCCCTGGTAGAACACCGTGTCGCGCGCATCCACGATGCGCACCTTCGGGTCCTCGAGGTGGGCCTGGACATACTCGGCGTCCGCCACCATCGCGGGATTGGGGTGCACGGTAAAGTGTCCCGGGGCGACGGAGGGAAGCTCGGTCGAGACGGGTCTCCCCTCCTGCTTCCATGTTTCCAGCCCCCCGTCGAGGATCGAGACCCGGCCCGCCAGGCCGGCGTATTCCAGGGTGAAGAGCGCTCGCGAGGTCGGCGAGTAGTACTCCTGGGCCCAGTAGAGCACGATGCGGGAGTCGTTGGAGATGCCCTTGGCTTCGAGCACCGAATCGAGAATCGCGGCACTCGGCAGCTCGAGAAGCAGGGTCCCCTCGACACGGGGCGTCGAGAATTCGGACAAGGGAGCCAGGAACTGGGCGCCGGGGATGTGGCCCTCGTCGTAGGCGGGACGGGACGCGCGATCGCCGATCTGGAAGATCACCAGGCCGCGATCCCCGAGATGCTCGGCGAGCCAGCTGGTGGTGACGAGCAATGGCTCGGATGCGCGGGGAGCCGGCGGACTCGCGGTCACGGCGGCCAGGGCGAGCAGGAGCATGGGACCTCTCTGGTTGGGCGGACTGCCGACTGGTCAGGTGCTCAAGGTAGGCGATACGGGGCGGCCGGCCAGCGGGTTGCAGGAGTGGGGCGGGGAATGCAGCCAAGCCCGGGGTTCCTGCAGCGAACGGCGAGTATCAGAGCGGCTGCCCCAGCCGGGCCTCCAGGTCCCGGCGACGGTTGCGGCTCAGCTTGAGCTTGCTGCCGTCACGCAGCAGCACGATGTGCTCGCCCCGGAAGAACGGCTGGAGCTCGGTGATCCGGTCCAGGTTCACGATGCCGGAGCGATGGATGCGGAAGAATCGGGCGGGATTCAATCTCGATTCCAGGGTCAGCAGCGACTCGCGGAGCACGTGAACCTTGCCCTGGACGTGGAGCTTGACGCAGTAGTCCGCGGCTTCGATCCAGTCGATGTCTTCCACCCGGACCAGCACCACCCGGCCCCCGGTCTTGACCACGAGGCGACTGAGCCATTCGTTCGCGGGGGGTCCGCCGCCGAGTTGCTCCAGCAGCCCGGCCAGGCGCTCCGACACCTCGCCGGCCCGGGCGCCCCGGATGGTGGTTCTCGCCCGGGCGATCGCTTCGGCAAAGCGGGCGTCATCGAACGGTTTGACGAGATAGTCGACGGCATGGACGTCGAAGGCGCTCACGGCAAACTGGTCGTAGGCCGTGATGAAGATGACGGCGGGCAGCTCCGATCGGTCGAGGCTCCGCAGCACCTCGAACCCGTCGAGCTCGGGCATCTGCACGTCCAGCAGCACCAGGTCGGGCCGGAGCCGGCGAATGGCTTCCAGCGCGGCCGCTCCGTCACCGCATTCGCCGATCACCTCGAGATCGCCGTCCCCGCGCGCCAGCGCCGCGACCCCGGTTCGCGCCAGCGGCTCGTCATCCACCACCAGCACCCGAAGGGGCGGGTTCATCGCGGCGTGGTTCGCAGCGGGAGGGTGACGGTCGCGAGGGCGCCGCCTCCGGGTGCGTCGGCCAGCGAAAAGCGTTGCGCGGCGCCGTAGAGGTGACTCAGCCTCGCCCGGATGTTCCGGATGCCGATGCCCGCGGCGGCCCCGTTCCCGGTCGCGGCGCCATTGGGCCCGGGGCCGTCGTCCCGCACCCGCAAGGTGAGCGTCCCGTTGGATGATTCCGCTTCGATTTCGACCCGGCCCGAGGCGGCCCGGCGGGAGATGCCGTGCTTGATGGCGTTCTCGACCAGGGGCTGGAGCACGAGATTGGGGACCAGCGCGTCCAGCGTGGCGGGTTCGGCACTGATGCGCACGGTCAGCCGATCCTGGAAGCGGAGCCGTTCCACCGCGAGGTATCGATCCAGGAAAGCGAGCTCATCCCGCAGCGGCACCTCCTGCGGCGGATGGTCGTCGAGGAACGAGCGCATCAGATCCGAGAGTCCCGCGATGGTCGTCACGGCAGTGGCGTTGTCCTGTTTGCGGACCAGCATCGCGATGCTGTTCATCGCGTTGAAGAGGAAGTGCGGGTTGAGCTGGGCCCGGAGTGCCTCGAGTCGCGCTTCGGCCAGCTCGGTGCCCAGCGCGGCGGCGGCATGTTGCTCCCGGCGGGCCCGGTGCCAGAAATCAGTGGCGATCACCGCGCCAAGGATCGCGGCGTATGCCAGGAGGTTGTACGGCAGCTGCCAGAACGAGCGATTGAGGGAGATCTCGGTGAAGACGCCGAAGCTGCTGTGCCGGATCCCGAAGGCGTGCTGAATTCCGATCTCCAGCAGCGAATGCAGCAGGGCGATGGCGAGTGCCAGACCCAAATGCAGGAACCCCCGGCGGAGCCATCGGTCCGGGGTAAAGGGAAACCGCCGGGCCGCGGCGGCAACCAGGGGCAGGAACAACGCCCAGAGATACCAGTAGGGCATGCCCATCCCGAGGTCATGCCACATGCCGGGATTTCCGCCGCCGGAGCGCATGACGATGCTGTGCTGGCCCGAGGCGATCAATCCGAGCAGCGTGGCGACGATCAGGACCTGGAACGCCACCCGACTCCGACCGGGCTCCTCGGTACCAAGGGTGAGCATCGCGGGAAGGTACCCCGCGACCGGGGCGCAAGAAAGGAACCTGCAGGGAGAGCCGCCATTCAGGCCGCCAACCGCGACGGGGTGCAGGGAATGGCGCGAAATCCGTCTTCTCACTCCCCGGTTATCGATTTGTCATGCAATGCAGACAGGGCCGCAAGGCGGGACTGGTTGATTGGGATGCGACCCTTTCAGCGAGGCTCGAATGTTCGACCACCTGGTGAGCTCCCATGTGACCCGCCGGATCTCCCCCGCGAGGGG
>DASYPZ010000362.1:0-25351 GCA_036006105.1 Gemmatimonadales bacterium | reverse complement strand
CCCTACTCCCTCCCTCACGGCTCCGCCTTCTCCACCGGTGCCGGGACCCGCACCAGCCGAATCAGCGCGACCCCTCCAATGATGATGCCCGCCGCCACGAGGGTCCGCGCCGAGACCGATTCGCCCAGGATGGCCCAGCCCAGCGCGACGGCCACCAGGGGGTTCACGAACGCCGAGGTCGAGACCTTTTCCGGCGTGGTGACCCGGAGCAGATAGGTGAAGGCACTGAACCCGATGAGGCTCCCGAAGACCACCAGGTACACCCAGGCCAGGATCGCCTTCGGCTGAAAGATGGCCATGGAGACCCGGGAGCCTTCGCCCATGACGAGACCGGCGGCGAGCAGCAGGGCACCGCCGGCCAGCATCTTCATGCCGGTCGCCAGCTGGGGCGAGGAGTGCAGCGGCACCGCGTGGGAGAGTACCGATCCGCCCGCCCAGGCGATCGCCGCGGCGGTGATGGCGGCGGCGCCCAGCAGATCGGCGTGGCCGCCGCCGATGATCTCCCCCGGCGCGACCAGCAAGGCCACGCCGCAGAGTCCGGCCGCGATGCCGACCAGCACCCGGGCCGGGGGACGGCGCCAGCCGCCCCGCTTGCTCTCGAACGTCACAGTGAAGAGCGGAGAAGTAGCCGCGAGCAGCGCGGTGAGCCCCGACGGGATCCGGGTCTCGGCCCAGGATACTCCGCCGTTCCCGATCAGGAAGAAGAGCGCGCCGAGCAGAAACGCCGGGCCCCAGAGGGCGCGCGAGGGAGCCGCCACGCCGCGCCAGCGGGCCCACCCGTAGAGGATCGCGCCGGTAAAGAGAAATCGGACGCCGCCGGCCAGGAGCGGCGGCATCGTGCTGACCATCACCCGGATGGCGAGATAGGTGGAACCCCAGACGACGTAGATCGCCGCGAAGGACCAGAAGATCAGCGCCCGGGACCCGCGGACGCCGGTCACGCTTCGAGGTACTCCTCCTTGTACATCCGGATCAGCTCGAAGAAGTAGGAGAGCGCCAGCGGACCGATCAACAATCCAATCAGGCCGAAATAGCTCACGCCGGCGATGGCGCCCACCAGGGTGATCATCGGATGGATCTCGGCATAGCGCTTGGTGACCGCGGGACCGATCAGCGTGTGCACCTGGCCCGCCAGCACGCCGACGATGGCCAGGACCACGGCGCCACCGGTGTGACCGCTGAGCGCGAGCGAGATGGCGCCGGGAATCCAGATGATGCCGGACCCGACCACCGGGAGAATGGCGAAGACGACGGTCACCACACCCCAGAACACCGGATTGCTGAGGCCGGTGAGCCAGAAGGCGCCCCCGATGACGATGCCCTGGATCAACGCGGTGAGCCCGGTGCCGACGATGGTGCCCATGGTCACCGCCTTGAACCGCTCCCGCAGGCTTTCGGCGTTCCGGTCGGAAAACGGGACGAAGTGACGGACGGCCTTCCAGCCCCCCTCGGGGGACATGAGCATGTAGTAGAGCCCGAAGAACGAGAAGAGCAGATTGAGGGTGAAGTGGGTCGCGGTGCCGATGAAGCCGAGCGCGCTGTCACCCAGCCAGCCGATGATCGAGCGGCCGATGCCCGCGAGCTCGGGACCCAGGGCAAACTCGCCGATCTGCAGGTTGGAGAGCCGGTCGAGCAGCGGACTGTTGACCAGGCTCCTGGCGACGCCCTGCGCCTGGCCGACCAGCATGCCGATGAGCCACACGCCCGGGACCACGATGACGGCAAAGGCGGTGAGAATCACCAGACCCGCCGCCGCCGATCTGGGGATGGTCTTGGCCAGCGCGCGATGGAACGGCCGGAACAGCACGTAGAGGACCGGTGCCCCGAGCAGACCGCTGGCGTAGGGAAACAGCGCCACCGCCAGTCCGACCGCGAGGAGGCCGATGATCAGCGCGGCCCGGTCCTTGTTGGTATCGAGGAAGCTCATGCCACAAGCTTAGAGTCAGGACGGGAACAAAGCCAGCAGGTGAAACCCGCACGACGGCATCGCCGTACGAGGCCCATGCTCCAGGCACAGCGCTTTGCATCGATCCGGGTGGGGCTTGGCACGCTCATGGCCAACCCGCTCCGCACCACGCTTTCCACGCTGGGCATCGTGATGGGGTCGGCTTCGCTGGTCGCGGTCCTCTCGCTGGGAGACGGGCTGGAACGCTTCGCCCGCTCCCAGATCGAGCGCACCACCGATCTGCACGCCCTCGCGCTGACGCCGGAGCTCTACCGACGGGTGGACGGCCAGCGGCTGGCCCGCGCCGACACGATCCATCTGGACCCCGCGGCCGCGGCCGCGCTGGTGGAGAATCTCGACGGCATGGCCGGCGCACGCTTGACGCGCTCGGGGGCGGCGGAGCTCGGGTCGGCGCGAAACGGCGCTCCTCGCGCCGCGCTGGTCAATGCGGTCTGGTATCGCGGCGCCGGCGGCCCCGATGCAATGGCGGCGGGGCGGGACTTCACGGCCGCGGAGCTCGAGAGCAGCGCGCCGCTGGCGTTGATCTCGAATGCGCTGGCGCGCGCCCTGGCCGATTCGAACAACCCGGCAAAGGCGGTGGGAACCGCGTTCCAGATCGGTGCCCAGACCGTGACAGTGATCGGGGTGCTGCCTCCTCGCGAGCTGGGAGATCAGCCCATGGTCGCGGTGCCCTTCGCGACCGGGACCGCCCTCCTGCCGGCCATCGCCGGCTCCGGCGTTCCATCGCTCATCGTGACCGCGGCCAGCCTGGAAGGCGTGCCCGCCCTCCGCGCTGCTCTCGAGGCCCGGCTCACCGGGAAATACGGTAACTGGAAAGAGCGCATCAGCCTGTCGGCCGTTTCTTCCCGGATGGAACAGGCGCGCCAAGGCATGCGGGTCTTCAAGCTGGTGATGGGCGCGATCACCGGCGTCTCGCTGCTGGTCGGCGGGGTAGGCATCATGAATGTGCTGCTGGCCGCGGTGACGGAGCGAACCCGCGAAATCGGCATCCGCAAGGCGGTGGGCGCGCGGCGCCGCGACATCCTCACCCAGTTCCTGGCGGAGTCGGTGGCCATCGCCGGTGCGGGCAGCGTGATCGGGCTGGTGCTGGGCGCGAGCGGGGCCTTCGCCGCCACGGCGGTGATCCGCGCCCGCACCCAGGCCGCCATGTATGCGGGGCTGAGCTTGACGAGCGTGGCGGTGGCGGGGCTGGCCGCGCTGACGGTGGGCCTGGCGTTCGGGTGTTATCCGGCGCTGCGGGCGGCGGGGCTGTCGCCTATCGACGCGATTCGGCATGAGTAGGAGGCTAGGACGCTAGGACGCTAAGAGGGCAGGAAACAGCCGCTCTGCGGAGGGTAGCTCGCCCCGGAAGGACCTGACTTAGCGTCTTAGCGTCTTAGCCTCCTAGCGCCTTAGCGTCGCGTCACCCGCTCGATCGCATTCCACACATTCTCCGCCACGATCCGCTGGCCGGCCGGGGTCGGATGAATACCGTCGGCCTGATTCAGTGAATCGATGCCCGCCACGCCCGCCAGCAGGAAGGGCACCAGCTCGGCGTGGTTGGCTCGCGCCAGCGCCGGGTAGATATCCCGGAACCGGCGCACATAGTCGGCGCCGAGATTGGGCATGGCCTCCATGCCGGTGATGACGATGCGAGCCGCCGGCGCAGCGTGCCGCGCGCGATCGATGATGGCCTGGATCCGGGCTCGCACCGAATCGGGATCCTGGCCCCGGAGCCCGTCGTTGGCCCCGGTCTCGATCACCAGGACCGCCACCGGTCCCTGGCTCATCAGCCAGTCGATCCGGGCCAGCGCACCGGCGGAGCTTTCACCGCTGACGCCGGCGTTCACCACGTGGAACGGGCGGCCCGCGGAGTCCAGCTTGGCCTGAATCAAGGCGGGGTACGCGAGCGCCGGATCCGAGAGGCCGTATCCGGCGGTGAGGCTGGTGCCCAGGAAGAGAATGGCCGGACGATCGGTACCGGCAGCGGACGCGGTGTCCTGCGTGGACACCCGCGCGGCCGGCGCGCCCTGTCCGTCCTTGCCGTCCTGCCTGCCGCACGCCACGGCCAGCAGCGCCAGAATCCGGAGCGGTCTCGTTATCATTCTCACCCGCGCTTTCGGGCTCGAAAGCATTCCATTTCCCTCTCGAAGACGATTCGGCTGGAGACCCATGACTCGACGATTGATCAGCTCAGGCTCGACCTTCGAATCCCAGATCGGCTATTCCCGCGCCGTGGTCGACGGACGATGGGTCTTCGTCTCGGGCACCACCGGCTTTGACTACGCCAACATGACGATTTCCGACGACCTGATCGAGCAGACCGAGCAATGCATGAAGAATATCCTGGCCGCGCTGGAGGAGGCGGGCGCCGCCATGAAGGACGTCGTACGGGTGACCTATCTGCTGCCCAACGCCGCGGAATTCGAGCAGTGCTGGCCGGTGTTGCGCCGATACTTCGAGGACGTGCGTCCCGCGGCCACGATGTTCTCCGCGGGTCTCGCCGATCCCCGCATGAAAATCGAAATCCAGGTGACCGCCCGGAAGAAGAAGTAGCCCGACTATCATTCCACGCCCTGGACGTCTCCCGGTGGAGTACCCTGCATGCTGCGTTGCCAGTCGCTCACCCAGACCTATGTCTCAGGCGGCCGGCCACTCACCGTCCTGAACGATATCACCTTCGCGCTGGAGCGCGGCGGTTTCCTGGCGATCGTGGGGCCGAGCGGCAGCGGGAAGACGACGCTGCTCGGCCTGCTGGCCGGGCTGGACCGCCCCGCGTCGGGGACCATCGAGCTCGACGGAAACGACCTGGGTTCCCTGACCGAGGACCAGCGGGCCCGGCTCCGATCCGAAAAGGTCGGCTTCGTGTTCCAGTCGTTTCAGCTGATCCCCACGCTGACCGCCCGCGAGAACGTGCAGGTGCCGCTGGAGCTCCGCGGCGAACCGGCCCATGACCGCGCCCAGCAGCTCCTGGACCGGGTCGGCCTGGGAGACCGGGCCGATCACTATCCGGCGCAGCTGTCCGGTGGGGAGCAGCAGCGGGTGGCGCTGGCCCGGGCGTTCAGCATCAAGCCGCAGATTCTCTTCGCCGATGAGCCGACCGGCAACCTGGACGCCGCCACCGGGGCCACCATCATCACCCTGATGGAGGAGCTCAATCGCGAGCTGGGCACCACGCTGGTGCTGGTGACTCACGATCACGATCTCGCGGCGCGGGCCCGCCGCACCATCCGGCTGTCCGACGGCCGGATCGTCGAGGACAGCGCGGCGTGATCGGGCCGCGCTTCGTTCTCCGGATGGCCTGGCGGGAGAGCCGGTCCGGCCGGCGGCGACTGTGGCTGCTCACCGGCGCCATCACCGCCGGCGTGGCCGCGCTGGTGGCCATCAACTCGTTCACCCAGAACCTGCGAACCTCGGTGGCCGAGCAGGCCAAGGCGCTTCTGGGCGCGGATCTCTCGATCACCAGCCGGCAGAAGTTCTCGCCCCGGATCGACGCGCTGATCGACAGCCTGATCGCCCCCGACCCGGCGACGCAGCGTCCCGCGGGCCGGCGGGCACTGGAGGTGACCTTTCCCGCGATGGCCTACGTTCCGCGCACCAGCGGAGTGCGGCTGGTGCAGGTCCGGGCCGTCGAAGGCGGTTACCCCTTCTACGGCGCGATCACGACGCTCCCGGCGGGACAGTGGCAATCGCTCACGACGACCGACGGTGCGCTGGTGGATCCGGCGCTGCTGTCGGCGCTGGGAGCCCAGGTCGGCGACACCCTGGCGCTGGGGGACGCCCGATTCCCGATCCTCGGCACCGTGCTCAACGTGCCGGGAGACGTCGGCGTGGCCACCGCGTTCGGCCCCCGGGTGTACGTGCCCGCGCGGACGCTGCCCGCCACCGGCCTGCTCCGTTTCGGGTCGCGGGCCGGGTATGCCGCGTACGTGCGGCTGGCTCCGGGCGTTCCGGCCCAGCCGATCCGGGAGAAGTACCGCCAGGCTCTCCGTCAGGAGCGGGCCGGCATCCGCACCGTGGAGGATGACCGCGAGGATCTCACCGACGCGCTGACCCGGCTGGGGAACTACCTGGGCCTGGTCGCGCTGATCGCCCTCCTGCTCGGAGGCCTCGGCGTCGCGAGCGCGGTCCACGTCTTCATCAAGCGGAAGCTCGACACCATCGCGGTGCTGCGCTGCCTCGGCGCCACCTCTCGCGAAGTCTTCGCGGTGTATCTCCTCCAGGCACTGGTGATGGGTGGCATCGGCAGCGGGATCGGCGCCATCGTCGGCGTGGGTCTGCAACAGATGCTGCCCGTCCTGTTCCAGGGTTTCCTTCCGGTGGACGTCCACGTGGTGCCTTCGCCCCGCGCCATCCTGCTCGGCATGGGTCTCGGTCTCTGGGTCGCGGGCATGTTCGCCGCGCTTCCGCTGCTCGCGGTGCGCCGGATCTCACCGCTGATGACCCTGCGGCGGGATGTGGAGCCGAGCCGGGGGCGGCGCGATGCGGTCGACTGGATCTCGCTGCTGCTGCTGGCGGGTAGCGTGGTGGCGCTCTCGGTCATCCAGGTCGGGGCGCTGGTCGACGGGGCGGTCTTCTCGACCGGCATCGGGTTTGCCCTGCTCTTTCTCTGGCTCGCGGCACGCGGGCTGATCAGCGGGCTGCGCCGCTGGTTCCCCCACCGCCTGCCCTACCTCTGGCGCCAGGGGCTGGCCAATCTCTATCGGCCCGCCAACCAAACGGTGACGGTCGTGCTGGCGCTGGGCTTCGGCGCTTTTCTCCTGGCGACGCTCTTTCTGGTCCAGCACAACCTGTTGCGCCAGTTTCGCCCCGGCGGCAACGGGACCCGGCCCAACCTGATGTTCTTCGACATTCAGCCCGACCAGCGCGCCGGCGTGGGAGAGGTTCTCGCCTCGAGCGCCTTGAGCGGCACACCGCTGGTGCCGATCGTCACGATGCGGATCACGTCGATCCGAGGCGTCCCGGTGCCGCTCGCGCCGCCCCCCGATACGACCGCCGCCGATAGTGGTGCACGGGGCGGGCGCCGCGCGCGATCGGCCGGTCCGGCCGGCTGGGCGCTCCGGCGGGAGTATCGCTCCACCTATCGCGACACCCTGACCGCCACCGAGAAGCTGGTGCAGGGCGCCTGGTGGGGACCCGGGGTCGCCCGCCCCGCGCCGGGTCAGCCTGCGCTGGTGTCGCTCGACAGCGACATCGCGAGCGAGCTGGCGGTCAAGCTGGGCGACGAGATCGTCTGGAACGTCGGGGGCGCCGAGGTGCGCAGCCGGGTCGCCAATCTGCGCGAGATCGACTGGAGCCGCTTCGACACCAATTTCTTCGCGGTGTTCCAGACCGGCGTGCTCGAGTCCGCGCCCCAGATGTTCGTCACCCTGGTACGGGCCGACAGCGCGACGGTGCGGGGAAAGGTCCAGCGGAGCATGGCGGAGCGCTATCCCAACGTCACCGCCATCGATCTCTCCCAGGTCCAGGAGGCGATCGAAGGGATCCTGAATCGCGGCGCCCTCATCGTGCGCTTCCTGGCACTCTTCAGCCTGGTCACCGGCGCCATCGTGCTGGTGGGCGCGGTGTCCGCCTCGCGGCTTTCCCGGATCCGCGAAGGGGTGCTGCTCAAGACCCTGGGCGCCACCCGGGCCCAGGTGCTCCGAATCCTGATTGCCGAGTACACGGCGCTCGGGGTGCTGGCGGCGCTCGCCTCGGTATTCCTGGCCAGTGCCGCGGGATGGGCGCTCGCCAAGTGGCTGTTCAAGCAACCGTTCAGTCTTCCCGCGCTGCAGCTTGGTGGGCTCACCCTGCTGCTGCTGGCGCTCACCCTCTCGGTCGGACTGTGGAACAGCGCGGAGATTCTCAAGCGGGCTCCGCTCGCGGTGTTGCGGGAGGAGTAGCTGGCAATTCCCGGCCGAAAAGTATTTCTTTCCTCGCTCGACCCCACAAGGACAATCATGTCGCGTCGTCCGTTTCGCCCCGGTTCGGGGCTGCTCGCTCTGCTTCTACTGACGGGCTGTGCCGCCAAGGCGGCGGGTCCGGCTCCCGCCCAGGCGCCGGCGCCCGCGGTGACGGCACCCGCGCCGGCGTCGTCATCGCCCGCCGGTCCGGGGCAGACGCCGCCCGGCGCGATGCAGGGTGGTGCGCAGCCGGGGGGCATGGGCGGCCCGGCGCCGGCGCCGCGTCCCTACCGTCAGGTGATCACCGACAAGGCCCGTTCCGACTCCGGGCTCTTCACGGTGCACCAGGTCGCCGACAAGTGGTACTACGAGATTCCGGTCCGGCTCTACGACAAGGAGATGCTCCTGGTCACCCGCCGGTCCCGGACGCCGACCAACATCGGCTTCGGCGGTGAAGAGGAGAACGAGGGCGTGGTCCGCTGGCAGCGCCAGGGAGACCGGGTGCTGCTGCGCTACGTCGCCTACGACAATGTCGCCGCCGATTCGCTGCCCATCGCGATGGCGGTGCGGGCGTCGAACTTCGAGCCGGTGCTGTTCGCGTTTCCGATCGCCGCCTTCAAACCCGACTCCAGCGCGGTGGTGATCGACGTCACCCCGATGTTCACGACCGACGTGCCGGTCCTGGGACTGTCGCAGCAGCGGCGAACCCAATACCAGGTCCGGGCCCTCGACCCGGCCCGGTCGTACGTCGTGGCCATTCACAGCTACCCCACCAACATCGAAGCGCGCCACGTGCTGACCTATGGCGCCGGCCTCGCTCCGTCGAACGCCGAGACCGGCACCATCTCGCTCGAGATGAATCAGTCGATGCTCATGCTGCCCGAGCACCCGATGATGCCCCGCCTCAACGACAACCGGGTCGGGTATTTCGGCGTCCAGCAGACCGATTACGGTCTCCCGGTGCAGAAATCCGAGATCCGCCGCTACATCTCGCGCTGGCGCCTGGAGCCCAAGGATCCCGCGGCCTTTGCCCGGGGCGAACTCGTCGACCCGGTCAAGCAGATCGTCTACTACGTCGACCCTGCCACGCCGGTCCAGTGGCGCTCCTGCATCAAGCAGGGGATCGACGACTGGCAGGTGGCGTTCGAGGCGGCCGGCTTCCGCCGCGCGATCGTCGGCAAGGATCCGCCGACGCCGCAGGAGGATCCCGAGTTCTCGCTGGAGGACGCGCGCTACTCGGTGGTGCGCTACTTCGCCTCGCCGATCCAGAACGCCTACGGGCCCCATGTGAGCGACCCGCGCACCGGCGAGATCCTGGAGTCGCACATCGGGTGGTACCACAACGTCATGAGCCTGCTGCGCAACTGGTTCCTGGTCCAGACCGCGGCGGTGAATCCGGCGGCTCGCAAGCCGCACTTCGAAGACGCCCTGATGTGCCAGCTGATCCGCTTCGTCTCCTCCCACGAGGTGGGTCACACGCTGGGACTGCCCCACAACATGAAGGCGTCGAGCTCCTACCCGGTGGACTCGCTCCGCTCGGCCAGCTTCACCCGGCGAATGCACACGGCGCCGGCGATCATGGACTACGCGCGGTTCAACTACGTGGCCCAGCCGGGCGACACCGGCATCTCCTACTACCCGGGCATCGGGACCTACGACATCTACGCCATCAAGTGGGGCTACCGTCCCATTCCCGGCGCCGCGAGCTCCGACGCCGAGAAGCCGACCCTGGACCGCTGGATCAAGGAGCACGAGGGCGACCCGATGTATCGCTTCGGCGATCCCAGCCAGATCGACCCCAGCTCCCAGACCGAAGACCTGGGCGACGACGGCGTGAAGGCCAGCAACTACGGCCTGGCCAACCTGAAGCGGATCGTCCCCCAGTTGAGGACCTGGACCACCGCCCCGGGAGAGGACTACAGCGATCTCCAGGAGCTCTACGACAACGTGCTCCGCCAGTGGAACCTGTACATCGGGCACGTGACGACCATCGTGGGCGGCGTCAACGAGGTGCGGAAATCGTCGGACCAGGCCGGGGTGGTCTATGAAACGGTGGCCAAGGCGCGGCAGCAGGCGGCGGTGCGCTGGCTCTCCGACAACGTGTTCGCCACGCCGGCCTGGATCATCGATCCGGACATCCTCAACCGGCTGGAGAACAACGGCACCGTGGAGCGGGTCCGGTCCCGCCAGGTCACCTCGCTCAACAATCTTCTGGATCCGGTCCGGATGGGACGGCTGATCGAGCAGCAGGCCGCGCTGGGCGACCGGGCCTACTCGCTGACCGATCTCTTCCACGACGTCCGGCGGGGCGTCTTCGGCGATCTCTCGGGCGGGCCTGCGCCCGATACGTACAAGCGGAATCTGCAGCGGGGCTACATCGACCGGATGAGTTTCCTGATGACCTCGGAGCCGCCGCCCCCGCCCGCGAACATTCCACCCCAGTTCCTGGTGTTCTTTCCGCGGATGAACGTGAGCCAGTCGGACATCCGGGCCCTGGCCCGCGCCGAGCTGGAGACGCTGGAACGGGACTGCGGAGCGGCTGCGTCGCACGCGGGAAATCCGCTCATCAAGGCGCACTATCACGACCTGACGATCCGGATCGGCCGGATCCTCAATCCGAACCGATAGACCGGCGAGGCTCACGGATGCTTCCAATCGACCTGGCCGGCAAGCGAGCGCTGATCGCCGGCGTCGCCGATGACGGCGGCTTCGGCTTTGCCATCGCCAAGTCTCTGGCGGAAGCGGGGGCATCGGTTTGCCTGGGAACCTGGCCGCCGGCGCTCAACATCTTCCAGAACCTGCTGGAGCGCGGGAAGATGGCGGAGTCGATGCGGCTGGCCGACGGGCGCAGCATGGAGTTCGAGCGGGTCTATCCGCTCGATGCGGCGTTCGATACGCTGGACGACGCACCCGCGGAAATCCGCGACAACAAGCGTTACAAGGAACGCGGGGATTTTTCGATCCAGGGCATGACCGACCGGATCCGGCAGGACTTCGGCCCCGCGTCGGTGGATGTGGTCATCCACAGCCTGGCCAACGGACCCGAGGTGAAGAACCCGCTGCTCGATACCAGCCGCAGGGGCTATCTCGATGCGGTGAGCGTGAGCGCCTACAGCAATGTGTCCCTGGTGCGCCGGCTCGGTCCGTTGATGCGCCCGGGCGGCTCCTTCCTGTCGCTGACGTACATGGCGTCGGAGCGGGTCATTCCGGGGTACGGAGGCGGCATGTCGTCGGCCAAGGCGGCCCTGGAGTCCGATACCCGAACCCTCGCCTTCGAGGCCGGCCGCCGATACGGGCTCAGAGTCAACACCATCTCCGCCGGCCCGCTGGCCTCACGCGCCGCCAGCGCCATCGGCCTGATCCAGCGCATGATCGAGTACACCCGGGCCAATGCCCCGCTCACCCGGGAATTCACGGCGGCCGACGTCGGCAACGCGGCGGCGTTTCTCTCCAGCCCGCTTGCCGCCGGCATCACCGGGACCGTCATGTACGTCGACAACGGTTATCACGCCATGGGCATGGGCGTCGAGGGACCGGGAACCATCGGCGGGACCTGATGAGCCGCCCTCCGGTCAAGAGGATGGAAGCAGATCTCTTCCTCGCGATCGGGGCGATACTCGCCGCCCTGGGTGTCGCGCTGGGCGCGTTCGGGGCGCACCTGATGAGCCAGAGTTTTTCCGACAGCGACAAGGAAGTCTGGCGCACCGCCACCAGTTACCAGATGTACCATGCCCTCGCCCTCATCGTGACGGCCCGGCTGCTGTCCCGGCATCCCACCCGATATTTTCGCGTCGCCTGCGGCAGCTTCGTGGTCGGCATCCTGCTGTTTTCTGGCAGTCTCTACACCATCGCCCTCACCGACCAGCCCGGCGCCGGGATCATCACGCCGCTCGGCGGACTCGCCTTCCTGGCCGGCTGGATCGCGCTGGCGGTCGGTATTTTCCGCACCGACATCCCCTGAGCAGCGGAGCCTAGCCGCGCCGTGTCCCTTCCCGACGATTACCCCGTCCTGCTCGCCGGTCTCGATGCCTGGCAGGCCCAGGCCGCGGAAAAATTTCCCGGGGTGATCCCCTGCAAGGCGGGCTGTTCGGCCTGCTGTCATGGCCCCTTCGACATCTCGGTGGCCGACGCCCTCCTGGTCCGCAATGCGGTCCGGGCGCTGCCCGCCGGCATCCGCGCCGACGTCCGCCGGCGGGCGGAGTCCCAGGTCGCCGCCATGGGGAGAACCGATCCCGGATTCGTCGCTCCATGGGACGTCACCGCCCTCGGGGAGGAGGGATTCGATGCCCTGGTCGCGGCCTTCGAAGCCCAGCCCTGCCCCGCCCTGGATGACGGTGGTGCGTGCCGGATCTACGAGCATCGTCCAATGATCTGTCGGCTGATGGGATTGGGGCTGGAGACTCCGGACGGCCACGTCATCGAAAACGCGTGCCCGATCCAGGAAGAGTTCCCCGAGTACGAGAGTCTTCCACCCCAGCTGTTCGACCTGGAGGACTGGGAGGACGCCGAGGCCGACGCCCTGATTCAGGCGGCCGAAGTGCTGTTCGGGTCCGGGGACCGAAGCGGATACGAAACCACCGTCGCCGGGGCGATCCTGCTGGACGCTCCCGGCGCGATGTCACCATAGATCGAAGGAGCCGGGCATGCGCTGGTCACCAGGAAACAACCCCGACGTAGAAGATCAACGGGGCAGCAGCGGCGGGGGCGGCGGGATGCGGTTCGGAGGACGAGGTCTGGGTGTCGGCGGTCTGCTGGTGGTGCTGGTCCTGAGCCTGATCTTCAAACGGGACTTCTTCAGCCTGCTGAGCGGCGGCGGCACCGACCCCAACACCCCGGCCCAGGGGCCGGTCCAGAGCTCGGCCGGAGAAGAGGATCTCAAGTCGTTCGTGGGTGCGGTGCTCGACAGCGTGCAGACGACCTGGGACGCGGAGCTGCCGCAGCAGACCCGGGTGCCCTATCAGCACGCCCGGCTGGTGCTCTTCCGCGATGCCATCGAGTCCGCCTGCGGGTATGCCGAGGCGGCCACCGGGCCCTTCTATTGCCCGGGCGACCACAAGGTGTACGTCGATCTTGGCTTCTATCAGGAGCTCAAGGACCGCTTCGGCGCCCCCGGCGATTTCGCCCAGGCCTACGTGCTGGCCCACGAAATCGGGCACCACGTCCAGGTGCTGCTCGGCACCGAGGCCAAGATGCGCCGAGCCGTCGAGCAACGCCCCGACGAGGCCAACGCGCTCTCGGTGAAGATGGAGCTCCAGGCCGACTGCTACGCCGGTGTGTGGGGCCACACCGCGGCCGCCCACGGTATTCTGGAATCGGGCGATGTCGAAGAGGGGATGAACGCCGCCGCCGCGGTGGGCGACGACCGGATCCAGAAGATGTCGACCGGACGGGTCAATCCCGAGAGCTTTACCCACGGCTCCGCGGCGCAGCGGGTGTCCTGGTTCAAGCGGGGGATGAACGCGGGACGCGTGGCGGATTGCGATACGTTCTCAGAGTAGGCCGGAAGGCGGGAGGGCGGTATTCCTACCGCCTTCCCGCCGTCCCGCCTTCTACCGCCCTACCGCCATCTTCGTCTCTCTCCCGCTTCGCCCACTGAAAGAACAGCACGCTCATCGCGCCCCAGATCCAGAGATTCCCCGGGATCCACATCAGCAGCCCGCCCAGTTTCTGATCGTCCAGCGGCGAGAGCCCGAAGGTGCGTGGCGCGGTCACGTACCACTGGTACAGCGGGGCATCCGCGAAGGTGATGATGGCGCCCAGGATCTGCATGGGGATCTGGACCAGGAACAGGTAGAGCATTCCCATGCCGGAGCCGAGCCGTGGCAGCGCCGCCGATGGACTGGTGACCGGCCACCAGAGCAGCACCGCGGTGATCATGAACGTCAGATGGGTCACCACGTGGACGCCGTGGTTCCGCATCATCAGGTCATAGGCATCGGTCGTGTGCCACACCAGCAGTACGGCGCTGAACAGGACGCCCGCTATCACCGGATGGGTCAGGAACCGGCCCGCGCGGAGGATCAGGCGGGGACGGGCGGCCGCGTCGATCAGCCAGCCCGGCAGGCCGGCGATCAGCAGCGGCGGCAGCACCATGGTGAGCAGCAGGTGCTGGGTCATGTGAATGGAGAAGAGGTACGAATCGCTCAAATCGTGGATCGGCCCATTGAGCGAGACCAGCATCACGAGGAGGCCCAGCACGAAGCAGAGGGGACGCCAGGCCCCGGCGGGAGGACCCAGGCTCTTCCTGCGTCGCAACGGCCCGATGCAGTAGAAATAGAGCGCGCCGAACAGGGCCACCCCGATGACGACCGTGGGGTGGACCGACCATTCGGGGGTAAACGGAGCTGTCGTGGGGTTCTGGATCCTCATCGCGGGAACCAGCAAGGACGCTCCATCTTGTTGTGCGGTGACCTCGCGTCCTTGCGCCTTCAATACCGCCTTACCGCCTTACCGCCCTCGCCTTACCGCCCTACCGCCTTACCGCCCTCCCGCCCTCAGTGCGCCCCCACCGTGCGCCAGTACTGCAGCAGCACGATCAGCCCCATGATCACCCCGGCCGCGAGCAGGATCGGAAAGACGAACAGGTTGGTGAGCAGCCTGGAGTCCTGCTTGAGGTGCATGTAGAACATCGCGACCAGCGCGAACTTGGCCGCCGACAGGACCAGGAGCAGCTCGACCACGATGGGCTCGATGACCGGACGGATCCCGGCCCCCATGCCGCCGTGACCGGCCTCGAAGGCCATGACCTCGAGCGCCGTCAGCACGAACAGCACCAGCGCCACCTTGAAATACAGGGCCGGCGTCGGATGCGAGTGTTCCCCCGCGGGGGCGTGAGCGTGAGCGTCCATGCGGGTTACCTCATCAGGTAGACGACGGGGAAGATCACGATCCAGACCACGTCCACGAAGTGCCAGTAGAGCGCCGCGATCTCGAGGTTGAGCGACTTCTCGGGCGGCAGCTTGCCCCGAATGGCCAGGACCAGCAGCGTCGACAGCCAGATGACGCCGACGCTGACGTGGCTGCCGTGGAATCCCGTCAGGGTATAGAACGTGGAAGAGAAGAGGTTGGTCCCGTACCCCATTCCCTTGTGGTAGAAGTGGTTGAACTCGTACACCTGCATGCTGACGAAGAAGAGTCCGCACAGGACGGTGGCCGCGAGCCACCCGACCAGCATCTTCCGGTTGCCCTTCTGGGCCCCGTACAGCGCCATCACGACGAAGAACGAGCTGAAGAGGAGGATGGCGGTGCCGGTGGTGACCAGCTTGATCTCGAACACCCCCTCGCACTTCTGCATGGCGCCGTGCAGCATGCACTGCGATTCGGCGTGGGGCAGCGGCCCCACCAGGCTCTTGCCCTTGTACACCAGATAGGTCGAGATCAGCGACGCGAAGAAGAGGCACTCGGACCCGATCAGGGTCCAGATGGCCACCTTCCGGCTGTCGATCCCGGTCGAGGTGTGATGCTCCATGGCGTGGGCGGCGGCGTCGGACACGATAGGGATCTCCTGATCAGAACGCCGGCTCGAAAGCCCAGCGGTAGACGCCGTAGAAGAGGACCGCCGCGCCGCCCAGCGTGATGAAGTACCAGTGCGGGAAGGCCTCGGTAAAGAGCACGCTGCCGATCACGCCGAGCACGCCGAACGCGGCGACCACCGGCCAGTAGGACGGCCTCGGCATATGAATGCCGGCCCCGCTCACCCGCGGGGGCTCGGGCAGCTGGCCGCCGCCGGCCCGGCGCAGGTCCCAGGCCGGCATCGAGCTGTTGACCGGCGGCACGTCGGCGAAGTTGAACTCCTGCGGCGGGGAAGGAATCAGCCACTCCAGCGTGGCGCCCTTCCAGGGATCGGCCGGGGCGTCCGCGGGCTTCCGCGACGCCTGCCACAGGTTGTAGATGAAGACCAGGAACGACACGCCCAGGAGCAGCGAGCCGTAGGTCTGGATCCGGTTCCAGAATTCGAAGTTGAGCCCGGCGGGGTAGGTGTACACCCGGCGCGGCATGCCGTTGAGCCCCAGGAAGTGCATCGGGAAGAAGGTGACGTTGAACCCGATGAACATCAGCCAGAAATGCAGCTTCCCGATCTTTTCCGAGAGCATCCGGCCGAACATCTTGGGGAACCAGTAGTAGGCGCCCGCGGTGAGGCCGAAGATCGAGCCGCCGAACAGCACGTAGTGGAAGTGCGCCACCACGAAGTAGGTGTCGGTCTGCTGCAGATCCGCCGGTGGCGACGAGTGCATGACCCCGGAGAGCCCGCCGATGATGAACATCGCGATCATGCCCAGCGCGAAGTACAGCGGCGTCTTCATTTGCAGCGAGCCGCCCCACAACGTCCCGATCCAGTTGAAGATCTTGACCCCGGTGGGCACCGCGATCAGCATCGTCGACAGCGCGAAGAAGGAGTCGGCGAAGGGTCCCATGCCGGTCGCGAACATGTGGTGGCTCCACACGCCGAACCCGAGGAAGGCGATGAACGCCCCGCTGAACACCATCGCGGTGTAGCCGAACAGCGGCTTCCGCGAGAACACCGGCAGCACCTCGGATACGATGCCGAACGCCGGCAGAATCAGGATGTAGACCTCGGGGTGCCCGAAGATCCAGAAGAGGTGCTGCCAGAGGATCGGATCGCCGCCGCCCTCGGGAATGAAGAAATGGGTTCCGAAGTGCCGGTCCATCATCAGGAAGACCAGCGCGATGGTGATGACCGGGAACGCCAGCAGCAGCAGGATCTGGGTGATGAAACTCATCCAGACGAACATCGGCATCCGGAGCATCTTCATGCCCGGCGCCCGGAGGTTCACGATCGTCACGAAGAAGTTGATCGCCGCGGCCATCGAGGCGATGCCCAGGATCTGCAGGCCCAGCACCCAGAAGTCGGTGTTCAGGCCGGGGGAGTAGGTCCGCTCGGTGAGGTTGGCGTACCCGAACCACCCCGCGTTGGGCGCCGCGTTGATCAGCCAGCTGAAGTTGATGAACAGTCCGCCCAGGAGAAACACCCAGTAGCTGAAGGCGTTGAGCCGGGGAAAGGCCACGTCCCGGGCGCCGATCTGGAGCGGAATGAAGTAGTTGAAGAACATGGCCGACAGCGGCATGACCCCGAGGAAGATCATGGTCGTGCCGTGCATCGTGAACAGCGAGTTGAACGTCGCCGCGCTCACGAAGGTGTTGTCGGGCTTCATGAGCTGGATGCGCATGAACAGCGCCTCCAGCCCGCCGATCAGGAAAAACAGGAACGCGGTGGCACCGTACAGGATGCCGATCCGCTTGTGGTCCACGGTCGTGATCCAGCTCCAGATCCCGGTGTTCTCGGGAGCGTGGGTGGCCGGAGAGCGGTCGATTACCGATGTGGCCATGGCGGTTTCGTGCCTCTTACTTGTGCGCGCGGAGGTACGCCACCAGCGTGGCGATCTCGGCATCCGTGAGCTTCCGGGGCAGCACCATCAGCGTGCCCTTCTTCACCGAGTCGGGATTGGAGAGCCACTTCCGAATGTTGTCTTCGGTGTTCTCCAGCATCCCGGCGACGATCGTGGTGCGGCTCCCCACGTGGGTCAGGTTGGGGCCCCGCAGCGCCGTAGTGCCCGCCATGGCGGTCCCCACCATCGAATGACACCCGATGCAGCCGCCGGCATTGAAGAGCGCCAGACCCGCCTTCATCAGGGAGTCCCGGCCCACCTTGGCCGCCCGGGCCGCGGTGTCCGCCGGCACCGTCGAATCGACCGGCACCACGCCTTTGTTCACCAGCGGGGAACCCACCTTCTGGGAGTCGGCCCAGGCCTGGAACTCCTCGGGTGACTGCGAGATGACCCGGAATCCCATGCGGGCATGCTGGATGCCGCAGAACTCGGCGCACTGACCCGAGAACACCCCCGTCACCTCGGCCTTGAACCAGAGCGGATTGTGCCGGCCCGGCATGACGTCCCGCTTGCCGGCAAACTGGGGCACCCAGAAGCTGTGAATCACGTCCGCGGTGGTCATCCGGAGGTTGACCGTCTTGCCCACCGGCACGTGCAGCTCGTTGGCCGTGACCACGCCCAGGCCGGGGTAGCGGAACTCCCACCACCACTGGTGCCCCAGCACCTCGACGGTCACCACGTCACCCGTGGCGTAGTCCGAGGTCTTGAAGATGGTCTTGACGGTGGGAACCGCGATGATCGCCAGAATCAGGGCCGGAACGATGGTCCAGCCGATCTCGAGGGCGGTGCTGCCATGGGTCTGCCGGGGCTCGGGATCGTCGGGCCGGCCCCGGAACTTCAGGATCGCGTAGACCAGCGCCCCCTCGACCAGCACGAACACGATCGTGGCCCAGAAGACCGTGGTCCGGAAGAGACTGTCCACCAGCCTGGCAAAGTCGCCACGCGGGAGGAGGGTCGTCTGGGGATAGTCTTTGGCACAGCCGAGTAGGACCAGGAGGCAAATGGCGGGGAAATAGCGCGCCATGCGCCGGATTGTACCGGAGCGCGTCTCCATCAGAGTCAGGTCCGCGTGGATGGGGATAGCAGAAGCACGTTAGGGCGCAAAGCTAGCCCGGGCAGCCTGTTAGGTCAACCGGAACTCAGGGTTTCCCTTTCGCCTCCGCCATGAGCTTTTCGATGTCCGCCACCGACCGGGGCGCCCCCCGGGAAAGCAGGATGCCGCCGGTCGCGGTCACCAGGACATCATCCTCGATCCGAACCCCGAGCGCCTCGCCCGGGAGATAGATCCCCGGCTCGATCGTAAAGGCCATTCCCGGTGCGAGCGGCAACCCCCGGACGCTCACATCGTGGACGTCCATCCCGAGCCAGTGCGAAAGGGAATGGATGAAAAACCGGTTGCAGCCCCCCGCCCCGCAGAGGTCACCCGAATGCGCGGCCATGTAGGCCCGGGCGATGCCATCGAGCTGGGCCAGGGTGATGCCCGGCTTCACCGCGTCGATCGCGGCCTGCTGCGAGCCCAGAACCAGCTCGTAGATCGCCTTCTGCCGCGGGGTGAACCGGCCCGATACCGGAATGGTTCGGGTCACGTCCGCCGTGTAGTACCCGAACTCGGCTCCCATGTCCATTACGATGAGATCGCCGGTCTGCGTCTGGCGGCGATTCTGGTCATAGTGGAGGATCGTGCTGTTGATGCCCGAGCCGACGATGCTCGGATAACCCAGCCGCTCGGCGCCGAGACTGCGGAAGGTCTGCTCGGCCACCGCTTCGATCTGGTATTCCCACGCACCCGGCCTGGCGAACCGCATCGCCGCGACGTGTCCTTCGGTCGATATCTCCACCGCCCGGGTGAGGCGCCGGATCTCGTCCTCGTCCTTGACCATGCGCAACGCGGCCAGGGCCGGAAGCAGGTTCTGCCCCGACACCCGCGCGGTATCGAGCGTCAGCTTCCGGATCAGGTCGGAGCCCGCATCCCATTCGTTCCGCCGGAACCAGAGGGGCTTGCCGCGCCCGCCTTCGAGGACAAAACGCCGGAGGTAGATCTCCAGCGAATCGGTCGTGTGGATGTGATCGACCGGGATGCCGGTGGCGGCCGCCGCCTCGGGACCGGGACCGAGCTGGGGTCCGGTCCATTGCTCCGTCACGGGATTGCGGGACGGGAGAAAGAGATGGGCTTCCCCATGGGCCGAGTCGCCCGCGGTGAGGATCAGCCAGGAGTCGGGGGTCTCGAGGCCGGTCAGATAGAAGAAGTCATTGTCCTGCCGGAAGGCCGCGGCCTGGGGGTACTGCGAGTTGGGCGGATCGTCGGCGAGCTCCTCTGCCCCGCGAACGATGGCCACACCGGTCTTGATCCGGCCGATCAGCGCCAGCCGCCGCGCGGCGAGGTTTGCCACCGGTACGGCGCCTGCGGGGGAACCGGCCTGCGCCGCCGCCAGCGGCGGAAGGGCCAACACCAGGGCGGCAACCAGCGACGGGACGCGTATCGGCACGATGATCTCCGGGGAGGACGGCGGAAAATACTCTGAGAACCCTACGCAGCGGCGCCCCGTGAGGTTGCCGGGCGCTTACTTCTTGGGGGGAGATCCGGCTCCGGCGGAGAGCTGGGCCAGCTCGGCCTTGAACCGGGCCGCCTTGTCGGGTTGTTTCATCCCCTCGTAATCGGCGATCAGATCCTTGCGCGCGGCGGTCAGGAAGCTCACCTGCGGATTGGCCTCCTTGGAGAGAATCTCGTAGCCCGCGAGCGTCTCCTTTTCTCCCTCGGCGTAGCGGTTCTGGCGCAGGAGCGACCGGCCCAGCTTGATCCGCGCGATGCCGGTGTTGAGGTGGGCGGGCCCCTGGGTCTTCTCGAAGATCGCCACCGTCTCGCGGTAGGCCCGTTCCGCCTTGGGGAAATCCTTCCGGCCCATGTACACGGTGGCCAGGTTCGAGAGCGCGATGCCGATCAGGTAGTGGTTGTCGTGGTAGACCTCCTTATATATGGCCGCCATCCGCTTGTAGTACGCCTCGGCCTGATCGAAATGATCGGTCTGGAGCGCCACGCTCCCCAGCTCGTTGAGCGCGGACGCGACCCGCGGATGCACCGGCCCGAAAACCCGTTCCTGAATCGCGAGCGCCTCCTCCAGCAGCGGGGTCGCCTCGTCGAACTTGTTCTGGTAGACCAGCGACCGTCCGAGGCTGGTCATGTTGGACGCCGTCTCGTAACTGTCCTTGCCGTACCAGGCCTGGGTGATATCGAGTGCCTTGCGGTAGAATCGCTCGGCCCGATCGTAGTGTCCCCGCTCCGACTGGGCCGCGCCGAGATTGATGAACCCCTCGGCGATCTTGGGGTGGCGCTCGCCGTAGAACTGGCCATTCATCGCCAGGACGATCCGGTTGAGCGAATCCGACGCGTCGTAGTGTCCGGCATAAAAGTGGGTATTCGCCAGCTCGGTCAGGCTGTTGGCCAGCTCGGGCGTCGCGGGACTCCCACCGGTGCCGGAGCTCATGCGTACCGCCTCTTCCAGCACCGCAATGGCCGAGTCGTACTGGCCGCGCTCCTCCAGCACCTTGCCCAGGGCTTCGGTCGCCTTCGCGATGGCGGGATGTCCCGGTGGCAAGGCTCGCCGGCCGATGTTCAATCCCTCCCGAATGAATTTCTCTCCCTCCTCGAATTGCGCCTGATCCACCCGGAGGAGTCCCAACGCCACGAGACTGGCGACGACCTCGGGATGGTCGGGTCCCAGTCTGGCTCGACGCCGGGCCAGCGCGGAGAGCAGCAGCGAATCGGCGCGAGGAAAATTGCCGAGTGCCTGATAGATGGTCCCCAGGGTCTGGTACAGCTCGCTCTGAACCTCGGGATCGGCGTCGAGGATCCGGGCTTCCTGCACTCCGCGATCCACGATCGTCACCACCCGCAGGCTGTCCGCGGGCCCGGTCGCCTGATCGCCGCCCTGGAACAGGCTCATCATGAAATGCTGAATCCGCTGGGTGCGGCTTGCCTCGGCCACCGCATCGTTGCGGGCCTGGGTCAGCCGCACGGTGTAGAACACCACCAGCACGACACCCAGCGTGACCACCGCGGCCGTCACCGAGAGCGGCCGCCAGTTCCGGCGCGCGAATTTGCCGAGCCGGTACCCCGCCGAATCGGGGCGGGCCTCGAGCGGTTCCCCTGAGCAGAAGTGATCGATATCCCGCATCAGCGCTTCAACGGTTCCGTAGCGCCGCTCCGGATCCTGGTGCATCGCGGTGAGGCAGAGGATGTCGAGGTCGGCCCACGACCGTCGGCTCACCCCGGAGACGCCGTTGCCCGCTCCCGATTTCGCCGCCGCGGAGGGCCGCAGCGGCGGCTCCTCGGTGATCAGGGCCCGCGCCTCGTCGGGGGTTCGCTGCGACAAATCGAACGGCAGGCGTCCCGCCAGCAGTTCGTACAGGATCACCCCCAGCGAATACACGTCCGTCGTGGTGCCGATCCGGCCGCCGCGGACCTGCTCCGGCGCCGCGTAGGCGGGCGTCATCAGCCGGAGGCCGGTCTGGGTCTGGTCCGCCTTGGATTCGAGATCGAGCTGCTTGGCGATTCCGAAATCCAGCAGCTTGACGGTCCCGTCCGCCGTAACCAGGATGTTGGACGGCTTGAGATCGCGGTGAATCACCGCGTGCACGTGGGCGTGCTGGACTGCGACGCAGACCGCCCGGAACAGCCGCAGCCGATCCGCCAGCGACGCCTCGCGAGTCCGGCAGTATTCGGTGAGGGGCACCCCCGCGACGTACTCCATGACGAACCACGGCGTGCCGTCGGCCAGGGTATTGGCATCGTACAGCCGCGCGATGGCCGGATGGTTGAGCTGCGCCAGGGTGCGCTGCTCGTTGGCAAACCGTTCCCGCCGGGCCGGGGAGAGCCAGGCGTCCCGCAGGATCTTGACCGCAACCATGCTGCCGAGATCGGTCCGCTCGGCGAGATACACCACCCCCATGCCGCCCTCGCCCAGCACCGAGATGATCCGGTAGGGGCCAAACTCCTGCAGCGGAATGGCGGGTGGCGCGGTGTCTCCCAGTACCTGCCCGACCGTGCCGGCCACCGCGCGCGAGAGGATCGAGGCGTCCCGCGCGTCGGCGTCGATAAGCGCCATGACGTCCGCGATCAGGCCCGGATCGTCGGGAGCGCTGGCGTCGAGAAAGGCTCGCTGCTCGGGCCCGGGCAGATCCGCGGCGGCGTGGAAGAGCCGCTGAATCTCGTCCCAGCGCGCCGGATCCAGTCTCATCGTCCGATTTCCTGCGCCAGCCACGCCTTGGCGGCGCGCCAGTCCCGGAGCACCGTCGCCTCGGAGATGCCGAGCAGCTCGGCGGTCTCGGGGATGTCGAGGCCGCCGAAGAATCGATTCTCCACCATCAGGGCCTGGCGCGGGTTCACCTGGGCGAGATCGGCCAGCGCAGTATCGAGGGCGAGCAGATCTCCCGCGGTGGCCGCGGCCTGCTGCAGCGCATCATCGAACGTCACCATCACCTGGGTTCCCGCGCCACGCTTGTCCGCATTGCGGCGCCGGGCCGCTTCGATCAGCACCTGGCGCATCGCCCGGGCCGCGATCCGTTTGAAGTGGAGGCGTGAGGTCCGCGCCACCTCGGGAGACCCGGCCAGCTTGAGCCACGCCTCGTTGACCAGCGCGGTCGGCGACAGCGTCGAGCCGGGATCTCCCCGTCGCACGCTCGATGCCAGCCGGCGCAGCTCCTCGTACGCCGAGCTGAACAGGTCGTCGAGCGCCTGACGGTCTTCCGGCAGGGAGGGTTCTCCCGGGAGATCGGTTGAGTTGTGGGGCTCCGCCATGACGGTATTTCCCGGAGTTCTGCGCACAGCAGACAAATGCCTCGACCGCCAAGGCTATCACCCGCGAGGTCAATTGTGAACAGCCGGATTCCGGTCTGCGTCCGTCGCCGCTCGCTACCTTTCGTCTTCATAACCCTTTGGGTCGCGGCGTGTGGCGGCGGAACGCGTCTGCACGGAACCTATTCCGACCAGATGGGCGCCATGCAGTACCGGTTCAAGCCGGACGGAAATGTGTCCGTGGCCGTCATGGGGATCGAGACCCAGCTCAAGTATCGGCTGGAAGGCAAGCGGGTCAGAATCATCTCGCCCCAGGGCAACCAGGTGCTCGACCTGCAGGACGACGGCACCCTCGAGGGGCCCTTGGGGATGAAGTTCACTCGGCAGCCCTGAGCCGGCCGGATCCGGGCCCGCGGTCCAGGACCCCTCACGCCCCTGTCCCGACCTCCCCGCAACGGCTATCTTGTTTGAAGCAATCAGCCTACGTGCCCGGTGCCCACGCGCCGGGCCGATCCTTTTTGTATGGCAGGTGCGGATGATCCAGGCAATGCGGGAAAAGCTGGGCCGGGAAATCGAAGATCTGACCCGGGAGCTCACGGTCACCCTGCCCCAGGCCATCGCGACCGCCGTCGCCATGGGCGATCTCCGGGAAAACTCCGAATACAAGGCCGCGCTGGAGCGCCAGCAGCTGGTGCAGGCGAGGCTCGGACAGCTGCATCACCGGCTGGAACAGATCGCCCAGCTCGCCAATACCGAGGCTCCCCGGGACCGGGTGGGCCTCGGCTCCAAGGTCTTCGTCGAGGACGTCAAGAGCGGCGACCAGGAGACTTACACCGTGGTCTTTGCCGAGATGATGGATATCGACGCCGGTCACATCTCGCTCGCCTCACCGCTGGGGCAGGCGCTGAAGGACCGGAAGGCCGGCGAGGAAGTCGTGCTCAAACTTCCCACCATGGTCCGCAAGCTTCGGGTTCTCCGGGTGGTGACGATTCACGAGCAGGGTGGAACCAATGGACTTCCCGCCTAAGAAACTTCTGGTCGCCGGAGACCGCGTCCTCATCAAGGCCGAGGAGGGCGAGGAGCGCACCAAGGTCGGCCTGTATCTTCCCGCCACCGCGATGGACAGTCAGCAGGTGCAGGAAGGCCTCATCGTGGCCACCGGCGTCGGCGACCCGCTGCCCGACGTGTCGGCGTTCGACGAAGAGCCCTGGAAGGTGGAACAGAAGACCCCCCGCTTCCGTCCCATGCAGGCGCGGGCCGGAGATCACGCGATCTTCTTCCGGAAGGCCGCGGTCGAAATCAGCTTCGAGAATACCCGGTACCTGGTGGTGCCCCAGGCGGCCATTCTGGTGCTGGTCCGGGACAATGTCTAGGATTCAGGATTCAGGATGGAGGATTGAGGGGAAAGTCGTCGCGCACTGGGCTCCGTTCGCACTGCTCCTTTTGACGAGCCCGCTGGCCGGCCAGACGCAAGGATCCCTACCGCAAGGCAGTGCCCTCGCTCCTCACTCCTCAATCCTCAACCCTAGCTACACCCCCCATCGCGTCTACGACACCCATCACAAGCGTTTCATCGACTTCGAGACCCTGGCCGCGACGCTGGCCGCCGCGGACCTGGTGTTCGTGGGGGAAGAGCACGACGATCCCGGTACCCACCGGATGGAGCTCGCCATACTGGAAGGCGTCGCGCGCCGGCGGGATTCGGTGACCGTGGCGCTGGAGATGTTCGAGCGGGACGTCCAGCCGCTCCTGGACCGCTACCTGGCCGGGCGCGCGACCGAGGAAGAGCTGATTACGGGCGCGCGCCCGTGGAAGAATTATTCCGCGGATTACCGGCCGTTGGTGGAGCTGGCCCGGGCCCGGGGATGGCCGGTGCTGGCCAGCAACGCGCCCCGCCCGCTGGCTTCGCTGGTGGCCCGCGCCGGCCTCGCCGGGCTGGATACGGTGGCGGCGTCGATGCGCCCCAACGCGGCCGCGCAGCTCGACTGCCCCGAGAACGATGAGTACCACAAGAAATTCGCGGCGGTGATGGGAGACATGTCGGCCCACGGTCCCTCCGCCGCGGGGGACGACGGGCGCACCCGTCTCAATCGGATGTACCAGGCCCAATGCCTGAAGGACGAGACCATGGGAGAGTCGGCGGCTCGCGCCTGGCGGCCGGGGCGCCTCGTGGTGCATTACAACGGGTCGTTCCACAGCGATTTCCGGCTGGGCACGGCGGCACGGGCGCTCAAGCGGACCCATCACGCCACCATGATCGTGGTGACCGCGATCCCGGTGACCAACCTCGACGATCTGGCTCCCTCCAAGCAGGACCGGAAGCGGG
>DASYPZ010000361.1:0-2798 GCA_036006105.1 Gemmatimonadales bacterium | reverse complement strand
CACCTGGTCGGGGAGCCCGCCGGCGAGCTTGGTCCAGGTATCGCCGCCGTCGGTGGATTTGTAGATCCCGCCCTCGTGCGCGCCGGAGATGATGGTCCAGGGCAGCCGCTGCCCGTGCCACATGGTGGCGTAGACGGTGGCCGGATCATCGGGGGCAAACTCGAGGTCGGCGCCACCGGTGCTGTCCGAAACGAAGAGCACCTGCTTCCAGCTCTTGCCGCCGTCGCTGGTCTTGTAGATCCCGCGCTCGGGGTTGGGCGCGAAGGCGTTGCCGATGGCGGCCACCAGCACCACATCGGGATTGCGGGGGTGGATGATCACCGCGCCGATCTGTCCCGCCTTGGGGAGCCCGACCGCGGTCCAGGTCTTCCCCGCGTCGGTGGATTTGTACACGCCCTTGCCCGAAATCACATTGCTGCGAATGCCGTCGGAGCCGGTCCCCACATACACGATGTTGGGATCCGAGTCCGCGACCCGGATCGACCCGATAGAGGGCGTGGCGAAGAATCCGTCCGACACGTTCTGCCAGGATTCCCCCGCATTGACCGTCTTCCAGACTCCGCCACCCGACGCGCCCATATAGAAGGTGAGCGGCTGGTCGGGCACGCCCGCAACCGCGGTCACCCGGCCGCCCCGGTAGGGTCCCAGCGAGCGGAAGTGGAATTCGCGGAGCCATGACGAGGGCAGGGTATCTCCCGGAGCCGCCAGAAATCCGGCAGCCAGCAACAGGTCGAGCATCATGATCGGCCTACTTGAGTCGTGGTGAAGTGACGCGGGGCGCCTTCTCACAGGCCGGCCAGGTGCCGCCCGCGCCCCGGCCGCGGCCGCCGAACGCGTTGAGCGTCGCGGCCAGCGAATCGGCCGACTTCGGGCTGATGGCGCGGAGGGAATCCACCCGGTGCTGGAACGCCGCCGCCTGAGCCGCGGCCTGGGCCGCGAGGTCCACCCGGTCCAGCGGAATCCGCTCGGGATCCTCGGAGGCGAGATACGCCAGCATCGCGGTCAGGGTGGCGTTGTACCGAAGGTCGTCGAACACGACCTTGTCGTAGGTATCCCGCTCGGTGTGCCAGGTCACGTTGCCGTAGTCCCAGCCCAGGGAGCCCAGGCCGAAGGCCGGGAGGCCGTTGCAGCCGAAGGGGAAGTCGTCGCTGCCACCACCCGCGGGCCGGCCCGGGCCGTTGAATCGCAGCGCGTTCTTGAATTCCAGCGGAATCCGGTCCAGCCATCCGTTGATGTGCTCCGGAGAGTGGACCAGGCCGGCGCCACCGATCTGGGCGATCCGGCCGGTGCCGTTGTCCTGATTGAACAGCGCCTGGAGTCCCTTCAGCACCTCGGGGTGATCCTCGGTGAACGCCTTGGAGCCGACCTCGCCCTCTTCCTCGCCGGTCCAATGGCCCACCATGATGCTGCGCCGGGGATGCGGGTAGGCGAGCTTGAGGATGCGCATCGCCTCCATCATGGTGAGGGTGCCGGTACCGTTGTCGGTGGCGCCGGAGGATCCGTCCCACGAATCGAAGTGGGCCGACAGCATGACGTACTCGTCGGGGAGCTGCTCGCCCTTGATGGTGGCGAGCACGTTGAAGACCGGCCGCTCGCCCAGCAGCTCACCATCCAGATTCATCCGAATCTTCGGGCGCGCGCCCGACTGGGACAGCCGGGCCACCAGCCCGTAGTCCTCGCAGTCGAGGCCGATGGTGGGGACCTTGGTGGTGTAGGTCTCGAAGACTTCCATCGCGCCCCAGCCGGTGTTGGGCGCGCCGGAGAACCCGCCGAAGCCGCCGGTGCCGGGCGCCGGCTTGTTGGGGCCGAAGTCGACCATGCGCCAGCCGAGCTTGGGGCGGGAGCTGATGACCCCGGCCGCTCCGCCCTGTTCGAGCCGTACCGCCAGCTCGCCGCCACCCAGCGCGAGCGAGTATCCGGTGCCCCGCACGTTCCGACCGGACCACTCCCGCTGCAGCGCGACCATCTGGGAATCCATCTTCGCGAACGAGGCGGTGGTCGCGTTGAAATCCCAGTCGTCCTGCGGCCGGCAGGTGGGAAGCGGCGCGGAGACCATGACCAGCTTGCCCGCGGCCTGGGGCAACCACTTGACGAATTCGGTGCTGTCGGCGAAGCGGGGCAGCAGCACCGCCTCCGCCGTCACGTCCTTGCGGTTGGTGCCGGGGCTGTAGCCCAGCATGGTGCCCTGCAGGGTGCGGATCCGCGGCGCGACCAGGTCGATGTGGGAATATCCCCGCCGCCACCCGCGCCAGGTTCCATATTGCTCTTCCCGGACCGGGATGCCCCACGCGGTGTACATCCGCACCAGCCAGTCCTGCGCGGCCTTGGTGTTGGGCGACCCCATCAGACGGGGACCGAGGGAGTCGAACAGCGCGTGGGCCTCGAGGAAGAGGCCGGTGCTGTCCATGCCCAGCCCATAGAGCCGCCGGATGACGGGGTCGGGGGTGGGAAAGGTCTGGGCCGGGAGCGGCCGGGCCGCGGCGAGGCCGAGGAGCGCCGCGAGAGTGATGCCGGAAAAACGCTTCATGAGGAGGTTCCTGGTGGATGATGCCTGGGCTTCCAGCCGAACAATGCGAGGGGAATCCGTGCGCCGGGCCCGAATCGGACTCCTTCGCGCTCCAGCAGGATGCGCTGGGACAGCTCGGCGCCGGCACTACGTCTACGGCTGACCCTACCCTGCGCGTTGATCACCCGCTGCCAGGGGACCCGGCTCCCCGCGGGGAGGGCGTGCATGGCGTAGCCCACCTGCCGGGCCCGGCCGGGGAGCCCCGCCAGCCTCGCCACCTGTCCGTAGGTGG
>DASYPZ010000360.1:0-7743 GCA_036006105.1 Gemmatimonadales bacterium | reverse complement strand
GCGACCGCCGCCAGCAGCGCGGCGGCGCGGCACCACCGCCTCATGGAATCAGGGCGCCCTGCCCGCGCTTCCGGGCCAGCTTGGCGTTGAAGCTCGCCACCTCGGACTGCATCAGCGCATCCAGGCGAGTCCGGGTCGCGCGCATCTGCTCTTCCAGCACCCGCTGGACTTCGACCTGCTGCGTGGTGGGTGCCAGGTCCGAGCCGCCGACCCCGTCGGCCAGCCAGCCGATCCGGCCCATCAGCTTCATCGGGTAGCGCACGTCATCCTGCCCGCGGCCGGTCAGCTGCAGCTGGACCAGGTCATGCTCCACCGCGCTGAGCTTCTGCTCCAGGGAGTCCGCTTCGGTGCGGATGCCGGCCATGGTGGTATCGTCGGCCAGCACGTTCCGGAGCGAGACCAGCTGATTGCGGGTTACCTCGATCGCGTTGACCATGGCGACCACGCTGTCGAGATCGCTGCGGAGCTGGCTCATCAGCGCGGTCTGGGTACGGATGTCCGCTTCGCTGCCGCCCGAGCCCGGATCCTTGAGCACGGTGAGCGGCTGGGTCGACTCCTGCCCGGCCGCCGACAGCTTGACCGTGTAGGTGCCCGGCGGAGCCAGCACACCGAGCCGCACTCCGTCCGGCGCGGGCCGTCCGGCCAATCCGACGGAAATATCGGGCGCGTAGAGCGGCGGCGTCAGCAGCTTGGCCGCCCTGGACTGGTCGAAGCGGAGATCCCACCAGACCCGGTTGAGACCCGCCTTGGCGGGCCCCTTGAAGGTGCGCACCACCTTGCCGCCGGCGTCCAGCACGCTGAACGAGGCGCTGTCCTTCGATTCGGCCTTGAGCCAGTAATTGAGCGGCGCTCCGTAAGGCGGGTTCTGTCCGGAGGAGGGATCGTAGGCTACCGTGAAGAATCCCTCGGGGCCCCGGAACCGGTAGGCGGAACGCGGCGCCAGCAGCTGCAGCTCCTTGGCGGTCACCGCGGGCGTCAGCTCGCGCAACGGCGTGATGTCGTCCATGATCCAGAAGCCCCGGCCGTAGGTGGCGACGACCAGGTCGTTGAAATGCTCCTGGACCACGATCCAGTAGACCGGCGCATGGGGCAGGTTGCTCTGCAGCGGCTGCCACCGTTCCCCGTCGTCGAACGAGACGTAGATCCCGCCCTCGGTGCCGGCATAGAGCAGCCCGCGGCGCACCGGATCCTCCCGCACCACGTGGGTGTAGCTGAGCGGGTTATGGGGAATGCCCGCGGTCAGCAGCCGCCAGGTCTTGCCGTAATCGGTGGTCTTGTAGATCCAGGGATCCCGGTTGTTGGCCTGGTGCGCGTCCACCGCCAGATACGCGGTGGCGGTGTCGTAGCGGGAGGGCTCGATGTTGGCGATGGTGCCCCACGTCGGCAGCCCGGGCAGGTTGGCCGTGAGGTTGGTCCAGGCGGCTCCGCCGTCCCGGCTGAGCTGGACCTGTCCGTCGTTGGTACCGACCCAGAGGAGGCCCGGCTTGAGTCGTGACTCGGCGATGGCGAACACCACGCCGGAGTACTCCACCCCGATGTTGTCCGGGGTCAGGCCGCCGGAGCTTTGCAGGCGGGTCTTGTCGTTCCGGGTCAGGTCGGGGCTGATCACCTTCCAGCTGTGCCCGCCATCGGTGGTGACGTGCACGTACTGGCTCCCCACGTACACCTTGTTGTGGTCGTGGGGCGAGATGGTGAGGGGAAAATTCCAGACCCACCGGTATTTGAGATCTCCGGCGGCGGAACCCATCGGCCCGTCGGGCCAGACCTCGACGTTCTGGATCATGTTGGTCCGCGCGTCATAGCGGGTCACCACTCCGCCCGCCGCGCCCCAGCCGGAGGCGCTGGACCAGACGATGTTGGCGTCCTCGGGATCGGGCGTGGCCCAGCCGCTTTCGCCCCCGCCCACCGAGTGGAACATGCTCCGCGGAATCGAGCCGTCGCCGGGACCGAACTTGCTGTTGCTGGGCCCCACCGCGGACGGACCATCCTGGCGGTTGCCGTACACGTTGTAGGGAATCCGGTTGTCCACCGTCACGTGATACATCTGAGCCACCGGGAGCTGGACCTGATTCCAGGTCTTCCCCCGGTTGATCGAAATGGAAATGCCGCCGTCGTGCCCGACGACCTGACGGCTGGCGTCGCCCGGATCGATCCAGATGTCGTGATGATCGCCGCCGGGAATCTCGGCATTGGGCGGATCGATGGTGGTCCGGCCGCCGTCCAGCGTCTTGCTGTAGAATGCCGAGAGGAAGTAGGCCTCGTTCTCGTTGTCGGGCGCCACCGCCATCCGGCTGTAGTAGGCGGTCCGGCCCGCCAGCTGACGGTCGTGGCTCACCATCTCCCAGTTGTCGCCCGCATCATCGCTCCGCCAGAGCTCGCCGGTGCCCATGTCCTTACCGCGCACCGGCACGCCGTCGCCGGTCTCGATCAATGCATAGATCCGGTTCGGATTGCTCCGGGCGATAGCGAGACCGATTTTGCCGACCTGGGTCTCGGGCAACCCGTGCCCGCTGAGCCGTTTCCAGGTGGTGCCGCCATCCACCGATTTCCAGATGGCACTGCCCGCGCCGCCACTCTCCCGACCCCAGGTGTGAATCTCGATCTGCCAGGTGGCCGCGTAGAGGATGCGCGAGTTGGAGGGATCCATCACCAGGTCGATCGCGCCGGTGCTGTCGTTCACGAACAGGGTCTTCTCCCAGGTCTTGCCCCCGTCGCTGCTGCGGAAAATCCCTCGGTCCGGCTGCGGCCCGTAGGCATGCCCCAGCGCGGCGACGTAGACCAGGTCGGGATTCCGGGGATCGATGACGACCCGGGCGATCCGCCCGGTGTTCTCCAGTCCCATCTTGGTCCAGGTCCGGCCGGCGTCGGTGGACTTGAACACCCCCCAGCCGATCGAGATGTGGCTCCGGATGAACGGCTCCCCGGTGCCCACCCACACGACATTGGGATCCGATGGCGCCACGCTGATCGCCCCGATGGAGGAGACCGCCTGGTCGTCGAAGATCGGGGCCCAGTGAATCCCGCCGTCGGTGGACTTGAACAGTCCGCCCGACGCCGCACCGGCGTAGTAGGTTCGCGGATCTCCGGCCACGCCGGCAACCGAGGAGACCCGGTTTCCTTCGGGCCCGACATAGCGGAACTTGAGCGGGCTGAATTGCGCGGTGTCGGGCGCGGGCGCCTTTTGGGACTGTGCGGGCGTGCCGAGCGAGGCCAGGGCGAGCAGGACGACCGGAAGGGTGCGGCGAGGCATCTGCGACTCCGGGAAGGTGGTCGAGGGGGACTTCGTAAGATACTCCCGGCTCAGGGGAGCGTGTCCTCCTCGGTGGCCCGGCCCGCTTCCCGCATTCGCGCCACGATCGACGAGGTCGGGACTCGGCCGCCCAGCCGGGGCAGCAGATCGGACATCTTGAACTCCACCATACCCATGCGCCAGTCGGGTCCGGGCGCGGAGGCGGAGAGGTAGAGCCGCATCACATCGCGGCCGGCGTCATACAGCGCGGTGGCCCGGTAGAGCATGGCGCTGGTCCAGCTGGCGTCTTCGTGGCGCAGCATCGGCACGGGATAGGTCGTCCAGCGCACCCCATCGGGGCTGGTGGCCAGGAACAGGTCGCGCGCGCCGCAGGTGTGCACCGGATATGCGGGATAGACCGCCCAGTATTCGTGGCGCGCCTCGATCCAGGTGACATCGAGATGCCAGATGTGGTACCCGGGCTGGCCGAGCCCCGCGACGCGGGAGGGACCCCAGCCGCGCTCCAGTCCGGGATTCTCGAGCGGGCGGCGTCCCACCCCTTCCTGCTTCATCACCCGGGTGACCCGCTTGGGACAGCTCTTCGAGCCGGCGTCGACGAACCAGAGCCGCGGGTCGCGCGAGGCGGAGAGCACCATCGCGGGAGAGATCATGCCGTGATTCCGGCGCTGGAACGTTCTCCGGAATCCGGTCCACCGCACTCCGTCTTTCGACAACAGCAGGTTGACCCGGTTGAATCCGCCGCGGACTTCACGAGTCAGCATCACCAGCTGGTCGGCGGCCTGGTCGTAGGAGAGATCGGGATCGGAGTTGTAGGCGCCTTTGGGCCCGCGGCGCACGATGGGATTCGTGAGACCGGGCGGGACCTGCCAGTCGATCCCGTTGTGACTCACCACGATCGAGGGGTTTTCGAACTCCGGCTTGCCGAAGGGATAGGGCGTGAAGGCCATCCAGTACTCGTAGCCGTGCCACCCGGAAGGGAACCAGAGCACATCGGGATGGACCGCCTGTCCCGATCCCTCGTAGGTGGGGATCACCAGCCGGGTCAGCGGGGTGACCGGAGTCGTGGCGGGCGCCCGCAACCCGAACTCCCGAAACTCCGCGGCCGGAGCGGCGAGTTGCTCGCCGGCTCCGCACGCAGTCAATGCCAGGGCAAGGGCGCACCCCAGCGTCTGCTCGAACACCCGCATGCCTGCTCCGATTACTGGGAGGCTATGGTCGTGGAAACGGCGGAGAAGATCGCTCGGGGAAGGGTCCCGCGCCAGTGCCGCTCGCGGGGAGTTGGGGTTCTTTAATCCCGGGGGCCGTGCTATTCCACCTGCACGACGAGCTTCATGCCGCTGAGATAGATCTCGTGCTGCCCGGTAAAGCTCGACTGGGTGCCGATGAAGAGCCAGAAACCGCCGCCGCCGTCGGTGGTCAGGAGCATCGGCTGGCTCTGGAGCGACACGGTCCGCAGTCCGAACGTGCCGGTGGCGGGACAGCCACCGAGGGTGTTCCGGATGTCTCCCAGCTGGGTGAAGTCCCCGGCGGCGGTGCCGGCGCCCTTGTCGATGTTCAATCGCACGATGCCCTGCGCGTCGGTGGTCGTCAGCGGCTCGACGTCGCTGAGGCCGGCCTTGATGACGGTGAGCGGGCCCGGGCCGGCGGTACACCCGGCCTGATAGTTGGTGGCGAATTCCAGCTGAATCTGAATGCTGTAGGTGGACAGCGCGGCGAGTCCGACGAAAAACCGCTTCTGATAGAGAAAGAGGTCTCCACTCACGTTGGTGCCCCGCAGGTAGGGGACCATCCGTGTTGCGGGGAGCGGGGCGGGCAGCGCCTGAACCGCGCCGAACGCGCCCACCGCCGCGGCCTGGGCCGCGGGGTAGTCGGCGGCTCCGGGGATCCAGCCGTCCCGGATCTGGTCGAAGTCGAAATTGAACGTCTGGGTGATGCGGCTGGTGCCGATGCTGCCGCACCCGGCGATGAGCAGGGCCGCGGCCGCGCTCGCGATGTATTTCATGTTGGATCTCCCTGTGCTTCGAAAATAACGCCGGGGGCATGCCCGGAGACATCGTGAGGTCCCGGGACGGAGTCACCGGTGCGCCCGGGCCGTCGCCTGCTCGGTTCCGAGGACCCGGGGGGCTCGCCGGCATCGGCGCCACGCGGTTCCGAGGTGGAAAGCGCAGCGGTTTGGGGGCCGTTGGGATGACCGGTCGGGGCGGCGGGACCGTACCGGACCGGGGGAGGGCCTTGACAATTCCACCAAAATGTAAACGTTTGCATCAGGCTGTAAACGTTTACACCGGCTGGTCGGAGCCTCGATCCCGAGGAATCGCAGCCAAGCTCCAATCTCCCCGTCCGCGTTCCATCGAGGCACCGCATGGTGACCATCAGGGACGTCGCACGCGCCGCTCGGGTCTCCGTCGCCACGGCCTCTCGGGCGCTGCACAAGAGTCACCTCGTCGCCCACGATACTCGCGAGGCGGTGCGGGCGGTGGCCGACCGGCTGCACTATACGCCCCATCGCGGCGCCCGGAGCCTCATCACCAGCACGACCCACTCCATCGGCGTACTGCTCCCCGACCTCTACGGCGAGTTCTTCTCGGAAGTCATTCGCGGGATCGACCAGACCGCCCAGGGTGCCGGCTATCACTGTCTGCTCTCGAGTGTCCGCCACGGCGGTCCGACGCTCGAGGCCGCGCTCCGCTCCATGCGCGGCCGGGTCGACGGGCTGATTCTGATGTCGCCCGAATTCACCGGAGACCTGTCGAAGCGAGCCCTCCCCAGTGGTTTCCCGGTCGTCCTGCTCAACTGCCCTCCCTCCGACACGCCCCACGACAGCATCGCCGTCGCGAACTTCGAGGGCGCCCGTGCCATGGTGCGGCATCTGGCGGGGCTGGGTCATACCCGCATCGCCATCATCCAGGGTGCCGAGGGAAACTTCGACGCGGCGGAGCGGATGCGGGGATATCGGACCGCGCTCACCGAAGCCGGCCTCCGGTTCGCGCCCGAGCTCGCCGTGCCAGGTGACTTCAGCGAGGCCGCCGGCGACGCCGGGGCGCGGGCGCTGCTCCGGGTGGTGGATCCCCCCACGGCGATCTTCGCCGCCAATGACGGCATGGCGATCGGGGCGCTCTACGCGCTGCGCGATGCCGGCCGCCGGGTGCCGGAGGACATCGCCATCGGCGGCTTCGACGACATCCCGATGGCCCGCTACGTCGAGCCCGCGCTGACGTCGGTGCACGTGGACATCAGCGCCCTGGGTGAGCAGGCGGCGGGCCGTCTCTTCGCCGCGCTGGAAGGACCGTTGGAACACCACGTCAGCCGTGCGACGCTGCCGACGACGCTCGTCGTGCGGCGCTCCTGCGGCTCCCGCAGAACCTGAAGCTCGTCAGCAGGTACACCATCATGGAGGATGCTGTATGAGGATCGATCGATATCTGAAGGCGTGCCTCGCCTTCGCCGTCCTGGCTCTGCCGGCGTCGCTCGCCGCGCAGAACAGCACCGGCACCATCCGCGGCATCGTCACCGGAGCCGACGGCAAGGGCATCGCCGGCGTCGAGGTGATCGCCAAGAATCCCGCCAACGGCGTCACCCGCAGCACCCAGACCCGGCTCGACGGCGCCTACACGCTTCCCGGCCTGGTCCCCGCGACTTACGACATGACGGTGCGGCGGATCGGCAGCACGCCGGAGACCCGCCGGGTCGTGGTCCAGATCGGCGCCGTGAGCATCCAGAATTTCGGCCTCGAGTCGAAGATCGTGACCCTCGAGGAGCTGACGGTGCAGGCCGCGGCGCCCGAGACCCGGACCTCCGAGGTGGCCACCAATGTCACCCCGGCCCAGATCGCCAAGCTGCCGTCGCCCAGTCGCAACTTCCTCGATCTGGCCGCGCTGACCCCGGGCATCTCGATCAGCGAGGATCGGATGAACGGACAGACCCGGACCTTTCAGGCGGGGGGGCAGGGACCCAATTCGGTCAACCTCTTCATCGACGGCACCAGTCTCAAGAACGATTTGACCGGCGGCGGTATCACCGGGCAGGATGCCAGCCGGGGCAATCCGTTTCCACGGAATGCGATCCAGGAGTACCGGGTCATCAGTCAGAATTTCAAGGCCGAGTATCAGAAGGCGTCCAGCGCGATCATCACCGCCACCACGAAATCGGGCAGCAATGTCTGGAGCGGCCAGGCGCTCTTCGGCTACCAGGCCAAGGGGTTGGTGTCCCTCGACAGCTTCCAGATCCGGGACAAGAACAACGATCCGGTCAACTTCAAGAAGCCCGACTACAACCGCTCTCTGGTCGCGCTGAGCGCCGGTGGCCCGATTCAGCGGGACAAGCTGTTCTTCTTCGGGTCCTACGAAGGCAATTATCAGAACCGGCAGAACCGGGTGAACTTCCCGGCGCTCCCCGCACCCGGACTCTTCCCGGCGCTGGATACCGTCAACCTGGCCCAGTACAACGGCCAATTCACCTCTCCGTTCCGGGAGACCCTCCTGTTCGGCAAGCTG
>DASYPZ010000359.1:0-2610 GCA_036006105.1 Gemmatimonadales bacterium | reverse complement strand
CGGCTACGCCATCAGCGGGCTCGAGTTCACTCCGACCTACCTGTGGCTCGACCGGGAGGGCGCTCTGTTCGCGATGGCCTCCGGGTGGAGCGACGTGGTTCGGGAAGGCTGGGAGCCCGCCGTCAAGATGCTGAGCGCCGTTCAGGATTCGGTGACGGGGGCGCGCGGGCGCGCCGATGCCAAGCGCCTGGGTGATCATCCCACTGGACCGGTCGCCTTTGTCGGCGCGACGCTCTTCGACGCACCCAACGCGGTCCTGGTCCCGAAAACGACGGTGCTGGTGAGCGGCAACCGGGTCACCGCGGTGGGACCCGACGGCAGCGTGCCCATTCCGGCCGACGCGCGCCGCATCGAGGCCGCCGGAAAGACCCTGCTGCCCGGCCTCTGGGACATGCACGCCCACGTGGGCGATGTCGACGGCCCGCTCAACATCGCGGCCGGCGTCACCAGCGTCCGCGACATGGCCAATGACGCCGACCAGCTCGCCCAGCTGCAACGGAGCTGGGATTCGGGAAGCACGATTGGGCCGCGGGTCGTCAAATCCGGATTCATCGACGGACGGGGCCCGTATCAGGGACCCGGCAAGTCGCTGGTCTCGACCGTCGACGAGGCGCTCACCTGGGTCGACTGGTACGCCAGCCACGGCTACGAGCAGATCAAGCTGTACAGCTCGCTCAATCCCGCGTTCATCGAGCCGATCGCCCGGCGGACCCATGAGAAGGGACTCCGGCTCTCCGGCCACATCCCGAACGGAACCACGGCCGCCCGCGCGGTGCTGGCCGGCTACGACGAGATCCAGCACACCAACATGCTGTTCCTGAATTTTCTGGGGGACAGCATCGACACCCGTACCCCGGCGCGATTCACCAGTGTCGGCCGCTACGGCGCAAGGCTCGACCTCAAAGCGGACAGTGTGCGGTCATTCCTCCGGCTCCTCAAGGAGCACGGCACCGTGGTCGATCCCACGCTCGCCACCTTCGAGGGCATGTTCACCGCCAATCCCGGTGAGATGTCCGATGGGGACGCCCGGATGGCGCCCCACCTCCCCGCCCAGATCCGGCGGGGGCTCCTGGGCGGCGGCCTCCCGGTAACCGCCGACCTGCGGACGCGGTACCGGGACAGCTATGCCAACATGCTGGGCATGGTGAAGGCGCTCTACGATGCTGGGATTCCCATCGTAGCCGGCACCGACTGCATGGCGGGATTCTGTCTCCATCGCGAGCTGGAGCTGTACGCCAAGGCGGGGATCCCCAACGCCGACATCCTCCGCATCGCGACCTGGCTCCCCGCCCACATCCTGCACCGGGAGGACCGGCTCGGCGCCCTCGCGCCGGGCAAGCTCGCCGATCTGATCCTGGTGGATGGGAATCCGGTCGCGGAAATTTCTGCGATCCGGCGGGTGTCGCTGGTGATGAAGGATGGAGTGCTGTTTGATCCGGCGGCGGTATATCGCTCGATCGGGGTGACGCCCTAGGGCCTAACGAATCTTGGCGTGCAGGACCAGCACGGTGACGTTGTCGGTCGCCCCGGCCGCCAGGGTATCGGCGACCAGAGCCCGCACCGCCTGCTCCGAGGAGGTCCGGGTCCGCATTCGCTCCTCGATCTGCTCGTGGGAGACGTGCTTGGTGAGGCCATCGGTGCAGAGGACGACCGCGTCACCGCTCTTGAGGTCGGCTTTGGTGACTTCCGGCATCCAGGTGTTGCCGCCGAGCGAGCTCGAGAGCACGTGGGCGTAGGGGCTCTTCTGCGCCTGCTCCGGCTTGAGGACGCCGGAATCCACCAGATCCTGCGCCATGGTCTGATCGCGGGTGAGCTGCTCCAGTTTCCCGTCGCGGAACCGGTAGCACCGGCTGTCTCCCACCTGCAGCAGGTACAGCGTCGGCCATACGGCGACCATCATCGTGAGGGTGGTCGCCATGCCCTTCCGGTCTCCGCTCTCCTTGGCGCGTGCGGCGATCAACTCGTGGCTGCGCCGGGCTGCGTCGCGAAGCGACTCGAGCAGCACCTCGTCGTCGTGGGGGTCCGTGGCGAAGAAGCACTGCATGGCGTTGGTCACGTATCCCGCGATCGCCTCCACCGCGGAACGGCTGGCCTCCTCGCCGCCGGTGTGGCCTCCGACCCCGTCGCATACCATGCCGAGCGAGGCCAGACGCTGGCTCGGAATCTCCAGTAACTCCGGGTTGGGGAGACTGGTGACGTGGACCCGCATGGTCTTATGGAGAGTCGTGACCAGGAAATGATCCTGGTTGTCCTTCCGTACCAGACCGCGGTCGGTCAGGCCGAAAAAATCGAGATCTTCGTCGCGGGGTTTCGGCGGAATCGGGACGGTGTCCAGGTCGGCGTGGCCCATCAGCTCATTCATACCCCTCGCAATCTACCGCCGCGCTCCGGGGCCGCCAGTCCGGAGGCCGTAACGACCCCCGAAACGCGCGATGGCCCGCACGGCGGCGGGCCATCGTTTGCCGAGCCGACAGGCCGGTGGCGTCAACTGCCCGGCAGTCGGAGGTACAGAAGCTGTCCGCTCTCTCTCGAGTACGCGACGCTGGTTCCACCCTCCACCACCGAGAAGGGCAGCGTGTGAGCCTGGACGTCGAACAACCAGGTTCCGGC
>DASYPZ010000358.1:0-11066 GCA_036006105.1 Gemmatimonadales bacterium | reverse complement strand
CCGCCGTCCTGGATCTGGGTGTACGCAACCAGCCTGCCGTCCGGCGACCAGATCGCGCTCGAGATCTTTGCCTTCCAGGGCACCACGATGCGCCGGGTCTCGCCCACGCCGATGGGCTGGACGATCAGGGCCGAATAGTTCGGGGCCCGTGACAGCGCGTTGGTCATCGGATTGATCCGCGCTCCCGCGAGTCGGAGCTCCGGGGCCGCCACCTCCGCAATCGGCGGCAGACCGGCACGCTCCAGCATGAGAAACTTGGAGCGGTCGGCATTGAAGGTCACCAGGGGCGCCCCCGGTACGCCTAGAATGCGCGCGACTGCCGGGCTGGGATCCTGGTACTTGTCCTGAGCTCCCGCGACGGGGGGGAGTGCAAGAATCAGCAGAATGGCGCCGCTGTATCGGGCGAGCCGATGGGGCATGGCCGACCTTTGCCTGGAATGGGGTTGGTTCGGGAAGCTGCGAGCCGACTTGGAAGGTATACGTGGACCCCGGGAAGCAAAGAGGCCCCCGATTTCGGGGGCCTCGTGTTCAGTCACTCAGGCAAGGCCGTTCAGCCGGCCGCCAGATCGATCGAGGGATCGAGGAGACCGAGCTCCGCGTCATCTTCCCACCCGCCCGCATCCATGAGCCGGGCCGCAAGCAGGGGCAACGCCGCGGGGAGCATCAGTTCCGGGTCGACACGCATGAGCTGCGCGACCCAAGTCGCCGTCTCCTTGGCTTGATGTAGGTGGTGCAAGACTGGGTCGAGCATCTGAATCCGCCTTTCCATGACCCCAAGCATCTCCGGGGCCCGTCACACTCGAACGACTATCAGGCAAAAAGAGTTCCACAAATCAGGTAACAAGTCTGCGACCCCAAACGGGGGCTTCCGCGGTTCGACCGATCATCTGGCGGGGCAAGAGCTTAGGACCGCCGGCCTGGGCATGCCCCGGGTCGATGCGCTGCAAACTGTCGGAGGTGCGTAGTAGCGGTGGCGCGGTGGGAATTACGCAACAGAGGGACACTCCGACCGTGTCATTTCGTCAGCAGAGCAGCGGCGTTCCCGCGCCCGCTTCGACTCCCCACTCTTCGTGCTTCCCTTCACAAGCTGGAGACGAACCACCGGGCCGTCGAGTGCACGCTATTGCCGTCGATCGGTCTCGGCGGCGGCAAGCCTCCGCACCAGGAGCATCTCGCCCAGGCCAACCACGAGGAAATAGAAGCACCCGAAGGCGATCGCCGTTTGGGGCTGGTCGATCCAGAGGCCTCCCCCGGTGAAGTCCTGGCGCGTGATGACGTCCGCGGTGATTCCCAGGCGCGGCATCGGGACCAGTACGGTCAGGAAACAGCAGCCGAGGTAGGCCGCAACCGTGAGCGCCCAGCCCGACATCACGACCTTGGCCGCCTTGAGGTCTCCGGCCGGCGAAACCACGACCCCCAGCATCCGATTGGCGACCAGGATCCAGAAGGAGATGAAAGGCCAGCTGGTGTGGAATGCCAGGGAGAATGCGCCGGTAAAGAGCGAATAGAACAGCCCGAATCCGAGAATCACGAGGAGGCGCTTGACCGGAGATCCCGCGGAAATGGTCGCGGCGCCCATGAATCCGGCCGAATGGATCACCAGGAACTCGAGCAGCATGACCAGGACGAGGCGCTTGACGAACTGAGGTCCAAACGTGTCCGGCTTGAGCCAGGTGATGAGGAAGACGGCAGACAATCCCAGGTCGGGGACCGCCTGGATGAGGCCGGCCATCCAGCCGGGTACCCTGAAGAGAGGTTTCACCGCCCCTTCAATGTGCGCCTCGGATGCGGGCCATGTCCGCCAGGATGGCGGAAACGCCCACCGGCCGGCCCAGAAAATCCTCCACCACCTTCCGGGCGGGTCGCTCGTGACCAAATCGATAGAGCCGGGCCGACACCCAGGGATACCAGCCCGCGTCTCCCGCGGTGAACCGGCCCCGCACCGAGATGAGCCGGGCCCGGATGTCGGCGATCAGGATCGCGCCGAAGGCGTAGTTGAGCATGTAGCCCGGGCTGTCCACCAGCTGTCCCCGCATGGCCCACCAGCTCCATTCGGGGTGGGGCCGGATTCGGAGATATCGGTTGGTGATCTCGGTCCAGATCTGGTTGGGACTCGTCTCCGGGCTGCGGTAGGCGCGGATCTCGAACAGCGACCACGCCACGTCCATCACGATCCCGGAATACTTCGCCCGGAGCGACGCGTCGAGGGGCGCCGTGGCGCCGAGAAATTTGCGCTGCCACCGTGGCTCGAACATCTCGAGGTAGGCGATGTCGGCGATGGCCTCGGTGAAGGTGTCACTATCGGGCCAGTCGAGGTACGCCGGCCGGGTCCTGATGGCGGCGATGTGTACCGCGTGGCCGGTCTCGTGCAACAGCTCCCCCAGGTTGTCGATACCCCCGATGCGATAGGAGGTGAAGATCCAGGGTTCGACCGGGTTCCGGCCCCCGAAATCGGTAAACGAGATGGGATACTTGCCGGGTCGGGGGACCAGATCGAAGTGGACGCGGAGCCGAGCCAGGTCCGCACCCAGGGAGCCATAGTATCGACCGGTCAACGCCGTGAGGGAATCCAGCGGCACTCGCGACGACAGCTCCCGACTCGCCGCACCGGTCAGATAGTAGAAGTCCCACGGCTCAAGGAGCGTGTCCGGCATTCCCGCGCGCCAGGCTTCGAGCACGGACACCAGCCACTTTTCCAGAACCTCGGGAGAGACGCCGAGGGAACGAGCCCGAGCCGCCATCGGCGTCGCCCCGGCCCATCGATGCACTCGCCCCCGGGCCATTACCCGGAACGGACTGGCGTCGCGGTCATCCCCGTTGACGCTGCGCCATACCGGCTCCAGCGCCAGGAACAGACGCTGGCGCCGGGCCGGATCGTCGGTGCGACCGAGGAGACCCAGGATCGACAATCGGTCGAGCGTATCGCCTTCGAAGACAATACGGCGCGCGGCGGCCCCATAACACTCGAAGGTGTGCCGGGTCAGGGAGTCGAGGGCGGCGGACGCCAGGACCTCGGTGGAGGCGGGTTGGCAATCGACCGGCTTGGCGGCGGCCTCGGGGTTGGATTGCGCGGCCGAACCCATCGACACAATCTCCCGGCGGAGGGAGACCAGGGCCGCAGAATCGCCGGGAGAGAGACCCCGGGAGGGAACCTGGGCCAGCAGCGCGGTCGCGGCGTCTCGGGCCCGATCCGACCGGGCCACGAGAGAATCGACCGGGATCCCGCGGGGTGAAACGCGGGCGCCCTGGCTCCGGGTGACCCCGAGCTGGTCGCGAAGGTCCCGAAGGTCGAGGTAGGCCGACTCCAGCCGGCCCATCGGCGAAGCGGCCGGCGCCGCCTGGGCATCCAGCCTCAGGCTCATCACCAACATCATGCCGGTCAGGGTGCCGGTGAGCCGGAGCGAGATCAGGGTCTTGGGCATGCGCAAAGGTAAGGTCCTCGGGGGTGCTGCACCGAGCGCTCAGGGATTGAAATGCCTTCCGGCCCCGGTCAATTCGGGCTAATCTACAGGAGTCGTCCTCATGCCGAGAATCTCCATGTCCCAGATGACGCTCCTGGTCGCTCTAGCCGGCGGAATGGCCGCCGCGGGGCCGCTTTCAGCACAGCAGGATTCAGCGCCGGTTCCGATCAAGGAATGGAACGTCCCGTGGGCCAAGAGCCGCCCCCGCGACCCCGCGGTGGCGCCCGACGGAAAGGTCTGGTTCGTGGGCCAGGTGGGCAACTACGTGGCCCGGCTCGATCCCGCCACGGGAAGCTTCAAACGATTTGCGGTCGACTCCGGCACCCATCCCCACAATCTGATCGTGGACGCCAAGGGCCGTCCCTGGTTCTCCGGCAATGCGAACGGCATGATCGGCCGTCTCGATCCGGTGACCGGCGCCATTACCCGGTTTCCGATGCCGGATTCGACCGCCAAGGACCCTCATACGCTGATCCTGGATCATGAGGGAAACATCTGGTTCACGATGCAGCAGAGCAATTTCGTCGGCCGGCTGGCGACGGCCACGGGCAAGATCGACCTGGTCAAAATGGTGACGGCGGACGCCCGGCCCTACGGGATCGTCCTCGACGCGGCGGGGCGGCCCTGGTTCGACCTGTTCGGAACCAACAAGATCGGCACCCTCGATCCCAAGACACTTGCCCTCAAGGAGTATCCGCTCCCCGATCCGCGGAGCCGGCCCCGTCGCATCGCCCTGACGGGTGACGGCAAGGTCTGGTACGTGGACTATGCCCGCGGATTTCTCGGGCGGCTCGATCCCGCCACCGGCGCGGTGAAAGAGTGGAAGAACCCCGGCGGGGCCGGATCGCTTCCCTACGGGATGACGTCCGACGATGCCGATCGGCTCTGGTTCGTCGAGACCGGCACCCAGCCCAACCGCCTGGTTGGATTCGACTCCCGGACCGAGCGCTTCATTACCGTCACCGATATACCGAGCGGTGGCGGCACCGTGCGATATCTCATTTTCGATCCCAAGACCCGAACGATCTGGTTCGGCTCCGACAACGACACCATCGGCCGGGCGCAGGTGCCTCCGGCCCGACCCAACGCCACTTGAGAGCTCCCGTGCCCTCCAAGACGCTCACCGTCGCGGCCTATCTCAGAGAGCAGCCCGCGGACACCCGCGAGGCGCTCGGCACCATTCGCCGGATGATTCGCAAGGCGGCGCCCAGGGCCAGGGAGGCGATGGGCCACGGCATGGCCACCTGGTCCGCCGGCCACCGGATGCTCTTCGCGCTGGCGCGGCAACGGAATTATCTGGCGCTTTATGTCGGCGACACGCCCCTGGTCGCCAAGCACCGGGCCCGCCTGGGGGCGGTGGATTGCGGCAAGAGCTGCATCCGCTTCAAACACCTCGACGATCTCGATCTCGAAGGCGTCGGGGCTCTCCTGGAAGAGGCCGCCGGGAAGAAGTGAGGCCGCCGCTGGCACTCGCCCCAGCCGTGGCCTATGTTCCCCGGGGAGTCCTCTCACAGCCGGGACCATGGCGCAACCGCATTCGAGCGACAACCGCCGCAGCGGAGGCCAGGACGGGATCGTGGTGGTCGTTCGTGACCACCTCCAGACCGTGCTGGGTCAGGCGCGCACGCCGTTTCCCTGTCATTTTGCCTGTCTGATCCATCCCCGCCGCCGGGCGGGAGAACACGGCTTCGGCGTGATTACCGCCTCCGGCGAGAGTCTCCCGCTCACGGTGACCCTGCTGGAAAGTCTGCGCCGGATGCCGACCCTGCTCGAGGGTACCGATCCGGTGGTCCTGGGCGCCGCGGACGACGAGGACGCCCTGGTGCCGGGTAATGCCCGGGCCGAATGGCAGGAGCCCCTCCCGGTCAATCGCATCATGCTGTGGCACGGCGTGGACGCCGGCTCGGCCACCACCACGCTCAAGAACCGCACCGGCATCATGCTCACGCCCAAGGCCGCTGGACCGCAGCTCACGCTGCTGTGCGCCGAGCGACCGGTGGGGTGGCCCCCGTGAGGATTGGGGTCGTCTTCGATACACCGTACGCCCGCTACACCCCGGAAGATCACCACCGGCAAATGGAAAAGGACCTCGGCGCCGAGGGCGACAACGAGCCCGACATGGAGTACCAGGTCGGCAAGGCGCTGGAGGAGAAGGGCCACGAGGTGCTCCTGGTAGGGGTCCACGACGATCCCCGCGAGGTGCTGGACCGCTGCGCCGAGTGGAAGCCCGCGCTGGTGATGAACTGCGCGGAGTCGTTTCGCGGGGAGAGCCGGCTGGACCACCTCTTCCCCGCGCTGCTCGAAGCCGGCGGCTATCCCTATTCGGGATCACCGCCGCTGGCCCTGCAGGTCTCCCGGGACAAAGCCATCAGCAAGCAGATCCTGGCCTACCATGGGGTCAAGGTTCCCGGGTTCGTCACCTACCGCACCAATCAGGAAGTCACCGGCGATCCCAATCTCCGGTTCCCGCTCATCGTCAAACCACTCTCCGCCGACGCCTCCGAGGGCATCGCCCAGGCCTCGGTGGTGGAGGATGTCGCCGCCCTGACCGAGCGGGTGGCGTTCGTGCACGGGCGGTTCGAGCAGCCCGCGATCGCCGAGGAATTCATCGTCGGCCGGGAGCTCTACGTCAGCATGCTCGGCAACGACAAGAGCCTCGAGCTGCTGCCGCTCACCGAGATGGTGTTCGACAAGGAGAAGAACACGCCGGAAGAGCGCTTCGCCACCCAGTCGGCCAAGTGGGACGAGGCGTACCGGCGCCGCAAGGGCGTGCGCAACGTCTTCGCGCGGCCGGTCTCCGCCGCGGCCAAGGAGAAGATCGACTCCATCTGCCGCACCGCGTTCCACAGTCTCTGGCTCCGGGACTACGCCCGCATCGATGTCCGGCTGACCGAGGACGACGAGGTCTGGGTGCTCGAGGCCAACGCCAATCCGTTCATCAGCCGGGGCCACGAGATCGCCAATTCGGCCGAGAAGGCGGGCCTGTCCTACCCCGACTTCATCCAGCGCATCGTGGACGAGGCCATGGCACGGTATGCCGCGACATAGCGCGCGGCGCGCCGCGACGCCCAGCGACGATCCCCGCTGCGTCTGCGGCTACCCGGTGCACCGCTGGTGGAATTTCTGCCCCGATTGCAGCCGGCCGCAGCGCTGGCGCGACATCTCCGGGCAGGCCGGCGCCGAGTGCCCCAACTGTCGTTGGGCCGTCTCGCCGAAGTTCTCGTTTTGTCCCTGGTGCGACTACGATCTGGCCGACGAGGGCACCTTCAGCGAAGAGCCGCTCAAGGCCCCCAAGGGATTCCGGATGGACGCCCGCTGCGATTGGCGCTGCGGCGGGGGCGTCCAATACCCGATGCCGTTCTGCCCCTGGTGCGGCAAGGACCAGCACTGGAACGAAGACGCCAAATTCGAGGGCACCTGCCCCCACTGCGCCCGCGGGGTGGACGACTGGATGGACACCTGTCCCTGGTGCGGCCAGGACGCCACCGGCCAGGACCTGATCAAACGGGCGCTCCGCGAGGTGCGGGCCCTGCTCAAGGAGTCCCGGGTCGCCGAATGGGGATTCCGGCTGCTGCTGCGCCCCGGGGTATCGGGCGTAGATCCCAAGTATCCCAAGATCGTCGAGATCGAGCAGCGCTACGTGGTCGGCGCCAAGCGCCGGGACGAGATCCCCTGGCCGATGCTGGTGGGCCTCATCAGCCACGAGCTGGGCCACAGTTTTCTCTATCATCATTGGCACTGGACCCGGACGCCGGCGTTCCGCCGGGTCTTCGGCGAGGTGGCCAAGGCGTACCGCGTGGTCGACGATGCCTGGGTCGATTTCCAGCGTCGCCGGGTGGCGATTGCGCCGGTCAATCACGTGAGCGGGTACGCCACCCGGCATCCCCAGGAAGATTTCGCCGAAACGTTCCGGTTTTATGTGACCCGGCGCGGCCGGCTCCGCGAGCTGTTTCAGGAATTCGGCCAGAAGCGGAAGGGTGTCATCGTCTACGAGAAATTCCTGGTCCTCCACGAATTCGTCCGGGCCCTCAAAACCCGCTGATCCTCCGTGTGCATGCCCCGCCGAACCGGGCAGTCTCCATCGATAGCCGCGGCAGGAGAACCTCGGCACAACCCCGGACAGCGAGCCCCAGCTGATTTCTCACCGTAGCCGACCCGCGGGAACGGTCCCCCTCGCCCTGGCACTGCTGCTGGTCGCCTCGGCCTGTGGGGGAGGCGAACCGGAGGCGCCGCCCCCGGAACCGGTCGCCGTGAGCGCGGACACCACCCGCAGGGTCCAGACCGAGATGCACAATGTCGACTTGAGCGTCGCCAGCGGCGTGGTGCTAGAGATCAGCCGGCTGCGTGGTGAGCTCATCCCCGTCTCCGACACGGCGCCGCCGGCCCTGGGCAATCCCCGCTCGTTTCTCCTGTCGATCGGGTCCGCCGCCATCGCCATCGATACGGCGAGCCTGAGCGCCCTGTTCACCAAGTATGTCTTTGCCTACCATGGCTCCCCGCTCGGGAACCTGCGCGTGAGCACCGACAGCAACCGGATCGTGCAGAAGGGCGTCCTCAAGAAAGGGATCCACCTGCCGTTCACGGTGACGTCCGAGGTGAGCCTGATGCCCGATGGGCAGATCCGGCTGCATCCGACGTCGATCAAGGTGCTGGGCATCGGGGCGCGGGGACTGATGAAGTTCTTCGGATTGAGTCTGGAGGAGCTGGCCCGGGTCGCACCGGGGAGAGGCATCCGGATCGACGGCAATGATTTCCTGCTCGATCCCACCGCGGTGCTCCCGCCCCCCCGGATCCGGGGACGGCTGGTGGCACTCTCGGTGAGGAACGGCAAGCTGTACCAGGTATTCGGGGGCGCCAGCAACGCGGACTCGACACCGCTGCACCGCCCCGATACCACCGCGGCGAACTACGTGTATTTCCGGGGCGGCACGCTCCGGTTCGGCAAGCTCACCATGGTCGACGCGGACATGCTCATCAACGATGCCGACCTCTCCGACCGGTTCGACTTGTCGCTGCCGGAGTTCTTCCGCCAGCTCGTGGCCGGAACTCACCGGACCACTCCGGTCGACGGATTGATCGTGCACATGCCGGACCGCAACGATCTGCCGGCCGGGCGCGCCGCGCCGCCTCGGCCGCACTGACGCCGGCCTCTCGACGAAGCGACGGCCCGGCGATCGTATCACGAGCTACGGCGCCCCGCGGAGTCTCCGGGACGTCCACGCCAGCAGCGCGAATCCCAGCATGAACCCGAACAGCCATCCGTCCGGAATCGCCCGGCCGGACGCGCCGGGCATTCCGGACGCCGCGGCGGGACCCAGCGCCTCCACGAGGTGCGCGAGCGGCGCTTCATCGACGTTGTCGCCGGCGTCGGGACGGGGCAGGCGCCTGACCCGCGCCACGCTGCTGACCAGCCCGGCCCACCATTCGCGATGCCGCTCGGCCCCGTCGGCTCGGCCCGCCATGCGCCAGCGCCAGGTGTCCTGGTATCCCAGAATCACCAGACGCCCCCGTTCGATCCGGCGGGCCACCACCGCCGACCACTGATCCCTCGACTCCAGCGTGAGCTGACCGGGCCGGTCGGCGATGGGAATCAATCCGAGGGATCCCCGCGGGTCCGTCGCCGCCGTGTCGAACGACTCGGCGGCGCGGAGCGGCGCGGCGCTCACGGCGCCGAGGCCGGCGAGAAGCGGCGCACGCAACGCCGGAGCGGCGATGATCGCGCCGCCCCCCGAACGAATGTATGGACCGACCGCGGTCAGATCTGCCGGAGCCAGGGAATCGAGCACGATGACGGCGGAATAGCGGCTGGTGTCGAGGCGGGCGGCTCCGGCCGGCGCCACATCGCCCTTGGGCGAGAGCGCCAGCCGCGCATCCACCTGCCAGCCCCGCTCCTCCAGCGCCGCGGCGACGAACTTGCTCTCCCACCCGACGCGAGCGAGCAGGAGCAGTCGACCGAACCCGAGCGAATCGGGGGTCGAGGCTCTCGCGGCGAGGCGGCCGGTCCGGGCCCGAATCCACTGGGGTCCCGAGCGGGCGACAAACCGCGCCCCACTCTGTCCCGTGGTCACCGAATCGAGCGGGCCGAATCTGTCGTCGAGCGCAATCGGAGTTCCCGCCGCCGCGGCAACCTGGATCCGGGTTCCTCCGGACGGGTCCGCGATCGGGTCGTTTACCGCCGCGAGCGCAGCCGGCGCTCCCTCCCAGGCTGCCGGCGTTCCCGACTTCCGGAGTGCCGCCAGCCAGTCGAGCGCGAACGGCGAGACGTCCCCGTCGACCACCACGCCCACCCGGGAGACCCCATCGATCGTGCTCCACCGCGCCAGCGCGGCGGGAAGCGTCGCCGAGGTGACACGCTCCTCCGGCCCGGCGCCGGAACCGGATACCGAGCGGATCAGCAGCCACAGCAGCAGGCCGAGTGCCGCGGCGAATGTCGCGGCCTCGAAGGCACGCCGTGCGGCGCCGCGGGCCGGATCAGCGGGTGAGAGCATACACCACGATGTTCACGCTGAACCGGGACGGGTCGACCTCGAGAAAACGCTTGCTGTCCGGGTGCATCGACCACTCGGAGCTGTAGTCCTTGTTGCTGTAGAGCACATCGATGCGATCACCGCGCATGACGCCGCTCAGATGCTCGTGTACCAGGTTGTCGCCCCAGCCGTTGAGCTCGTGCGAGGTGGCCGGCGGTCCGTCCGGGTAGTCGAAGAACGAGTGGTAGAGCGCGTGATCGTTGGGCACGGTCCGAAGCGGGCCGAAGAGACGGGTCAGCTCCTCGGTCGCGGTCTTGTGAAACACCCCGTCCACATCGTGATTGTGATCGTCCACGAAGAGGAATCCGCCCCGCTCCACGTAGCGGCTCAGGTTGGCGCGCTCCCCGGCGGTAAAGCGGACCGGCAGGTGCCCGGTCAGATACAAGAACGGATACTCGAACAGCCCCGGCGAATCGATGGCGACGTTGACACCGGCCGGGGCCAGGTCGAGCGTGGTGAAGCGTGCCAGCGAATCGATGACGATGGCGGCGACCATCTGGCCGCTTTCCCAATCACCCGACGCGTACATGGCGGTGGCGAAGGTGAACGGCTTCACGGTGCGCCACGCCCCGCGGACAAACCGGGTACGGCTTCGGCGGTCCGGAGCAGGGTTCGGCGGGCCGCGGCGAGCAGCGGCGCCGGACTCCGCCCCGCCCCGACGGCATCGATGGCCCGCGCCAGCGCCGGCGCGGCGTCGGGAGCCACGGTCAGCGCGTCGACGCGAATCAGGATCAGGGAATCGCGGAGACCGGCGCCGCCCCGGGCGACCAGCGGAAGCACCCGGTCGAGCCGGTCCAGCAGGGCGGTCCGGGAGTCGGGCAGGGCCGGACGCGGATCCCGCGCTCCCACGCCGGCCTTGTCGGTGCCCTTGAGACGGATCTTGTCGAGGTCGACCACCAGCTTTGGAAAGACCCCGCGCAGATAGAGGCGTTCCGAATTCCGCAGCTTCTCGAGGGACTTGAGCGCGCGGTACATGGCCGGCAAGGCTTCCTTGACGCGGACTTCCGCCAGATCCCGCTGGGCCAGCTTCATCGCCGCGGCGGCCTCACCCAGGATCACCGATGCCTCGGTCTTTCCG
>DASYPZ010000357.1:0-4203 GCA_036006105.1 Gemmatimonadales bacterium | reverse complement strand
CACGTTGTCACGACATCCGCGCCGAGCGCTGGTGCTGGGGGCCACCGCCGTGGCCATCCTCACCGCGCCACTGCTCTGGATCCGGATCGGGCTACCGGCCAGGAACTGGTGGCCGTCGAAGACCGAGGCGGGGGCAGGGGTCGAGATGCTGGAGCGGATCGGGGTGTCGGGCTACCTCTTTCCGATTCGGGTGCTGGTGGAGTTCCCCGAGGGGCAAGCCGCCACGAATCTGGTCGGACTCCGGGCGCTGCGGCACCTCTCCGATTCCATCCGCACCGACCCGAGGGTGCGGGATGTGAAGAGCCTGGTCGATCTCACCCCCGGTCAATCGCTGCTGGCCTATTCCCTGATCTACTCCGACGCCGATTCGGCGCGCGCCCGGTACAGCGACGCGGTCGACGCCTATCTGAGCCGGGACGGGCGGATGGCGCTGGTCGACGTGATTCCTCGAGACTCGACCTCGCTCACCACCTCCATGGAGCTGGTCGCCAGCATCCGGACTCTCGCCCGGTCCAACCACATCAAGCAGCTCAAGGGCGCGACCATCCAGGTGGGCGGCTACGTGGCCTCCAGCGTCGACTTCCAGGAGGATCTGCTCGGACGATTCCCCGGCATCATCGCGCTGGTGCTGGGGGTGACCGCCGTCATGCTCGCGATCGCGTTTCGTTCGGTGCTGGTCCCGCTCAAGGCGGTGATCATGAATTCGCTGTCGGTGAGCGCCACCTTCGGCATGATCGTCCTGGTCTTCCAGTACGGATTTGGCGGTCAGGCCTTCGGAATCACCGGTCGCACCGAAGCGATCTTCGTGGTCATCCCCGTCCTGGTCTTCGCGGTGGTCTTCGGCCTCAGCATGGACTATGAAGTGTTTCTGCTGTCCCGCATCAAGGAGGCCTTCGATCGCACCGGGCGCAACACCGAGGCGACCATGGAGGGGGTCAGCGCCACCGCCTCGGTGATCACTTCCGCGGCGCTGATCATGATCGTGGTCTTCGGGGCGTTCGCGTTCGCGCGGGTGCTGATGGTGCAGTTCCTGGGATTTGGCCTGGCGGTGGCGGTCCTGCTCGATGCGACCCTGATCCGGATGGTGCTGGTGCCCGCCATCATGCATCTGGCGGGTCGCTGGAACTGGTGGCCCGGCGGTCGGAGGGGAGGTCAGGGATCCGGGATGGCCGGAACGTCCGGCTCTCATCCGATCCCGCCGCCGGAGCCCTAACTCTTCGCGTCGAGCCAGTTGTCACCGACGCCCACGTCCACCACCAGAGGGACCTCCAGCGTTGCGGCGCCCTCCATGTACTCCTTCACCAGACGCGCCACCCGTTCGACCTCCGCCACCGGTGCCTCGAGCACCAGCTCGTCGTGGACCTGGAGCAGCAGTCGGGCGGCGAATCCCTCGTCCCGCAACGCACCATGGAGGCGGGCCATCGCGATCTTGATCAGGTCGGCCGCGGAACCCTGCAGCGGAGCGTTCTGGGCCTGCCGTTCACCGAACGCCCGCATGTTGAAGTTGCGGTCGTTCACTTCGGGGATGTAACGGCGCCGGCCGAACAGGGTTTCCACATACCCCCGCTCCCGGGCGATTTGCACCTGACGGTCGAGGAAGGTGCGGACCCCGGCGAAGCGGCGGAAATACTCGGCGATGAACGCCTTGGCCTCCTCCTGGGGAATCGAGAGCTGCTTCGACAGGGCAAAGGGGCCCTGGCCGTAGATCGTGCCGAAGTTGATCGTCTTGGCCCGGGCCCGCATCTCGCCAGTCACCTCCGCCACCGGCACGTCGAAGATGATCGCAGCCGTTTGCCGGTGGATGTCCTGTCCCTGACGGAATGCTTCGATGAAGGCGGGATCGAGGGAAAGATGGGCCATCAGGCGCAGCTCGATCTGGGAGTAATCCGCCACCACGAACTTCCATCCCGGTTGCGGCACGAAGCCGCGGCGAATCGCCTCACCCCGCGGAGAGCGCACCGGAATGTTCTGGAGATTGGGGTCGGTGGAGGAGAGCCGCCCGGTCGCGGCGCCGATCTGATTGAAGCTGGTATGGACGCGACCGGTCACGCGGTGGATCTTCCGGGGCAGGACGTCCACGTAGGTGGAGCGCAGTTTCTCGAGCTCGCGATACTCGAGCAGCAGCCGGGGGACCTCGTGCCCCATCTCGGCGAGTTGCTCCAGCACATCGGCATCGGTCGAGGGGCCGGTCTTGGTTCGTTTGAGCGCGGGGAGCTGCAGCTTGTCGAACAGCACCGAGGCGAGCTGCTTCGGGCTGTTCAGGTTGACCGAGCCTCCCGCCGCGACTGCGATGTCCGCCTCGAGTCTCCGCAGATCGGCCGAGAGCTCGAGGGCCAGCCGGCGAAACAACTCGGGGTCGAGGGCGATCCCGGTCCACTCCATATCGACCAGGACCTCCACCAGCGGCATCTCCAGTCCGTCGAGCAACGGCTGCATCGCCGCCTCGGCCAGTCGCGGCGCGAACAGCCGGTGCAGCGCCAGCACGGCGGCGCTGTCGGTGCCGCAATAGTCGGCGGCGTCGGCGATCCCCACCTCCGCGAAGGGAATCCGGGTTTTTCCCTTCCCCGTCAGGTCTTCGTGGCTGCGCATCGGCCGGTTCAGCAACTCGAGCGACAGTGTGTCGATGCCGTGGGAACGGCGGCCGGGGTCCAGGAGGAAGCTGGCCAGCATGGAGTCGTAGACGACTCCCTTGAGCTCGATGCCGGCCCGGCGGAGCACCTGCCAGTCGTACTTGATGTTGTGACCCGCCTTCTTCACCGCCGGATCACGCAGCACCGCCGCGATGGAAGCGAGCGCGGGGTCGGTCAACGGAGGGAGGTTGGTCACCGGAGCCGGCGCCGCAAGTGCGCCGCCCCGCGGCTGGTGGCCGAAGGGCAGATACCAGGCCGTATCCGGGTCCACCGCGAACGAAAGCCCCAGCAGCTCGGCATCATGGGGCTCGAGCAAACCGGTTTCGGTGTCGATCGCGATAAGTGGCGCGGCGCGGAGCGTGCGGGCGAGCGCTTCGATCTGATCCGGGTGGTCCACCACTCGCACACACGATGTCGCAACCGGAATGACGATCGTGGGAGTGACGGCCACATCCGGAATGGTTTCGGTCGCCGGCTCCGGCGCAGCCGTGGCACGACCGCCGGCCTCGGTGAGTCGTTTGGCGAGGGAGTGGAATTCCAGCCGGCTCAGGATCTTGACCAGGGCATCCAGGTCCGGCTCCCGCACCGCGGCGAGAGTCATGTCCAGCTCGACCGGGACATCACACTGAATGGTCACCAGCTCCCGGGAGAGCCGGGCCTCCGCGGCGTACTGGAGCAACGCTTCCCGAGGACGCTTGGCCTTGATGCCGGCCGCCCCGGCCAGCAGCGTCTCCAGGTCGCCGAACTCGGTCAGGAGCTGCACCGCGCCCTTGTCCCCGATGCCCCGGACACCGGGCACGTTGTCCGAGCTGTCCCCGACCAGCGCGAGGTAGTCGGCCACCTGGCGCGGAGGCACGCCCAGCCGCTCCGACGCGTTGGTTTCGTCGATCCAGGTTTCATCGACCCCGCCGGGCCCTCCTCGCCCCGGATTCAGCAGCGAGACGCGGGGCCCAATGAGCTGGTAGAAGTCCTTGTCTCCGGACACGATCACGACCTGACGACCGGCCGCCGCTTCGCGCGTGGCCACCGTGCCGATCACGTCGTCGGCCTCATACCCCTGCACCGCGAGCGCCGGAACCCGGAACGCAGCGAGCAGCCCGCCAATCTGCTCCAGCGCGGTGTCGAAGTCGGCTTGGAGCTCGGAGTCGAGTTTTTCCCGGGTGGATTTGTAGGCGGCGTAGCGCTGGGTGCGGAAGGAATCTCCGGCGTCGAGCACCCAGACCAGATAATCGGGCCGATATTTGGACTGGAGCCGCAGGAGAAAATTGACGACGCCCCAGGCGGCCGAGGTATTCTCCCCCCGGCTGGTCCGGAGGGGGCGGGTAATCAGCGCGAAAAACGCGCGATAAATCAGGGCATACCCGTCGACGAGAAAGAGCTGGGGTGGGTCGTGATTCGGCATCCGTGAAAGGTAAGACACCCCCTACGTCAATGTATCGCGCCCTGTCGCATCACCTCGGCTCGGGCCCGGGAAAACTCCGCCCTCGAGGCGGGCGTCATGCGCAGCCGCGAAAAGCCCAGCTGCCCCGTGAACGAGATCACCGCGCGATAATTGTTGTACAGCCACTGCACC
>DASYPZ010000356.1:0-1727 GCA_036006105.1 Gemmatimonadales bacterium | reverse complement strand
TGGCCAAGGCGGTGACCTGTGACCTCGAAGTCCCGGCCGAAGCGGAGATCGTGCTCGAGGGATTCATCGATCCCGCCGAAGAGCTGGTGCTGGAGGGACCGTTCGGCGACCACACCGGGTTCTATTCGCTCGCGGATTACTACCCCAAGGTGCACGTCACCGCGATCACCATGCGGGAGAGTCCGGTGTATCCGGCGACGCTGGTCGGCCGGCCCCCCATGGAGGACTACTACCTCGGCCATGCCACGGAGAGGATCTTCCTTCCGCTGCTCAAGCTCACCGTACCCGAAATCGTCGACTACCACATGCCGGCGCCCGGCATCTTTCACAATCTGGTCTTCGTCTCGATCGACAAGCAGTACCCTGGCCAGGCCTACAAGGTGATGAATGCGCTCTGGGGTCAGGGCCTGATGTCGCTGGCCAAGGTCCTGGTGGTGGTCGATAAGGAGGTCAACGTCCAGGACGCCGACGAGGCCTGGTGGGTGGCGCTCAACAACATCGATCCCGAGCGGGACGTGCGCTTCACCATGGGCCCGATGGACGTGCTGGACCACTCGAGCCGCGCCTTCACCTACGGCAGCAAGATGGGCATTGACGCGACTCGGAAGTGGCCGGAAGAGGGATTCACCCGCGAGTGGCCGGAAGTCATGACGATGGATGCGGACACGAGGCGGGCGGTGGATGCGATGTGGGCCAGGCTGGGAATCCGGTTGTGAGCGTGTCCGATTCCCGGTTGCCCATTCCCGATGCCCGGCGGGAGGGCCAGACCTTCACCGGCGAGTCGCTCCTGGTCCGCCTGGTCAACTTCGTCAAGCTTCCCCACACGTTGTTCGCGCTTCCCTTCGCCCTGCTCGGCGTGCTCGCCGCGTCGCTGCGGTATCCGGTCACCTGGCGCGGCGTCGGGCTGGTCATCCTGGCCTTCTCGGGGGCGCGCTGGGTGGCGATGGGGTTCAACCGGATCGCCGATCGGGAGTTCGACGCGAAGAATCCGCGCACCAGGGCGCGCGAGCTGCCTCGCGGGGCCCTCACGCTGGCCCAGGCCTGGGTTTCCGTCGTCGTGGCCGGCGCGGTCTTTCTTTCCGCCAGCGCGCTGCTCAATCCGCTCTGCCTGCTCCTCGCGCCGCTCGCGCTGATCTGGGTGATGACCTACAGCCTTTCCAAGCGGTTCACCTGGTGGCCTCATCTCTGGCTGGGCGCCTCACTGGCCATCGCCCCGGTCGGCGGGTACCTGGCGGTCGCCGGTGCCTGGAGCGATCCGGCCTGGCTGCTTCTGGTGATCGCGCTCGCCGTGGCGTCCTGGGTGGCGGGCTTCGACATCTTCTACGCCCTGCCCGACGAGGCGTTCGACCGCGCGCTTGGCCTCCGCAGCGCCGTGGTGCGCCTGGGCGAGCGGCGAAGCATCCTGCTGGCCAAGCTGCTCCACGGCATCACCATTCCGGCCCTGCTGCTCTTCGGCTGGGGCGCCGGGTTCGGGCCCTGGTATTTCGCCGGGGTCGTGGTGGCCGCGGTCATTCTCGTGTATGAGCATACCCTGGTGAAACCGGGCGACCTGTCCCGGCTGAATGCCGCGTTCTTCACCATGAACGGGGTGATGAGCGTGACCGTATTCGCCTTCGCGCTGGCCGACCGCCTGATGCAGTAGCGGCGGTCGGCGGGTACATTCAAGACATGTCACCTCGCCGCGAATCATCCCGTCCGGGGCGTCCGGGGCCGCCTCCCAAGAAGGG
>DASYPZ010000355.1:0-1598 GCA_036006105.1 Gemmatimonadales bacterium | reverse complement strand
GGTCCGCGGATACGACCTGCTCGCGACCGTGGCCGACCAGGCCTATGCGGGAGTGGGATTCGAGACGCCGGTCTCCGACCAGGCGGTTCAGGAAACCGCAGGGCAGGTGCTCACCTTCGACGGTCGCCTCATCGATGCGTTCTTCCACTCCACCTGCGGCGGACGGACCGCCGACGGCACCGAGGTGTACGCCGGGGCGGATCGGCCCTATCTCCGGTCGATTCGGGATCAGGACGACGCGGGCCGGGCCTGGTGCGCCATCTCTCCACGGTTTCGCTGGCAGGAGCGCTGGACCGGCGAAGCGCTGGCCCGAATTCTCCGGGAAACCCTTCCAGTTGCCGGGGCGCCCGCGGAGCTGGCCGAGTCGGTGCGAGACCTGCAGGTGGTGGACCGGACCCCGACCGGCCGGGTCGCGCATCTGAACGTCGTGGGAGAGGGAGCGAGCTACACCATCTCCGGTCCGGTGGCCCGTCTCGTGCTCCGCACCAGTGACGGCAGCATCCTCCGGAGCGCCACCTTCAACCTGCAGGTGGGCCGGGAGGGCGGCCGCATCGTGCAGCTGGTCGCCGAGGGGTCTGGTGCGGGCCACGGCGTCGGCATGTGCCAGTGGGGAGCCCTGGGCCGAGCCCGGGCGGGATTTCCCTACACGGACATCCTCCTGGCTTATTTTCCGGGAACCGTCATTACCCGCACCTACTGAGCAGGGACGCCATGAGCAATCCCATCCGCATCGGTCTGATCGGCGCCGGCGCCGTCGTGCAGGTGGCGCATCTGCCGGTGCTCAAGAAGCTCAAGAACGTCGAGCTGACGGCGATCTGCGACGTGGACGTCCCCAAGGCGCGGGCCCTGGCGGAGCGGTTCGGGATTCGGGATGTGTTCGACGACATCGAGGATCTTCTCGGCCATGTAGAAGTCGACGCGCTCCTCATTGCCACGCCCAATCATCTCCACGAGGACCACATCCAGGCGGCCCTGCGGTCCAACGCGCATGTCCTGGTGGAAAAGCCGCTCTCGGTGACCTCCGCCGGTGCCCAGCGGATCGCGCGGGCGGCGGAGAAGCGGGGCAAGGTGGTGATGGCGGGCATGACCCACCGGTACCGGCCGGATGCGCAGGCGGTCCGGAGTTTCGTGCAGAGCGGCGAGCTGGGAGAAATCGACAGCGTCCGCTCCAGCTGGCACGTGGCGCGCTTTGCCCGCGCGGCGCTCGGCTGGCGCCAGCGCAAGGACGAAGCGGGCGGTGGCGCCATGCTCGACCTCGGGCTCACCATGCTCGACCTCTGCTTCTGGCTCTGCGGGAACCCGACCCCGGTCCGGGTGAGCGCGGCGCTCACCAAGCCGCGGGGAGAGCGGGGCGTCGAGCAGTCGGGGAGCGCGTACGTGGTCTGCGAGAACGGGGCGGCGATCTTCGTGGACGTGACCTGGCGTCACATCGGGGAGGGCGAGCGGTTCGGAGTCGGACTGCGGGGCTCGAAGGGATCCGCGGGGATCAATCCCCTGCATGTCTGGAAAGAGCTCAACGGGATGCCCCACGATGTCTCTCCGACCGGCAGCTTTTCCCGCGAGAATTCATTCACGGCGTCGTTCCGGGCCCAATGGGC
>DASYPZ010000354.1:0-16384 GCA_036006105.1 Gemmatimonadales bacterium | reverse complement strand
CCGGTGATGGACCGGAAGGTTTCCTTCATGGCCGCGAACAGCGGCTTGATCTCTTCGTGCCATGTGGGGGTCTCCCAGGTGCTCCAGGTCCACGCAAGCGGAGCGCCGCACCCCAGCAATGCGCCATCCGACCTGGGCGCTTGGGGATCGTAGCTCTGCACCACGAACCGGAATCCGTCGGTCTCGATCCCCTTGGGGTCACGGCCGTCCGGGCCGGTTCCCTCCAGCACCAGACGCGAAGAGGGATCGAGCACTTCCAGCATGCCCCAGGGAATCCGGGCCTCGATCACTCCGGTCCCGGGGTCGGCGAACCAGTCGGTCAGCGTCGTTTCGGACTGGCGCGCGAAGCGGAGCCGGTTGCGTTCGTAGGTGGCCGCAGGATACACCGTTCCGTCGCGACCAATGCGCTCGCGGTTGGTCTCCACCTGGAGAGAATCCCAGCGCGGGTCGTCGTGGGGCACCGACCGCCAGGGGCGATTGTACACCTGCATGGTGCGCAGCGGCACGGTCCCGCGCAGCGGGGCGGCGCGATAGAGCCCGTAGGGCCGGTCCACCAGGAGATAGCCTCGCGCGGGACCTCCGAGATCGAGCACGAACTCCAGCCCGGCCCGGCAGCGGGTGCCGGTATGGGGCAGGGTGTGTCCGCCGAGCTCGGATCCGTGGGTATCGATCCCCACCAGATAGCGGCCCCGGTTCCAGTCGATCGCGCCGACATCGAGCCGGAAATACACGTAGGCCTCGTCCGAGGTGACCCGAAAATCCTTGATCAGGAGCGGAGGCGGCGTCGATGTTTCCTCGATGGGCCAGTGGTGTCCCCGGCTGCCCCAGTCCGCGGCGGCGCCATCGATGGTGATCGCCGAGTCCTTGGGCCCCGCCCGCATCGCGACGATCCCGTAGTTCTGTTCCGCGTCCAGCGGGTTGAGCCAGAGCCGGTTCCGTTCCAGGGGCTGCTCGAAGTCGATCACCAGCCAGTTCTTCTTGAACCACTCGTCGATCAACCCGAAAAGCACCGCCCCGGCGGCGCCGGACGCGTGGATGTCCCGAGTGAGCCGGGCGTCGATCTCGGCCTGCTCCGCCTCCGAGTGGCCGCCGTGGTTCCAGCCCTGGGGCTGAACGTGGGCATTGCCGCGCGAGGAGGGCACCCCGTACTCCGAGATCACCACCGGCATGTCGCCGTGGTGCTCCACCAGCTCGTGGAGGTAGCCGTAGTAGTTGCTGGGGCCGTCGGGGGAGCGAGCCCTGGAATATCCCGGGTCCAGCACCATGAAATCCGGGTAGTAGGGATAGGCGTGATAGGACGCGAATGATCCCGCCGGATTGACGGAGGTGGCGCGCATCTTCACCGCATCGAGCGCGATCGCGTCGTTGTCGAACTCGTGCGAGGGTTCGGGCAGGAGCCAGGTGCGCAGCTTCGACTCCTCCTTCGCGGTGCTCTCGGTCGGATGCGACAGCGGGTCGAGGGTGGGCCAGTTGGTGTAGGCCACCGGACGAATCGCATTATACGTGTCCACCTCGTACCGGAGCAGGTAGTCACACTCCTCGGTCAGCCAGACCTCGGTGGCGTTTCCCGCCGAGATTTGCAGGAAGCGCCCCTGGTAGGCCCGGAGCGACGGATGCGCCTTGGAAAATGCCACCACCGAGTACGGTTCCCACTCCCGCCCGATGATGTAGGCGATCACCCAGCGCGAAACATCCGCGGTGTAGACACCGGCGGCGTGGCCCGGCCTGGGTTCGATCACTCCGTGCCCGTGCAACACGTCGACCACGCGCCTCGCTTCGGCACGGAAGTCCTCCCGCCACTGCGGATCGTCATAACGCTCTTCCAGTTTTCCGGGAGGCAGCTCGGTCCACACTCCATGAATGAGCCAGAGCGGCGCGGCCGGATGGGCCAGGTTCCACTTCTCCACCGCGCGATAGAACTGGGGCGGATGAATGGTGTAGACCCGGATGGTGTTGCTGCCCATCTCCGCGGCGAGCGCGAGCCACCGGTCGTAGGTGCCGTCATCGGACGGAAACTCGGAGGGATGTTTGCCGGGCAGTGCCGCTCCGATGTTTACCCCCTTGAGCCACAAGGGCGACCAACCGCCCCGGCCATCGGGAATCTCGAACACCCGCCGCCCGGTGCGGGCGTCCACCCTGAGGTTTGCCGCTCGCTGGATCGGCGGCAGCGTGATGTCGGCGTAGGATGCCGGGAGCCGGTCCAGGTAGGAGCGCACCAGGGAATCCTCGGGGAACAGCGTCGCCGCGCGGCGAAACGCGTCCCGCGCGCCCTTGATGTCTCCCTGGCGGTAGGCCGCTATCCCCATACCCGTCAGCGCGTCATAGCCATCGGGAGCGACCTCCAGGGCCAGCGCAAACCGGCGCCGCGCTTCATCGATGGCGCCATCGCGCATGGCGAGGTATCCGACCCCGGTGAGCGCACCGGGTTCTCTGGGGCACTGCGAGAGCACCTCGCGAAATGCCGAATCCGCCCGGGCGATGCGGCGGCTGTGGTACGCGGCCCAGGCCGAGTCGAGTGTCACCGCCACACTGTGTGGAAGGGGCACACAACCTGCAGCGCGGGGCGACTGGATCGGATTCGGAACTGCGGGAGGAGCGACCAGCACGGCCAACGACCCAAGGGACCGTAACCACCTCGAGAGGGAAGCGCATGACGGCACGCCTGAAAAGAAGCGGTGCGGCATTGATTGCGCTATGGGCCTTGACCGTCGGCCTCGCCGTCGCACAAACGCATCCCATCGAGTCGGCGATCCGCACCGGGGATTCGGCCTGGACCGCCGGTCAATTCCCGAAGGCCCGGGAAGCCTACACCCGGGTGCTGGCGATTGATTCCCTCGGATCCTCCCGGTCGGTTTACCGCCTGGCGGTGCTGCGCAGCTGGGACGGCGATCTCAAGGAAGCCCTTCCGCTGTTTGCCCTGTACGTGCGGCTGGAGCCCCGCGACGAAGAGGGCCGGCTTGCCCTCGCCAGAGCCTACGCCTGGAGCGGCAACACCGCGCACGCGGTCGCGATCTACGATTCCATTCTCGCTCGCGACGCCACCTACCGCGAAGCCGCGCTGGGCGCGGCCCGCGCGCTCACCTGGGCCGGCCGGAGTCGCCAGGCGCTGGCGCGCTACGACAAATGGCTGATCCGGAATCCCCGGGATATCGAGGCCGGTCTCGCCCGAGCGAGAAGTCTGGCCTGGGCCGGACGATTGCAGGAATCGGAACGCGCGTATGCGGCATTGGGCAAAGGGGGGGAAAACCTGGAGAGCCAGAAGGGCATCGCGCTGGTGGCCGCGTGGCGCGGAGATCTCGGCCGAAGCGAGCGGATCTGGCGGGAGCTCTCCACCAAGGCGCCCAAGGACGCCGAAGTCTGGGTGGGACTCGCGCAGGTGCTGCGCTGGTCGGGACGCAGTGAGGCGGCCCGGACCGCCCTGAAACGGGCCCAGCTGGCCGACCCCGCGAACCCCGACGCCCGCGAGCAGATGCGCTGGGTCAACGCGGATCTGGGCTGGACGCTCGAGCCGGGAGGGTCCGCCCTGTGGGACAGCGACAAGAACGAGAGCGAGGTCGTGTCCCTGGCCACCAGCATGCGGCCGGCCTCGCGCACCCGATTCACCGCAACCGGCAGCTTTCGGGAGGCCCGCCTCGCAGGAACTCGGGGCCGGTCGGCGACCGGCCGCGCGAGTCTGCAGGTGCACGGAGGCAACTTCCTCACCCTTACCGGAGAGCTCGGCGCCGTCCGCACCAGCGTGGTCCAGGCCATTCCAAAAAATGAAAGGACGTTCACGATCGGAAGCGCCCGAACCACACTGCGAATCTCCTCGGGATTCTCGATCGGAGGTGGCGTCACCCGGAGCGTGTTCGACGAGACCGCGGCATTGATCGTCTCGGGAATCACCGTGACCTCGTACGCCGGCGAGGCCAAGCTGTCGCTCCTGCCGCGCGTGGATCTGGCTGCCGGAGGCGAGGTCGCCGATCTGACCGGAGGCTCCGGGCCGAATCAGAGGCGGGCCGGATTCGCGGCACTCAGCTGGCGGGTTCGGCGTTTGTTCTCGCTGTCGCTGACGGGACGGGGATTCGGGTATGACGAATCTCCCCACGACGGCTATTTCGCCCCGTCGCGATTCCTCCTCGGCGAGCTCGGCACCCGGATCGGAACGGGCCGCGAGCTAGGATGGGCGGCCGAGCTCTCCGGCGGCCTCGGAATTCAGCAGGTCCGGTTCGACGATCCCGGTGAAGTCCGGGGAACCCAGCGGGTGGGCGCGTCGCTCGCCTATCGACCGCGCCCGGGCGTCGAATTCGCGTTCGCGTATGCCTTCTCGAACGTCGCCAATACCACCGGGACAGTCACCGGGGGAGGATCGGTCTATCACGCAAACACCCTGCAGTTGAGCACCCGGCTGACCTGGTAACGCCGGTTCGGGTCACGGCCTCCGCATGCACGGCGGTGCATTTATCTTAGGGGCATGGATCATCCCGCCGATCCCAACGTCTTCGAGACCGCCAACGCCGGATTCGCGCAGGCTCTCTACGAGGACTATCTCCGCGACCCGAACTCGGTCGCGCCGGACTGGCGCACCCTGTTCGAGAGCGGCCGGGTGGGCGAACGACCCGCCGCCGGCAACGGCACCGCGACGACGGCCGCGGGAAAAAACGGAGGTGGCGCGGCAACCCAGCCGCCCGCCGCACCCGCGGCCGCTCCCGCCGGTCCCGGATCGCACGGGAACACCGCCCCGATAAAGGGACCCGCGGCGCGGCTGGTCCAGAACATGACCGAGAGTCTCTCGGTCCCGACCGCCACCACCTTCCGCGAAATCCCGGTCGCTGCCCTGGAATCGGCCCGATCCCGCTTCAACGCGGGACTCAAGGCCGCGGGCCGGCCGGAGAAGGCTTCCTTCACGCATTTCATCGCCTGGGCCCTGGTTCAGGCTGCGCGGCAGCATCCGGTCATGGGCCAGTCCTTCGCGCTGATCGACGGAGTCCCCCACCGGGTCACCCCCGACGGAATCCACCTCGGCCTGGCCGTGGATGTGGAGCGCAAAGACGGCAGCCGGGGGCTGGTGGTGCCGGTGCTCAAGCACGCCGAAGCGATGAGCTATGCGGAGTTCCAGGCGGCCTACGACACGATCGTCGAGAAGGCCCGCACTAACAAGCTGATGCCCGACGATTTCGCCGGCGGCAGCATGACGCTCACCAATCCGGGTGGCCTTGGCACGGTGGCATCGGTGCCCCGGCTCATGGCGAGCCAGGGCTCGATCATCGCCGTCGGCGCCATCGCCTATCCGCCGGAGTTCGCGACCGCGACACCCGACACCATCGCACGCCTTGGCTTGAGCAAGGTGATGACGATGACGAGCACCTACGATCATCGGGTGATCCAGGGCGCCGAATCGGGTGCGTTCCTTCGGACCGTCGAACAGATGCTGGCCGGGAGTGAAGGGTTCTACGAGGGAATCTTCGGCGCCTTCGGATTGACCTGGGCCGACGGGGCGCCGGCGGCCCGGATCGCCGGTGCGCCCTCGAGCGCCCCTTCCGGCAGCCAGTCCGCTCATCCCCCCGCCGTCGGGCCATCCACCACCGTCGACGATCTGGTCCACGTCGCCGCCGCGATGGCGCTGGTCAAGGCGTTCCGGACCCATGGACATCTGGCCGCGCGGCTCGATCCCCTGGGCAGCGAGCCCTCGGGTGACCCCGCGCTCGATCCCGGCGCGCTCGGTCTCACCCCCGATGTGCTGGCGAAGATTCCCGCCCGGGTGCTGCGGATCGCGGTGCCCGGCGAAACCCTGGCCGACGCGCTGCCCAGCCTGCAGGCCACCTACTGCGGTACCATCGCCTACGAGGTCGAGCACGTCAGCGACCATGGGCAGCGGGTCTGGCTCCGGCAGATGATCGAGTCGGGGGCGCATCGCCGGCCCATGACCCGGGACGACCGGCTCGCCCTGCTGGACCGCCTGATCGCGGTCGAGGCCTTCGAGCGGTTCCTCCACAAGGCGTACCTGGGGCACAAGCGTTTTTCGATCGAGGGTGTGGACCTGCTGGTGCCGATGCTCGACCTGGTCATCGAGCTGTCGGCCGACCGGGGCGCCCGCGAGGTCGTGGTCGGGATGGCGCACCGCGGCCGGCTCAACGTGCTGACCCACAACGTGGGCCGGCCCTACGTCACCATCTTCGCCGAGTTCGAGGGGGCCAAGCACCTCGAGGAAGTCGGCAGCACCGAGGACCCGGGCACCGGCGACGTGAAGTACCACCACGGCGCTGACGGGGCCTACCGCACCCGTTCCGGCAAGGCGATCACGGTCGCGCTGGCCCATAACCCGAGCCATCTCGAATTCGTGGGACCGGTGGTGGATGGGCGCGCCCGAGCCCAGCAGACCCAGCGCCGGGGCCAGGAGGCGGTGCACGATCCGGTGGTGGCCGTGCCGGTGGTGATCCACGGCGACGCCGCCTTCGCCGGGCAGGGCGTCGTGGCCGAGACGCTGAACCTGGGGGCATTGCGCGGCTACCGGGTCGGCGGGACGGTGCACCTCATCACCAACAACCAGATCGGCTTCACCACCGACATGTCGGATGCGCGGTCCACCCGCCATGCGAGCGATCTGGCCAAGGGCTTCGACATCCCGATCATCCACGTCAACGCGGACGACGCCGAGGCCTGCCTGGCCGCGGTGCGCCTGGCGAGCATGTACCGGGAGGAGTTCCACCGCGATGCCCTGATCGATCTGGTGGGCTATCGGCGCTGGGGGCACAACGAAGGCGATGAGCCGTCGTACACCCAGCCGCTCATGTACGAACGCATCAAGAATCACCCGACCGCGCGGGAACTCTATGCCGCGACGCTGGTGGCCGAGAACGCGTTGAGCGCGGAGGACGCGGAGTCCCGCTACGCTGCCGCCTACCAGCGCCTGGTCGAAATCCAGCAGGGATTCAAGGCCAGCGCTCCCCAGACCCCGGCAACCGGGACGGCCGGCCTCGGCGTGAAGGTGCCGTCCGGAGAGGTGGTCGAGACCGCGGTCCCGGCCGAGCAGCTCCTGGCGCTCAACACCCAGCTGCTGACCGTTCCCGAGGGATTCACGGTCCACCCCAAGCTGAAGCGTCAGCTCGAGCGGCGGATTCCCGCGATGGGACCCGACGGCGGCATCGACTGGGGACACGCCGAGGCGCTCGCCTTCGCCTCGCTGCTCACCGCCGGCGTGCCGATCCGCCTGACCGGACAGGACACCGAGCGCGGCACCTTCAGTCACCGTCACCTGGTGCTGCATGACGCAGTGACCGGGCAGACCGTCACCCCGATTTCGCGGCTGCCCGGCGCGCTCGCCGCGTTCGAGGTGTACAACAGTCCCCTCTCGGAGCTCGCGGCGCTCGGATTCGAGTACGGCTACGCCACGGCGGCGCCGGAGGCGCTGGTGCTTTGGGAAGCCCAGTTCGGCGACTTCATCAACGGGGGCCAGGTCATCGTCGACCAGTTCATGGCGGCGGGACTCTCCAAGTGGGGCGTCACCAACCGGCTGACCCTGCTGTTGCCCCATGGATACGAAGGCCAGGGTCCGGAGCACTCCAGCGCCCGGATCGAGCGCTTCCTGCAGCAGGCGGCCGAAGGGAATTTCCGGGTGGCCAACTGCACCACACCGGCTCAGTTCTTCCACTTGCTCCGTCGCCAGGCAAGGCGCAACCGGATCCGGCCTCTGGTGGTGTTCACGCCGAAGAGCCTGCTCCGTCTGCCCCAGGCCGCTTCACACCTGGAAGAGCTGACGACGGGAACATTCCGTCCCGTGATCGACGATCCCGAGGCGGGCGTCCAGTCGCGGGCCGCCACCCTCGGGCGTGTGGTGCTGTGTTCCGGGAAGATCTACTACGACCTGCTCGCCGAGGCGGCGAAGCTGGGCGATCGCCGGCCGGCCATCGTGCGACTGGAGGGGCTGTACACGTTCCCGGAAGATTCCCTCAAGGCCGTGCTGGGGCGGTATCCGGCCGCGCATGAGGTGATCTGGGCGCAGGAGGAACCCCGGAACATGGGGGCCTGGTCCTACGTCGCGCCGAAACTGGGGGCCCTGCTCCAGACCGGCCAAGTACTGCGCTACGCCGGCCGACCCGAGCGGGCCAGCCCCGCGGAGGGATATCCCACCGCCCACGCGGTCGAGCAGGCCCGGATCGTGGCCGAGGCGCTGGGGTAGCCTGGGTGGACCGCGGAGATTCTCTCGTCCCGCGCGCCTGAGCTGGACCGCGCGCGTTACGTCGCTCAGTCTCGATCAGACCAACGGCAACGATTCCCTGCAGAACAGATTCGGATCTACCTGGGTCAGTCCGGCGGCAGGAGCGGCCGTTCGGTCACCTGCTTGACGATTTCCTTGATGCCATCGGAGAGATGGTCTCCGTAGTGCAGCAGGAACACACCGCGGCTGCGGCGGGCCAGGAGGAACGCGAGGAAAGGCGTGTCGGCTTTGGCGGAATTGCAGGTGGGGCACGCCAGCACGAGGTTGTCGGGCCGGTCGTAGGCCGTCTGGCCCTTGCGGGGGCGAACGTGGTCGAGGGTGACTTCATCCGACCCCATCATCTTGCCACAATAGGCGCAGACCGGGCCGTGGAGGCCGAGGAGCCAGTCGCGGTGGGCCTGATACGAGCGGCCTCCGGACCGTCTGAGGGTCGTGGACGAGGCCATCGATGGAGCACGGGGGGAACGCTTGCGGGACTTGCGGGGCACGGGATCTCGGTTTGGGGCGATCAAAGTGTTCGAATTCAAGGCCGAAATCTAATCGGAACGCCCCGCCCATCCTAGTACCCGGACGACAACGCGGAAACGAACGCTGTATATTTTCCCCTCCTATCTGTTCAGCCTGCGCCGTTGCCTCCACAGTCTGAAAGGAGCACTCCCCTGACGGTCGACACCCAGCGGTCGCCCGCGCGTCCAGTGCCCGACGCCGACCCGAACATCACCTGGCGGAGCATCAACACGATCCGGGTCCTTGCCATGGATGCCGTGCAGGCGGCCGAGAGCGGCCACCCCGGCACGCCCATGGCCCTGGCGCCCGCGGCCTGGCTCCTGTGGACCCGGCACCTCAAGCACGATCCATCGAACCCCGCGTGGCCCGACCGGGATCGCTTCGTCCTCTCCTGCGGTCACGCGTCGATGCTGCTCTATGGACTGCTCCACCTGACCGGATACGACCTTCCGCTCGAGGAGATCCGGCATTTCCGCCAATGGGGCTCGAAGACACCGGGGCATCCGGAGCACGGTCACACTGTCGGCGTCGAGACCACCACCGGACCGCTCGGCCAGGGGGTGGGCAACGCCGTGGGCATGGCGATCGCCGAGCGCCTGATGGCCCAGCGCTTCAACCAGCCGGACGACGCGATCGTGGACCACCGGGTCTGGTGCTTCTGCAGCGACGGAGATCTCATGGAGGGCGTGGCGAGCGAAGCCGCTTCGCTCGCCGGTCACCTGAAGCTCCACAAGCTCACCCTGATCTACGACGACAACCACATCACCATCGACGGCGATACCGCCCGCTCCTTCAGCGAGGATGTGGGCCGGCGTTTCGAGGCGTACGGATGGCGGGTGCTCCACGTCGCCGACGGCAACGATCTCGCGGCCATCGATGAGGCGCTGACCCAGGCCGGCGCCGAATCGGAGCGGCCGACCCTGATCGTGCTCCGAACCATCATCGGTTATCCCGCGCCGACCCGGCAGGGCACCGCCAAGGCCCACGGCGAGGCGCTCGGCAAGGACGAGGTCGCCAAGACCAAGGCGATCCTGGGCTGGCCGGCCGAGCCGGCCTTCTTCGTGCCGCCCGAGGTGCGCGACGCGATGGTGATACCGCGACAGCGGTGGGTGGAGCGCCGGCAGGAATGGGAGTCCCGTCTGGCGGGTTACCGGCGGGCCCATGACGACCTGGCCGCGGGGTTCGACGACGCGCTCTCGGGGCGCATCGCGCTGGACTGGGCCAAGGTGTTACCCGGCTTTCCCGCCGGCACCGGGCTCGCCACCCGCCAGGCATCGGGTGCGGCCCTCACGGCGCTCTATCCTCTCGTCCCGACCCTGGCCGGCGGATCGGCCGACCTGGCGGGGAGCACCGGCACCAACGTCAAGGGTGTCGGGCTGTTCGAGGCGGATCACGGCGGGCGGGATTTCGCCTGGGGCATCCGTGAGCACGCCATGGGATCGGTGATGAACGGCATGGTGCTGCACGGCGGAGTCCGGCCCTACGGCAGCACCTTCCTGGTGTTCTCGGATTACATGAAGCCCGCGATCCGCCTGGCCTGCCTGATGGGGGTGCCGGTGACCTACATCTTCACCCACGACTCCATCGGTCTGGGGGAAGACGGCCCGACCCACCAGCCCATCGAGCACCTGGCCGCGCTCCGCGCGGTGCCCAACATGACGGTCATTCGACCGGGCGACGCGCCCGAGACCGCGATGGCGTGGCGGGCCGCACTCGAGCACCGCAGCGGCCCCACCGCGCTGGTGCTGACCCGGCAGAAGCTCCCGGTGCCGGATCGCGGCGCGCTGGGATCCGCCGAGGGGCTGTTGCGGGGCGGCTATGTCCTGCGCGAGCCCGCCGGCGCGCCCCGGGCCATCATCATCGCCACCGGCTCGGAGGTCCACCTCGCGCTCGAAGCCGCCGACCAGCTGGGAACCGAGGGGACCGCGGTGCGGGTGGTCTCGCTGCCCTCGTGGGAGCTGTTCCGCAGGCAGCCGCAGGCCTACCGGGACCAGGTGCTGCCCCCGACGCTGCGGGCCAGGGTATCGGTGGAAGCGCTCAGCACGATGGGCTGGCGGGAATGGATCACCGAAGACGGCGAGGCGATCGGGATCGATCACTTCGGTGCCTCGGCGCCGGCGGAAAAACTGTTCGAGGAATTCGGATTCACGGTCGCCGCGGTGATCGCGGCGGTGCGGCGTACCCTGGCGCGGAGACCCTCATGACCGCCAACCCCCTGATTCGCCTCGGCCAGCTGGGCCAGAGCCCCTGGTACGACTACATAACCCGCGACCTGATCGCCTCCGGGCGCCTGGCCGGGCTGATCCGCGACGACGGCCTCCGCGGGATGACGTCCAACCCGACCATCTTCGAGAAAGCCATCGCGGGGAGCGCCGATTACGACGCCGACATCGGGCGGCTCGCGGCGGAGGGGCGCTCCCCCGGCGAGATCTTCGAGGCGCTGTCGGTCCAGGATGTCCGCGCCGCCTGCGACGCCTTCCGGCCGGTCTACGATGCGTCGGGCGGCGCGGACGGCCTGGTGTCCCTGGAGGTGAGCCCGGAGCTCGCCGGCGACACCGACGGCACCATCGCGGAGGCCAAGCGGCTCTGGTCGGCGCTGGACCGGCCCAACGCGATGATCAAGATCCCCGGCACCCGCGCCGGGCTCGCCGCCATCGATCAATCGCTCGCGGCGGGGATCAGCATCAACGTCACCCTGCTGTTCTCGGTGCAGCGCTACGAAGAGGTGATCGAGGCGTTTCTGACCGGACTCGAGCGCCGCCGGAAAGCCGGGCAGCCGATCGACCGGATCAATTCGGTCGCCTCGTTCTTCGTGAGCCGGGTCGACGGCAGGGTGGATCCCCTCCTCGACAAGGCCGGGGACCCCCACCACCTCCGCGGTACCATCGCCATCGCCAACGCCGGAATGGCCTATGCGGCCTTCGAGCGTTCCCGGGCCACGCCGCGCTGGCGGGCTCTCGCCGCCGCCGGGGCCCGGCCCCAGCGTCCGCTCTGGGCGTCGACCAGCACCAAGGATCCCAAGTATCCCGACATCTTCTATATCGAAGCCCTGGTGGCCGCGGACACCGTGAACACCATTCCGCCGGACACCTTCGAGGCCTACCGCGACCACGGGAAGCCGGAGCCGAGAATCGCCCAGGCCATCGCCACGGCGCCGGAGCGCCTGGCGGCCCTGGCGTCGATGGGGATCGCGCTCGCCGATGTGACCCGGTTCCTGGAGGAAGACGGGGTGACCAAGTTTGCCGGCTCCTACAAGCAGCTGCTGGCCGGCATCGAGGCGAAGGCTACGAGCCTGGTCGGGGCGAGGTAGCCGATGCTCGGCTTCCTGCGACGGATCCCGCTGACCCAATGGATCATCATCGCCACGATCCTGGGTGCCCTGGTGGGGTGGCTGGATCACGATGTCTGGCTCAATGCCAACGTCGGCGACGCGCTGAAGCCGCTCTCGAACATCTTCCTCCGGATGATCAAGAGCATCGTGGTGCCGCTCATCTTCAGCAGCCTGGTGGTGGGGATCGCGGGCCATGGCGACGACCTCAAGCGGGTGGGCCGCCTCGCCCTCAAATCGCTGCTCTATTTCGAAGTGGTGACCACGGTGGCCCTGTTCATCGGCCTCGCCGCGGTCAACCTGGTTCGTCCCGGAGAGGGCGTGTCCCTGGCGGTGTCGGCCGAAGACGCCAAGGCCTTCCAGAACGCGCCGGTGACCGTGGCCGGCGTGCTGGAGCACACGGTGCCGCAGAGTTTCTTCGACGCCGCGGCGAAGAACGAGATCCTGCAGGTGGTCTTCTTCTCGGTGCTCTTCGCGGCCGCGCTGACCCAGGCCAAGCCGGGCCGCCCCAAAGAGCTGATGCTGGGATTCTTCGAGGGCCTCGCCGAAGTGATGTTCAAGTTCACCAATCTGGTGATGAAGTTCGCCCCCATCGGCATCTTCGCTGCCGTGGCCGGTACCATCGGCAAGAACGGCCTCGGCGTCATCCTCGCGCTGGGCAAGCTGGTGCTCACGCTCTACGGGGCGCTGATCGTGTTCGTGGTGCTGGCGCTGATCCCGGTGGCGCTGCTCGCGCGAATCCCCATCGGGCGATTCTGGCGCTGGGTCAAGGAGCCCTGGCTGATCGCGTTCACGACCGCGAGCTCCGAGGCGGCGCTGCCCCTGGCGATGGAGAACATGGAAAAATTCGGGGTTCCTCGCCGGATCGTCTCCTTCGTCATGCCGACCGGCTACTCCTTCAATCTCGACGGCTCCACGCTCTATCTGGCGGTCGCCTCGATCTTCGTGGCGCAGGCGGCGGGGATCCACCTGGGCCTCTGGCAGCAGCTGGGCATGATGCTGACCCTGATGCTCACCAGCAAAGGGGTGGCCGCGGTGCCCCGGGCCTCGCTGGTGATCCTGTCGGGGACGCTGTCGCAATTCGGCTTGCCGCTGGAAGGGGTCGCGGTGATCCTGGGCGTGGATGCGTTCATGGATATGGCCCGCACGTCGGTGAATCTGCTGGGAAACTGTCTGGCGTCGGCGGTGATGGGACGCTGGGAGGGTGAGCTCGACCTCGCCAAGGACAAGCCCTAGGGCTTGGGTTTCTTCTCCTTCTTCGGCCGCGCCGGAGGGGTGCGGGTCCACAACACGATCACACCGCAGCCCGAGTAGCGGTTGAGCTCCGGCGGCACTTCCGCTTCGCCCGAATACACCTCCACGCCATCGAGGTCGCGGGGCGACTGCAGCCACACGACCTCGCCATCCACCGGGATCCCATCCAGGTAGTAGGCCGGCTGGCAGCTGCGCGGCGCCCGCGCGAAGTTGGCCCGGCACATGGCGCCGCGGCAATCGACCCGCATCCCCGCGATCCCCCGCAGCAAGTCTCCCACGGTCCGCGGATCCCGTCGCTCGATTTCGGCGCGATGGAAATAGCGGCCTCCCCCTTCCCGGCTGCGGCGCAGGAAGTCGGGCGGGAGATTGGGCGTCTCGGAAACTTCGAGATCGGGAAGCCGGACGCTCTCGGGATCGGTATCGAACTCCACCTCGAGGGTCTCGAGCGGCTTCACCTCGATGGCCGACCGCAGGGTGGTAAAGCCGATGGCACTGGCCTGAATGATGTATTTGCCCGGAGGCAGGCTGTCCAACGTGAACTCGCCCCGGACATTGGTACTGGCCACGAACGCGGTTCCCACCAGCACGACTCGGGCGCCGGCGATTCCGACCCGATTCGTGGTGGACAACACCATACCGCTGACGCCACCCAGTCGTTGCGCCGCGAGCGGCTGGCCCAGCGCCAGGAGCGCGGTCAGCAGCCCGAGACCGGGACGGGCCAGCGAATGTGGGCGCATGACACACCCTCGGAAGAAGTCGGGCGCCGCAGGGCTCCCGATACGGCACGGCATCCTGAGTAGGGCCCTACGACGCTCGCGATCAGGCAGATTCGTCGGAGAGCCGGGATGACCCGGCGGCGGCGGAATCCGCCAGCCACCTGACCATACCGTGCCCAGGAAGAATAACCCGGGCCGGCAGAGGGGCCGGGTCCGCGCCGGAAGCGAGCGCACGCCGGAGCGCGGGGCCCTTCTCGGCCCCGGTGACCAGAAAGACCACTTCCCGGGCCGCCCGGATGACCGGGGGAGTGAGCGTCACCCGTCGGGGCGCCACCGATCCCTCGACCGCGAGAACCCAGCGCTCCCGCTCCAGCAGCGCGGCGGAGCCGGGAAAGAGCGACGCGGTGTGGCCATCGGCGCCCAGGCCGAGCAGGATCAGATCGAAAGTGCCTCCGTCTCGGGGCGGGCCGGACGGTACTCCGAATTGGGCTCGAAGGGTCAGCTCGTATTCCCGGGCGGCCGTCTCCGGCTCCGAGTCCCCCCGAATGCGATGGACCTGCTCCGGCGGAATGGGGACGCGATCGAGCAGGACCTCCCGCGCCATTCGATAGTTGCTCGCCGCATCCTCGGGTGGAACGCAGCGCTCGTCTCCCCAGAAGACTTGCAGCGACGACCACTCGATTCGACTGCGGTACGGCTCCGCGGCAAGCCTCTGATAAAGGCCGTGTGGGGTCGAGCCACCCGACAGGGCGAGCGCGAACCGGCCGCTCCGGGCCCTGGCCTCCGCCGCGGCAGTGACCAGGCGCTCGGCGGCCGCCTCCTGGACCGACTCCGGACTCGGGAAGACCTCAACCATGGGGCGAGGAGGAGCGGAGCCGGACGTCGACGCCGCCGTCCCCGGTGCCCACCAGGACTCGCTCCGCCGTGCCGAGAAACAGACCGGTATCGACGACGCCGGGAATCCGCAGAATTTCCGCCTCGAGGGTGCGCGCGAGTGCCGGGGTGGCCAGCGGCTCGGCCGGCGCGCAATCCAGAATCAGGTTCCCGTTCTCGGTGTGAAAAGGACCGGCGCCATCGGGAGCGCCCCGCAGGGATGGCACCTGAGCGAGCGCCTTGAGGCGTCGCCGCACCAGTCCTTCCGCCAGGGGAATGACTTCCACCGGAATCCGGCCCCGTTCCCCCAATCGTTGCACCAGCTTCCCGGCTCCGACGATGATCACTTGTCGCCGTGATGCGGCGGCCACGATGCGTTCCCGGACGAGCGCGCCGCCCCAACCCTTGATCAGATCGAGATTCGGTGCCACTTCGTCGGCGCCATCGACGGTCAGATCCAGCTCCAATTCTTCACCGAGATCGATCAGGGGAATCCCCGCACCGCTGGCGAGTCGCGCGGAATCCGCCGAGGTCGCCACCCCGGATGCTCGCAGACCATCCCGCACCCGCGCGCCGAGCAGCGCAATGAAGACCGATGCCGCCTTGCCGGTGCCCAGTCCCACGGTGGCGCCATCGCTCACCAGCTCCAGCGCCGCGGCGGCCGCCGCTTCGATACCCCGCTCCACGCCGGCGCCGCTCACGACGATCCCGGCCCCGCGCCCAGCGCGGCCGCAATGATCTGCCGGGCTTCTTCCTGGATCCGGCGCAGATGCGCCGGATCCCGGAAGCTCTCCGCGTACAACTTGTACACGTCTTCGGTGCCCGAAGGACGCGCCGCAAACCATCCACTCGCGGTGATGACCTTGAGACCACCGATCGAGGCCCCGTTGCCGGGCGCCGTAGTGAGGAGTCCGGTGATGGGGTCGCCCGCCAGGGAGGCCGCCGGCACCTGGCCCGGGGAAAGCCTGGCCAGCACCGCCTTCTGCTCCGGGGTGGCCGGCGCGTCGATTCGCTCGTAGACCGGCTCACCCAGATCCCGGGTCAGCTCGCGATACACCTCGCCGGGATCCTTGCCCAGCACCGCGGTCATCTCGGCCGCGAGCAGACCCAGGATGATTCCGTCCTTGTCCGTGGTCCACACGCCGCCATCGCGGCGCAGGAACGTCGCGCCCGCGCTTTCCTCGCCGCCGAATCCGAGCGTGCCGCCCATGAGCCCGTCGACGAACCACTTGAAGCCGACCGGTACCTCGACCAGCGGACGCCCCAGGCGCGCCGCCACCCGGTCGATCAGGCTGCTGCTCACGATGGTCTTCCCGACCCCGGCCCGGGCCGACCAGCCGGGCCGGTGGGTGAAGAGATAGGAAATAGCGGCGGCGAGGTACGCGTTCGGATTCATCAGCCCGGTGCTGCGGACCACCACGCCGTGCCGGTCGTGGTCGGGATCACAGCCCCAGGCCACATCGAACCGGTCCGCCAGGGCGATGAGCCGCTGCATGGCCCAGGGTGAGG
>DASYPZ010000353.1:0-6938 GCA_036006105.1 Gemmatimonadales bacterium | reverse complement strand
TGAACCAGGGCTTTCCATCGGTGAACCGGATCCGCGCAAACTGACGCAGCCCCATGAAGGTGGACACATCGCCGTCGTGGGAGCCGTGAATCACGAGATAGTTGACGTTGGCGAGCGGCGTGGGCCGGTTGGCCGGCGAGTATTGCCCGTCCACCGGCGCAATCGCCACGACGGCCTTGATGCCGTAGTGGAAATCGAAGCCGATCGTGGCATCGTCGGGATAATGGGACAGGGTGTTGAACGCGGCGGCGACGGCCACCGCCTCGCCGCCGCGCGAGTGCCCCATGATCCCGATGTTGTTCAGGTCCACCCGGCCGTGGAAGGGGCCGCCGGCCGAGTCGTTGAACTGTTTCCAGGTCCTGAGATGCTGGAGCAGCATCCAGCCCCGGGCGTCGTTTTCTCCGCGGATATTTCCGTTGAGGAAGTTCTCATCCACCGAGACCAGGATGTAGCCGCGGCTGGCGAGCAATTCGCCCAGGTAACCGTACCCGGGATCGGAGAATTTCTTCATGGAGTGGTTGCCGTGCACGATGAGCACCAGGGGAAACGGCCCCGGCCCGTCCGGATACCACACCCGCCCATTGAGCGGGAGGGAGTCGAAGCCGAATCCCCAGTATTGCTTGCGCGCCTTGGTCAGCGCGGGGGTTGGTCCCGACGCGAGCTTGGACGCATCGACGCTCCGGGTCGTGAGGGCCACCGAATCCCGAAATTCCCGCCGGCGCCGATCCTTGCCACTGCCGTAGTAGAGCGTCTTGACGGCATAGGGTCCCCGCTCCGAAGGATTGGAGGCGGTCAGGGTCTGATGGGAGAGCACGGTGGGCGAGTCGTCCCGCGCCAGACGGAACGGCTGGACGCAGGCGGTGGTCAGCAGGCCGAACACCAGGCAGCGGGAGAGCCGGCGGGTCATCGGATCCGGAGGTTCGGGACGAGGAGGCGTCGGAATCGGTGCGTAAAGTCAGCGCCGCAACGCGGGAACGCAACTCCCGACGCAGGATTCAGGAATCAGGAGTCAGGATTTCGGGACAAACCCCGTTCTGAATCCTCAATCCTCAATCCTCGATCCTCAATCCTCAATCCTCAATCCTCAATCCTGTTCACTAAGTTACCTGCATGGCAATTCTGTCCCTCTCCGACGTGGCCGTGGAATTCGGCGCGACCACCCTCCTCAAGGACGTCACCTTCGTGGTGTCCGAAGGCGAGCGCTGGGGCATCGTCGGCCGCAACGGCTCCGGCAAGACCACCCTCTTCAACCTGGTCGCCGGGACGCTCGCCCCGGTGCGCGGAACGATCGCGCGCCAGGCCGGCCTGCGGATCGCGATGCTGGACCAATACCGCGATTTCGGCGATGCCGTCACCGTGTGGGATGGCGCGGCGCAGGCCTACCGGAGCCTGATGGAGCTGGAGCAGCGGATCGAGCGCCAGGGGGAACGTCTCGCGACCCTCGGCGACCGGGTCACCGAGGAGGATCTCACCCGCTATGGCGAGCTGCAGGAGCGGTTTGCCCACGACGGCGGCTACGATTTTCATGCCCGGGTCGACAAGGTGCTCCAGGGGCTCGGATTCGACGCCGAAGAATCCCTCACCCGCGCGCTGGCCGGACTCTCCGGCGGAGAGCGGGGCCGGCTGGGCCTCGCGGCTCAGCTGGCGGCTCCCGCCGACCTGGTGCTGCTGGACGAGCCCACCAACCATCTCGACCTCGAGACCATCCTGTGGCTCAAGCAGTACCTGGGAGAGTTCGGGGAGACGGTGATGGTGATCAGCCACGACCGCGCCTTCCTCGACGATACCGTCGACCACGTGCTGCACCTGTCGGCCCGGACCGCGGTCGCGTATCGCGGCGGCTACACCGACTTCGTGACCCAGCGGGAGGAGCGGCAGCTCGCGCTGGACCGGGCCATCGCCAAGCAGGGGAAGCTGATCGCGAAGCAGGAGGACTACATTCGCCGGAACATGGCCGGCCGGATGAGCGCCCAGGCCAAGGGTCGCAAGGCCATTCTCCAGCGCCTCCCCCGCCTGTCCACTCCGCCGGGCGAGGGCGAGGCCATGTCGCTCAAGCTGGAGATCTCGGCCCGCGGGGGCGATCAGGCGCTGGTGGCCGACCATCTGGGCGTCACGGTGGGAGACCGGGTGCTGGTCCGCGGTTTTTCCTCGGTGGCACGGCGGGGAGACGTGATCGCCCTGGTGGGTCCCAACGGTGTGGGCAAGACCACGCTGCTCGCCACGCTGCTGGGGCAGCGGGCTCCCGCGACCGGCGAATCCCGGATCGGCGCCGGCGTCACCGCCGAGTGGTTCCGCCAGGATTTGTCCCAGATTCCGGTGGACAAGACGATCTACGACTGCATCGCCGATCTGCGGCCGATGTGGAATCGCGGCGGCATTCAGAATCACCTCGGCGCATTCGGCTTCTCCGGGGACGAGGTCCAGCGGAGCACCGCCGTGCTGAGCGGCGGAGAACGGGCCCGGGTGGCGCTGGCGCTGATGACGCTGCGGAACGCCAATCTCCTGGTGCTGGACGAGCCGACCAACCACCTCGACGTCGAATCCATCGAGGCGGTCGAGGACGCCATCGAGGCGTACGAGGGGACCGTCATCCTGGTGAGCCACGACCGGGCGTTTCTCCGGGAGCTCTCCACCCGGGTCTGGGCCTTCGACGGCAACCGGATCGAGGACTATGGCGGCCCGTTCGTCGAATGGGAGCTGCACGCCGCCGAGCGGCGGAAGGTGCGCGAGGCGGCCCGCCAGAAGGACGAGCAAGCGGCGCGAACCGCGGTACGTTCGGAGGCGCGAAAGCAGGCCTCGGGAAAGAAGGACGAGGCCGGGATCCAGCGCGCCACCCGGCGCGAGGCTGCGGCCCGGGAGGCAGAGGTGCACCGGCTGGAGGCGCGCATCGCGGAGCTGGACATCGCCCTCGCGGACCCCGCGCTCTATGACGGCGCCGCCGAAGGGGCTCGAACGGCCGGCCGGCTGGATCGGGAGCTCAAGGAGGCGAGACGTTCGCTGGACGACGCCATGGCGCGCTGGACCGAGGCGGTCGATGCGCTGGACGCCCTGCCAGGGTAGCCCGCCGCGGGCTATCGGGCGGCGACCAGCTCCACATTGAAGACCAGGATCGCGTTGGGGGGAATAACGGGAGGTGAGCCCGCCGCGCCGTACCCCAGGGACGGCGGAATGATCAGCTGGCGTTTGCCGCCCACCTTCATCCCCACCAGGCCCAGGTCCCACCCGTCGATGACTTCTTTCGCTCCCAGCTGCAGCACGTACGGACTGCCGTTGGCATTGCTGTCGAACGGCTTGCCGTTGGGAAGCCAGCCGCTGTAGCGCATCGAGAGCTCCCGGCCGTTGGCGACCGGCTCCCCGGTGCCGATCGTCAGGTCCCGGTAGTACATCCCGCTGGGCATCCTGGTGCTGGCGGCCAGGTCGACTCCCAGTGCGGGGGCGAAGGTCGCGGTTTCGATCGTGAGCGGCATCGCGGTGTCCGCCTTTCCGGAGCAGCCCGTCGCCGCGGCGACGAGGCTGGAAACGACCAGCAGGGATGGGCGATGGAACCGGCGCATCGGGCCTCGGGAGCGTGGGAATCGCGCGGATACTAACGTAATTCGGGGGGTTCGCGTATTCATAGAGTTGCAGCACGGCCGGCTTGCCGGCGTCTCCCCTGAACAAGCCCCAAGGAGGCAGGATGCCCCAGTCCAAGGCATTGCTCACGCTTGCCATGCTCGCCGCGTCGCTGGCCCCGGTGGCCCCGGCAGTCGCCCAGGGACAGCGGGTCGACGCGGAGTACACCGCCAAGATCAAGGAATATCTGCAGGACTCCCGCATCACCACCGAGCTGGTGGATCATCTCCCGGCATCCTCCACGGTCCCGACGCCGCTCAAGTTCCTGGGCCGGGTGGTCGGCATGCCGGGGGAGCTGACCTACGCCAAGGACATTCAGCGCTACTTCGAGGCGCTCGACAAGGCGTCTCCGCGGGTCACCACCTGGAAGATCGGCACCACCGAGGAAGGCCGCGACATCGTGCTCCTGGCGGTGGCCGATGAGGCGACCATCAGGAACCTCGAGAAGTACAAGGGGATGCTGGCGTCCCTCACCGATCCCAGGAAGACCACCGAGGAGCAGGCCCGGGCGCTGATCAAGACCGCCAAACCGATCTACTACATCACCAGCGGCATGCACTCGCCCGAAACCGGCGGGCCGGAAATGCTGATGGAGCTGGCGTACCGATTGGCGGTCGAGGAGACCCCCTTCATCCAGGGCATTCGCAGTAACGTCATCACCTTCATCACGCCGGTGCTGGAAGTCGACGGGCGCGAGAAGGTGGTGGACACCTACTACTTCAACAAGAAACGGCCCACCGGCGAGGCTCGGCTGCCGGTCATGTACTGGGGCAAGTACGTCCAGCACGACAACAACCGGGACGGGATGGGACAGTTCCTCCAGCTGACTCGGGCAGTCACCCGGACGGTCCTGGAATGGCGGCCGACCATTCTCCACGATCTGCACGAGGCACAGACCTATCTCTATGCCTCGACCGGAACCGGGCCGTACAACGAACAGCTGGACCCGATCACCATCAACGAGTGGTGGATGCTGGCCGAGAACGACGTCATGGAGATGACCAAGCGCGGCGTCCCGGGGGTGTGGACCTACGGGTTCTATGACGGCTGGGTTCCCAACTACATGTTCTTCATCGCCCACTCGCACAACTCGGTGGGCCGGTTCTACGAGGTGCAGAGCTACGGCCCCGACAACTACGTGGTCCGGCCCGGTGCCACGACGACGAGCCGGGAATGGTTCCGCCCCAACCCGCCGCTGCCCTCGATCAACTGGGGTCCGCGCAACAACACCAACATCCAGGAATCGGCGATCCTCTTCGCGTTGTCCCACGTCGGCAAGAACCGCGAGCTGTATCTGGAGAACTACTGGACCAAGAACAAGCGCGCCGTGGACAAGGGCAAGGCGGGAGGGCCGTACGCGTGGGTGATTCCCGCGGCGCAGCACCGGAAGGCCGAGGCGGCCGATGCGGTCAACGAGCTGCGGCGGCAGGGTCTCGAGATCGGCACCGCCGGCGCGGCGTTCAAGGCGGGAAACGTGGACGTCGCGGCCGGCGATTACATCATCCGGGGTGACCAGCCGTTCCGCACCCTGGCCGACATGTATTTCTCGCTGCAGAACTATGCGGTCGGAAATCCCGCGCCATACGACGATACCGGCTGGACCTTTCAGCTGATGCGCAACATCGTGGTGACGCCCTGCAACGATAAGGCCTGCCTCGAGCAGCACTCGACGCTCCTCACCGCGGATGCCCGGGCGCCGGGCGGCATCCAGGGGGCGGGCAGCACGGTCGTGGTGGACAACACCACCGACAACAACCTGACGGCCTTCCGATTCAAGTTTGCCAACGTCCCGATGCAGGCCGCGGAAGAAGACTTCGAGGCGGGCGGGCACAAGTTCCGGGCCGGGGCCTTCATCATCGCCAACGCCGATCGCGCCCGCCTGGAACCGGCGCTCAAGGATCTGGGTCTGTCGGGCTGGGGCACGGCGGCGGTGCCCTCGGTCAAGTCCCACGATCTCGATGTGCCCCGGATCGGGTACATCCACAGCTGGTCCCGCACTCAGGACGAGGGCTGGGTCCGGGCCGCCCTGGACACCTATGGGATTCCCTACACCTACTTCGCCGATCAGAAAGTGCGGGAGGGTAATCTCCGCGCGAAGTTCGACGTCATCGTGTTTCCTCACGTCGGCGGCACCGCCCAATCGCAGGTCAACGGCATTCCCCGGACCGGCACGACGCCGTTGCCCTACAAGAAGACCGACCTGACGCCCAATCTGGGCGCGATCGATCAGAGCGACGACATCCGGGGCGGGATGGGGCTCGAGGGATTGATGGAGCTCTACAAGTTCGTGCAGGAAGGGGGCACCCTGATCACGGAGGGATCCACCGCGACGATCTTTCCGGAGTACAACCTGACCGCGGGAATCTCGGTGGAGACTCCGGCTCAGCTCTTCGCCCGTGGCACCATTCTTCGCGGCGTCATCACCGATACCAAGAGTCCGCTGGTGTACGGGTACGATGGAACCCAGCTCCCGGTCTACTTCAATCAGTCCCCGGTGCTGACCCTGGCTGGCGCCGCGGGCTTTGCCGGGTTTGGCGGAGCCGGGATACCCGGTGTGGGACAGAACACCACGCCAATGGCGACGCGGCTCCAGCTCTCGCCCTATGGCACGGTGGTGGCCGAGCCCGCGCCGGCAACCGCCGCGGGGAACGCGCGTCCGAGTGGCGGCGGTGCTGGGGCGGGTGGGGCCGGCGGAGGAGCCGGCGGCGCCGGGGCCTTCGGACAGGCCGCCCAGCCCGCCGCCGAGCGTCCCCGGGTCGTGATGCAGTTTCCGGCCAGTGCCGACGAGATGTTGTTGTCGGGCACCCTGGCGGGCGGGCAGGCGCTGGTGGGCCGGCCCCAGCTGATCGATGCGTCGATCGGGCGGGGCCACGTCGTGATGTTCGCGATCAGGCCGTTCTGGCGCTGGCAGACCCAGGGCACCTATTTCCTGGGATTCAACGCGATTCTCAACTGGAACGATTTGAATGCCGGGAAACCGGAGCCCGCGGCGCGGCCGGTGGGAGGGCAGGAGTAGGAGGCTACGACGCTAGGACGCTAAGAGGCTAAGAGGCTAAGAGGCTAAGACGCTAGGACGCTAGGAGGCTAAGACGCTAAGACGCTAAGAGGCTAAGACGCTAGGACGCTAGGACGCTAGGAGGCTAGGATCCGGAGAGTCTCGAGGATCGTGCGACGGAGCGGGCGAGTCCGAAAACCAGTTTGCCAACCCTGTCCCTTAAACCATCGAGTCGCTGCCAGTTTTCCTGACTGAGGTACCCCAGGTCGAGAGCGATTTGCAGGAGGGCGGAAAGTTCGGCAAGAGACCCTAGACCAATGTCGGCAAAACG
>DASYPZ010000352.1:0-17851 GCA_036006105.1 Gemmatimonadales bacterium | reverse complement strand
GGGATCTACCTCGCGCGGGTGACCGGGTGCCGCGTGGTGGGCAACCGGCTCCACGCCCGACGGGCCAGCGAATCGGTCTCGGGCAACGGCATTCACCTCTGGAGCGCCGATTCGGTCCTGATCGCCGGGAACCGGGTCGGTGGCTACCGGGACGGGATCTATTTCGAGTTTGTGCATCACAGCGAGGTCCGGAACAACCGGAGTGAGCGCAATCTCCGGTATGGTCTCCATTTCATGTACTCGGACGATTGCCGCTACCAGGAAAACATCTTCCGGGCCAACGGATCGGGCGTGGCGGTGATGTTCACCCGCGGGGTCGAGATGGTGGACAATCAGTTTCTCGATGCCCGGGGCTCCGGCGCCTACGGGCTGCTGCTCAAGGAGATGACCGACAGCCGGCTGACCGGCAATCTCTTTGCGGGCAACACCGTGGGGCTGGTGGCCGAGGGCGCGACCCGGCTCGAAGCGCGGGGTAACGAATTCGCGGAGAACGGCCGGGGCATCGCGCTCACGGCGAGCTCCCAGGAGGCCCGGTTCATCGGCAACGGGTTCGTCCACAACAGTTTCGACGTCACCACCAACAGCGGCAATACCCGGGCCGAGTTCACCGGAAACTACTGGGACGATTACCGTGGATACGACCTGGACCGCAACGGACTGGGCGATGTTCCGTACCACCCGGTCAGGCTGTTTTCGCTGGTGACCGAGCACAACCCTCCCGCGCTGCTTCTGCTCCGGAGCCTGTTCGTGCACCTGCTCGACGCGGCGGAGCGGGCCATCCCGTCGCTGACTCCACAGACGATTGTGGATTCGTCGCCCGCCATGGGCAACCCGGCCCGGCTGGTCAGGAGATCCCATGATTGAGGTGACCGGACTGACCAAGGCGTTCGGCCGCCTGCGGGTCCTCGACGGGGTGGATTTGCGGATCGCCCCGGGGCGGGTCACCGGCATCGTGGGTCCCAACGCGGTCGGCAAGACCACCTTCCTCAAGCTGCTGGTGGGCCTGATCCACGCCGATGCCGGTCGCATCCTGGTCGGTGGCCTTCCGGTGTCGGCCGACGGGGCCTACCGGGACCGGATCGGATACATGCCCCAGATCTCCACCTTTCCGGAACGTCTCAGTGGACGCTACTGCCTCGAGCTGCTCAAGGACCTGCGCGGGCGGGGTGCCGAGACCGACGAGGAGCTGATCGGACAGTTCGGACTGGAGGACCAGCTCACCAAGCCCCTGCGCACACTCTCCGGGGGTACCCGGCAGAAGGTGAACGCCGTGATGGCATTCCTGTTCCGGCCCGAGCTGATCCTGCTGGATGAGCCCACCTCCGGGCTCGACCCGCTTTCCAGCAGCATCCTCAAGGACAAGATCGCCCGGGAGCGGGAGCGGGGACGGACCATCGTAGTCGCATCACACCAGATGGCCGAGCTGGAGGAGATCGCGGACGACGTCGTGGTGCTGCTGGACCGCACGGTGCGGTTCGTCGGACCGATCGAGCAGGTGAAGCGGGGTACCCACCAGGTCAGTCTCGAGCGGGCCGTCGCCCACCTGATGATCCGGGGGGTGGCGGCGTGAGCGGCGGACGGTCGCCGGCCCTGCGCATTGCCCGGGCCCAGATGCGGGACGTGATCCGGGGCCGGTGGTTTCTGGCCTATCTCGGGTTCGTGATTCTGCTGACCGACGGGCTCTCCCGGTTCGGCGGGGACCCTTCCCGGGCCATGCTCAGCCTGATGGACGTCATGCTGCTGGTGGTGCCGCTGGTGACCATCGTCTTCGCCACCATGTACTTCTACCAGGCGCGCGAGTTCGTCGAGCTCCTCCTGTCTCAACCGGTGCGGCGCCGCGCGGTATTCTCGGGACTGTACCTCGGACTCATGGTGCCGCTGGCCGGCGTCTGGACTCTGGGGGTCGGGATTCCCCTGCTGATCCACGGAACCGCCGGCGGATCCGAGCGGGTGACGCTCGGGGCGCTGATCCTGGTCGGGGTGGCCCTGACCCTGGTGTTCGGCGCCCTCGGGCTCCTCGTTGCCGTGCGCACCGAAGACCGGCTGCGCGGCCTGGGCGTGGCCCTGGGGGTCTGGCTGCTGACCGCGGTCGTGTATGACGGCCTGGTCCTGCTGCTGGTGTCCACGCTGGCCAACTATCCGCTCGAACGCCCGATGCTCGGTCTCATGCTGGCCAATCCGGTCGACCTTGGCCGGGTGCTGCTGCTGTTGCGTTTCGACATCTCGGCGCTGCTTGGATATACCGGCGCCGTCTTCCAGCAATTCTTCGGGGGAGTCCGCGGAGCCGGGATCGGCGCCGCGGCGCTGCTCCTGTGGATCTGCCTTCCGCTGATGCTGGCGGCACGCTCGTTTACCCGGAAGGACTTCTGATGAACCCCGACACACCCGTCCCCCAGGAGGACCGCACCATGCCCGATCGAATTCGCGCTCGCCGGCTTTGGGTCGCCATGTCGGCGGCCGCCATGCTCATCGCCGGCGCGTGCGCCCGGGGGGACGATGCCAAGCCGAAGGAAGGCGCCGAGCCCGCCAAGGAGGAACACGAGAGGGGCGAAGGCGGTAAGGTCATCGTGATTACCGCGACCACCGACGAAAAGGGCAACTACTTCACACCGAGCGAGATCCAGGCCCACCCGGGCGACACCCTCCGGTTCACCCTGACGGTCGGCGTGCACAACGTGCACTTCCTGCCCGACTCCAATGCCGGCAAGACCGGTCTGCCGGCGCCGAGCGACATGCTCCAGCTTCCCGGGCAGACGATCGATATCCCGATGACGTTCGGGAAGGGCACCTTCTACTTTCAGTGCGATCCCCACGCGGCGCTGGGGATGAAGGGACACGTCAAAGTCGACGACTGAGCCCGGGACCCCGATCAGGCGTCGTCGAGCAGTCCCGCGCGGATCGCGTACTGGGTGAGCCGCGCGATGGATTTGATTTCCAGCTTCCGCATCAGGTTGGCGCGGTGCGTCTCCACGGTCCTGGCGCTGATGACGAGCCGCGCCGCGATCTCCTTGGTGGAGAGGCCGCGGGCAATCATCCGTAACACCTCGTTCTCCCGGCTGGTCAGCCGTGCCGATCCCGGAGCCCGCTCGATGGGTCCGGTTTCCGGCGCACGGGCCAGCTCGGCTTCGACCCGAGGGCTGTAGTACGGGCGGCCGTCCCGCACCGTGTCGATGGCCACGAGCAGCTCCTGCACCGCCGATTCCTTGAGCAGGTAACCGTCCGCCCCGGCGTCGATCGCCCGGCGGATGTATTCGGCCTCGGCGTGCATCGTCAGCACCAGGATTCGGCAGCCGGGGGAACGCCCGCGGAGCCGGTCCAGTACCTCGAGGCCGTCGACGTCGGGCATGGTGAGATCGAGGACCACAATGTCGGGCTCCCATGCTTCGATGAGCTGGAGCGCCTCGGCGCCGCTCGCCGCTTCCCCGACGACCGTGAGGCCGGAGCGCGTCTCCAGCACCTTCCGGATCCCCGCCCGAACCAGCGGATGATCGTCCACCAGCAGCACTCGAATCGCCTCGCTCACGCGTCCTCGCTTCGTGGAATCGTCGCCTCGAGCCGAAACCCCGCCCCCGGCGCGGTGGTCACTTCGATGTGCCCGGCAAGGGCGCTGAGCCGCTCCTGCATCCCGAGCAGCCCGAGCCGGGGCAAGGGACGGCCGGCCATCCCGACGCCATCGTCCTCGACGGTCAGCCGGATGGCCGTCGGCTCGACCTCCAGGGCCACGCGGACGGCACGGGCCGCGGCATGCCGGGCCACATTGGTGAGCGCCTCCTGAATCACCCGGTACAGGGCCACCTCGGCTTCGGCCGGCAACGCGGGCATCGACCGGGGCCCTTCGAAGGCCGCTTCGACCCGATACCGGCGGCCGAAGTCGTCCACCAGGCTTCGCAGTGACGGCACCAGACCGAAGTCGTCGAGCGTCGACGGCCGGAGCAGGTTGCCGATGTCCCGAACCCGATCGAGCGCCCGTCCGACCAGCGCGGCCGCCTCGGGCTTGCCGGCGAGGTCCAGCTCGATCTTGACCGCGGTGAGGAGCTGGCCGGCCTCGTCGTGGAGGTCCCGGGCGATGCGCCGGCGCTCTTCCTCCTGCGCGCGGAGCAGCAGATGGGTGAGCTGTTCGAGCTGCGCGGTCCGTGCGGCCAGCGCCTCCCGCCCGGCGGTGAGCCCGAGAAACACCATGCCTCCCGCCGCGACGACGATGAACACGCTATCCGCCAGCGCGCCGAGCTGCACCGCGCGCCCCAGGGGCCGGAGCAGCGGATAGTCGAGGTGATGGAGTCCCCAGAGCAGAAAGGTCCACGCCAGGACGCCGGCGCTGCCCGATCCGGTTTGCCGGCGATAGCGCCAGAACACGTAGCCGGTCCAGAGCGTGACCGCCGACAGCGCAACCGCCGACGAGAGCCCCGCGATGGCCAGATCGTGCAGCAGGTAGACCGCGAACCACGACCAGAGGACGATGACTGGAATGGCCCAGAGGTACCGGCGCCGGAACGGCACCTCGCGGCTGAACTGCACCGCGGCCCAGAGAAGGAGCAGGGCCGTACCACCGGTCGCGACCTGGTGGAGGAACAGCCACGCCGGGTGCCGGGATACGATGAAGGCCGAGATGAAGACCAGGCGGGCCGCGTACAGCGCCCAGGAGCCGGCCCAACCCAGGTAGGCGGAGCGGCCTTCCTGGCGCCATAACCCGAAGTTGACGAGCGCGAGCAGCGTCGTCACCAGGGCCTGGAACCCGAGCGTGGTCAGCTCAACCGAGTGCGATTCCACGGTCTCAATGTACCAATGGAGTGCTGCGGCAGGTTACGGCCGCCAGGTCCCGCGAATGCCGGCGTAGACTCGGCGCCCGTATACGCCGGTCCAGCCGGTCGGCGTCGCGTTGAAGAGATTGTCTCCCCCGATGGAGAGACCCAGTCCGCCGGGCAGGTCATGCCGCAGCTGCAGGCTCGCGGAGAGAAAGGCGGCTTGATGGCCGGCGCTGCCGTCCAGGTTCTGCGCCGGGGCCCGGCCGGTGTAGCTCAGCGTCGCATCGGCCAGGGTAGACCCCAGGCCGGGGAGCCGTCCACCGACGCGGGCGCGAGCGCTCTCCGGTGCGCGGCGGTCCAGGGGGAGGTCGCTGTTGAGATCCCGGGCGTCGAGCCGGCTGTACTCCGCGTCCGCGTACCACGAGGGGCGGCTCCACCGGAGCGCCAGCTCGACCCCCTGGGTGCGGGCCCGCGTCACGTTCCGGGGCGAGTAGATCAGGAGTCCCGAGGCGGGATCGGTTCCGGTCTGGGTCAGCTCGATCAGGTCGGTCAGGTTGTTGCGATAGACCTCGACCTCGCTCACCAGACCGGAAAACAGCGACCACGCGGCTCCCGCCGACCATTGCCAGGATCGCTCCGGGCGCAGATCCGGGTTTCCCCGAATGGCATACCCGGCGAACGGGTTGGGGAAGTCCCAGGCGAGCTCCTTGAAGCTGGGTCCGCGGAAGCCTCGCGCGGCACCGGCATGGAGCCGGAGCGCCGGCGTCGCATCGAACGCGCCGGCGAGACTGGGGGTCACCGCGCTGCCCCAGCGGGAATTCCAGGATACTCGGCTGGCCGGAGTCAGCAGCAGGCGACCCAGCGTCCAGCCATCCTGGACGTACGCCTCCGCGCCGTGATCGGACACCACCCCGGCCACTTTACCCGGGGCCTCGATCGAGCGGGTGAGCAGGTCGAGTCCGGCGTCGAGCCCGTGTCCACCCGTGGAGGCGCTCCAGCCCAGCCGGGCCTTGAGGGAGCGCTCTCGCTGGGTGGGTGCGGTGTCGCTGGCCAGCGGGAGCGGTCCCTGCGCCTGGCGGAACCGGTGGCTGTACTCCTCGGCGTAGAGACGGGCTCGCCAGATCGCCCGGGTCCCGGGAGCGTAGACCGCCTCGGCCCAGCCGCTGGCGCCCTGGTTGTCGTTGAATCCGTTGAAGCCGTCGGAGGAGATCTGCCAGCGCTGCCGCTCCCGCAGGACCGATCCGTCGGCGCGCAGGTGCAGGGTCGGGGAGGCGGTGGCGCGCACGGTGCCCCGGAGGTCCCAGATCCGGGCCAGGGCGCTGGTGGCGGTGGTTACGCTGGATACCCGGCGGTCCTCCCGCATCGCCCCGTCGAGCCGCACCGCCAGCCGGCCCTGGCCCGACTCGGTGTCGAGACGGGCCTCCTTGCGGCCCCCGTCGCCCGCGCGCAGCTCGGCGCCGAACCGCAGCGGCCCCTCGGGATCGCGGGTTATGAGATTGACCACCCCCCCCAGCGCGTCGGAGCCGTACAGGGCCGAGAGCGGCCCCTTCACCACTTCGATGCGCTGGAGCGCGGAGGTGGAGAGCCGGCTCAGGTCCCGGTTTTCCAGCAGGCCGCCCGCGGCCGGTTCACCGTCCTGCAGCACCAGCACCCGGGCGCCGTTGATCCCCCGGATCGAGAGGTCGGCTCCGGTCGGCTGGGTGGGAAGCACCTGCAGCCCGGGGATCTGCGCCAGCACCCGGTCCGCGGACGGTGCGGCGACCGCGGCGATTTCCGCTTCGGTGACCGAGGTCACCGGCACCGGCGATTCTCCGGCCGCCGCCGGCCGTCGGCTCGTCGTCACCACGACGTCGCCGAGCCGAAGGGGAGCGGGGGCCAGCGCGATCCGCAGCGCCGTGCCGGACGCGGTCACCACGATGCGCGCGGGATGGTACCCGATCGAGCGGACCAGGAGCGTGTCGGTCTGCGCGGCCCGGAGGGAAAAGCCGCCGTCGATCCCGGCGTCGGCGCGGCTCCGCTGGACCAGGGTCTCGATGCGGGCGCGCGGGATCGCGCTCCCGGTGGTCGCATCGACCACGATGCCGCGAAGGGGAAAGGCCGGCGGCGCCTGCCGGGCACCGGCGCTCGTCAGCGGGATCAGCGCCGCCACGACGAGTGCCGGTGCGAACCGCATCACTGGATCCGCGCGTAACGGATCGTGGGGAACCCGCTGACACCGGTGGCGCTGTAGTACCCGATCAGCTGGATCTTGTAGACCGCGGTCCCCACCTTCACGAGATAGATGTTGTAGGTGGGAGAGAGCCGGTTGTCGCCGGCGAGATTGTAGAGGAACGGACCTCGCGGATCGTCCAGCGCCGTGGTGAAGGGCACCGCACCCGAGAGCCCGGCCAGGAACGCGCCGTATCCGAGGGCGTCGTCCGCGTGGGTCAGGGCGTCGAAGTTCTCCGACGCGTCGAGCGGTGCGGTCGCGACGTTGCAGGCGGTGTTGACGACCACCGAGAAATCGGCATTGACCTTGAGGTCCCAGCCGCACCCCGCGGCGCCGGCGACGGCGGTGCCGGTCGACAGGTCGATCGCCCCGGTTCCGGCGGCCCGGTCCAGGATGACGGTGCCTTTGGTGCCCAGGGTTCCGCCCGCGGGCTGGTAGCGATAGTCCACGGTAATGGTCGCCACCGTGGCGGTCTGCGGGGTGGCTCCGGCGATCGTCAGGCCGGTCACCCGGAAGAGGGCATAGCCGCCGCCGGCGGTGCGCCGGACCTTCCAGGCCTGGCTGTTGGCTACCGGGCCCTGCGCGCCGAACGCGAGCCAGCCGAGCGGGTTTGGGGTGAGCGTCTCCGTCGTGAACGCGCCTGCCGCGTTCAGCTCCGCCGTGCCGACCGCCGCGAACGCGGCCTGCTGGTTGTCGGGTGTGAATGCGAGGATCTGCTGTGGCGTGGCGGCGGCGTTATTGGCCAGATTGAAACCCGAAACATTCTTCGGTCCGACCGCTCCGCCGTTGAGCCGCACCTCGTACCGCCGGACGGCCAGGTCCCAATCGCTGGACGTCTTCGGGCTCGCGACCGTCACCACGCTCCCGCTGGCGAGACTGAAATACACGAACTGGGTGTTCGAGCTGGCGTTCAGCTCCGTGGTCCCGACCACATTGAGCGGACCGCCGGGCCCGGTATTGTCGCTCTCGCAGCCCAGGGCGGCCAGTCCGGGTGCCGACAGCAGAACCGCGATCAGAAAACGGCGCATCGGTGCTCCAAGCAATGGAAGAGGTAACCAGCGGCGAAGGCTAAAATCCGGGCGACGGGGCGGCAATCAGGATTTCTACGGATGCGGCGCTCCGACCTTATCTTGTTCCGATTCCCGGATCCCTCTCAATCCCCGGCTCCCATGCGTGTCATCCTGCAGCGGGTCAAGCGAGCATCGGTCAGCATCGAGGGTGGTCCGCCCCGCGGCATCGCCCAGGGGTACTGTCTTCTGGTCGGCTTTACCCACGCGGACACCACGGATCAGGTGATCTGGATGGCGGACAAGGTGGCCGGACTCCGGGTCTTTGCCGACGCGGAGGGCAAAATGAACCTGGCGCTCGGCGAGGTGGGCGGATCGGTGCTGGTGGTGAGCCAGTTCACCCTCTACGGTGACGCCGCCAAGGGGCGACGTCCCTCGTTCATCGATGCGGCCCGGCCCGACGTCGCCGTCCCGCTTTACCAGCGATTCCTGAGCGAGCTCGGATTGCGGGGGATCCCGGTGGAGTCGGGGGAGTTCGGGGCCGACATGCAGGTGGAGATCCAGAACGACGGGCCGGTCACCATTCTGCTCGAGCGGGTGCCGTGAAGCATCCTCTGGTCCTGGCCTCCCGGTCTCCCCGGAGGCATCAGCTGCTCACCATGCTCGGCATTCCGCACCGGGTGGATGCGGCCGACGTGCAGGAGCTGCGGCTCCCCCGCGAGGCGCCCTCGGCGTACGTCGCGCGGCTGGCACGAGACAAATCCCGCGCGGTCCAGGGAGCCTGGGTGCTCGGGGCGGACACCACCGTGGTGCTGGGCGATGAGATCCTGGAGAAGCCGGTGGATCCGGAAGATGCGCTGCGGATGCTGCTCCTGCTCCAGGGCCGTCGGCACGAGGTGCTGACCGCGATCTGCCTGCGCGCCGATGGCGTCGAATTCGCTGCGCTGGACACCACGGCGGTGTATTTCCGCCCGGCCGGGAAGGCGTTCCTCGAGCGCTACATCGCCACCGGGGAGCCGATGGACAAGGCCGGTGCCTATGGCATCCAGGGATATGGCGCGGCGCTGGTCGACCGGATCGAGGGAGACTTCTTCGGAGTCATGGGGCTCCCGGTGCGCCTGGTGCTCGACCTGCTGGGACGCGCCGGGTGGGAGTACGGGTTCGGAGACTAGGAGAGGTTCAGGGTACGGCGCTCGAGACCGAGTCTTCCCGCTTTCTTCGCGCGTCCGCGCTGTCACTCACCCGCAGCGCCGCGCCGACCGCGCGGGCGCCGGGAATGTTGGATCCCGCGATGGCGCTGTCCCGCGCCCGTTCCGAGGGGCGCTTGGCCTGGGTGGCGTCGCTTTTCCCGCCGCAGCCTGCAAGGAGCAGGAGTCCCGCGCTCAGTAGCATCCGTCTTGCCATGGCGTATCTCGTTGGATGGGTCCGCATTACCGCCCCGCTGCACTGCTCCCTTGCATGGGCCGTGCCCGCGAGCGCGGAGCCTCAGCGCGGCGCCGCGACCAGGTAGCGGCCCGGGCCGGGGAGGGGTGCGCTCAGCATGTCGGAGGCCGGGCGGGAGGTGGGGAGGAACACCACCTGGTCATTGGCTTCGAGGCGTCCGATGGCGAGCTCCTTCTCGAAGGCCAGATTGGTTCCGTAGCGCTGGCGGGCGCCGGCCGGCGCCACGAAATGGGCGCCGTAGCTGAAGGAGATCGTGGCCCCCTCGGCCACGGTACCCTCGACCACGAGATCGAGACCGTAGAGGCCGGGGCGGGGGGTGATGGTCAGCTTCACCGGGCCCGCGCCATTGGACGCGCTGAGGGTTTGTTCGGGGAACTGCAGCTTGACGAAGATGCCGTAGTCCGGCGCGGAGCTGCGCAGCACCACCGCGCGCGGCGTCCCCGAGGGGACGGTGAGCGAGGTATCCTCCGGCTGCGCGCCCGACGATTCCAGCACGAAGACTTCCGCCAGCGGGCGGGCCGCGAGCGCCCGGGGCTGGGCCGCCGCCGTCACGGTTTCGGGCGCGATGCCCTTGGGCGGCCCGCAGGCCGCGACCAGCCACGCCAGCACCGCGCTTGCTCCGGCCCTGCGGGCCCCGCTTATTGTTTCCATTACGATGGCCCGCGCATTCATCGCCCTCCTGCTGCTGTTGCTGCCCGCAAGCCTTTCCGGGCAGACCTGGAACGATCCCCAGGTGAATCAACTCATTCGGCGAGCCATCGCGCTCCGGGAGAGCCCGCCCCAGGACACCCTGCTGCGCTCGTACCAGAGCCGGGCCCACGGCTTCGTCTTCTACCTGGTCCAGTTCGGCGTCGGGTTCCCCGATCCGCCCCGCATCGCCAAAGCGGACGAGCTCGACGTGGAAGTGTATTGGGAGCCGCCGGATCTGAGCAAGCAGCGCATCGTCGCCTGGAGGAGCCAGACCTTTCTCCCCCAGACGGTGACCTACCACCGCGATCACCTGGGCATCGTCACCAACAACTACGGGCCGGTGATCCGCATCGGCGACGGGGACGAGGTGCGCGATGCGGTCCATCCCCTCTCCATCGAAGGACTCGACGAGTACGACTTCGCCCTGGGCGACACGATCACGCTCAAGACCCCCAAGGGGCCGATCGACGTGCTGGCAGTACAGGTGAAGCCCCGCAGTCTGAAGCGGCCCCTGGTCGTGGGGACGCTGTACCTCGAGCGCCGCACCGCCGCCCTGGTGCGCTTCCAGTTCAGCTTCACGCCGGCCGCCTATCGCGGCGCGGAAATTGAGGACATCAGCGTCGTGGTCGAGCAGTCGCTGCTGGAGGACAAATGGTGGCTGCCCTACCAGCAGGAAATCGAAATCCGCCGGCGGGCGTCGGCGTTCGAGTTTCCGGTCCGCAGCATCATCCGCGGCAAGTGGCAGATCGACGACTACGACTTCACCGTGCCCTTTCCTCCCGAGCTCCGGTCGGCGCCCCAGTTCGGCGGGCTCCCGACCCCGATGCCCGATACCGCCCGATGGACCACGCCGCTGCGAATCACCGCCGAGGGGGCCCAGCCGTTCAACCGGGCCGAATTCGATGATCTCAAGGCGAAGGCCGAGGCGCTGGTGTCCCACCACGTGATCGAGGGCCTGCCCCGAAACCGCATCGGGACCACGGCCGTGAGCGATCTCATCCGGGTGAACCGGGTCCAGGGTCTGGCACTGGGATTCGGCTGGGGCCTCCAGTTCAACGGCGGCTTTTCGATGCGCAGCTCCCTGGGCTACGGGATGTCCGATCACCGCATCACGGCGGGCTTCGCCGGCTCCCTGGTGCGCGGGGCCAATCAATGGTCGGTGCTCGGGCGCCGCGCGATCCGGGACTTCGGGGATGAGCCGGTCGTTAGCGGGGCGGTGAATTCGCTGCTGGCCCAGGAGGCGGGCAAGGACCTGGGCGATTATGTGCTGGGCGAGGAGATCGGCGCCGGCTTTCGGCGCCGGCTGGATCCCCGGTGGTCGCTCGATCTGGGCGCGCGCTGGGAGCGCACCTCGAGAGTCGACGCGGCGGCGAGCCCGATCTCGGGCACCTATCGGAAGAACCCGGATCTGGGCAGCGGCACCTATTGGGTCGGACGGGCGGCGATGACGCTGGCCGGGCGCGGAGCCATCGATCGTTCCGATCTCAAGGCGACCTTCGGTCTGGAGTTCGGTACGGGGGAATCGGAGTATCTCCGGGCCAATCTGCGGACCGACGGGAGCGTTCCCACGCCGGTGGGCCACCTCAGGCTCCGCACCCTGGCCGGGCTCGCGACCCATGGGCTGCCCAAGTCACGCAGCTTCGCGATCGGCGGCCGCGGAACGCTCCAGCCCGAGCCGATCCGCGGGTATGGCGGCCGGGAAATCTTCGTCATGCAGCTGGAATGGCGCCTGGGTGTGCCGGTGCCGGCGGTGGGACTGGGCCCGTTCGCCAGCACCGGGAGACAGGCCATTCTCGCGCCGTTTCTGGCGGTGGGCTGGGCCGGAGACGCGATTGAGGGCCTCCAGTGGCAAAGCAGTCACGGGGCGCGGCCGGTGGCGGGTGTGGCGCTGGAGCTGCTCCAGAATCTGCTCCGGCTGGAGCTCGGCACCGTCCTGCGGGACCGGAATCTGCTGGTCGACGGCCATCGGCCCCGCCGCCTGTTCCGCCTCACGGTCGATGTCGCGCCGGAATGGTGGCCGATCCTCTAGCCGCCGTCGCCCCCACCCCCCTAGATTCCCGGCACTCTTGCCATCGCAGGTACTCCCGGATGCTGTTCAGCGACGAATGGCTGGTTCCAACGCTCTCGACGCTGGTGCCGGAAGGGCAGATTGAGGCCGTCAGGAAAGACGCCGGAGCGGATTCGTCGTTGTGGGAGGCGCTGATCGCGCGCCGGCTGGTAACCGACAATCAGATTCTCACCGCGGTCGCCGCCCGATTTCGCTTCCAGATCGCGGACCTCACCGTCCTGGACCATCACGTCCAGCACTCGGTTCCGGAGCAACTGGCGCGGAAATACAACATCCTGCCGCTGCGCATCACCGATTCCTACCTGGAAATCGCGACCGCCAATCCGTTCGACATGGATGCGGAGAAAATGCTGGCCTTTGCCACCGGGCGCGAAGTGCGGCTGATGCTCTATCCGCCCACCCGGATCCGCGAGCGTCTGGACGATCTGTACCGGCCCGAGGATGTGGTATCCAAGCTCCTCTCCGGCATGACCGAGGAATCCGAGCTCACCCAGATCACCGATGAAGCGGACGAGTACGACGCCAGCGCGGAGGAAGCCCAGCAGCGCCCCATCATCAAGCTGGTGGACACCCTGATCGCCGACGGCATCACCAGCCGGGCGAGCGACATTCACGTCGAGCCCGCCGACGGCGGCGTCAGCGTCCGCTACCGCATCGACGGGGTGCTCCGCCAGGTCATGAAGATTCCCCGCTCGGCGGGCATTCCCCTGGTCTCGCGGGTCAAGATCATGTCGGGGATGGACATCGCCGACCGGTTGCGGCCCCAGGACGGGCGCTGCCGGGTCGCGGTCAACGGCAGTCCGGTGGATCTGCGGGTCTCCACGCTCCCGGCCTCGCTGGGCGAAAAGCTGGTCATCCGGATTCTCAACGCCAAGGCGACGGTGCTGTCGCTCGACTCCCTCGGGCTGCAGGAAGACGAGCAACGGACCATGAGCAAGCTCCTCCAGAACAAGGAGGGCATCCTGCTGGTGACCGGGCCGACCGGGTCGGGCAAGACCACCACGCTGTACGCCGCGCTCCGCCAGGTCCAGGGCGAAGGGGTGAACATCGTGACGGTGGAGGATCCGGTCGAATACCGCCTGGGCTCGAACATCGTGCAGGTGCAGGTGAACGAGAAAGCCGGTCTGACCTTCGCCACGGTGCTGCGGTCGATCCTCCGCCAGGACCCCGACGTCGTGCTCATCGGCGAGATCCGCGACCAGGAGACCGCGCAGATCGCGGTCCAGGCCTCCCTCACCGGGCACCTGGTGCTGTCGACGCTGCACACCAACGACGCGCCCAATACCGTCACCCGGCTCGTCGACATGGGCATGGAGCCCTACAAGATCGCCACTGCCCTGCGCGGCATTCTGGCCCAGCGGCTGCTCCGCCGGCTCTGCCCCCACTGCAAGATCAAACAGACCGAGCCGCTCCCCGAGCGGATGCGCCAATACCTGCCGGCCGGGCCGGCCGAGCTGTACCAGGGCGTGGGGTGCGGTGAGTGCGCCATGACCGGGTATCGGGGCCGATTCAGCATCGTCGAAATTCTCACCATGACGCCGGAGCTGGAGCGATTGATCGGCCGGGGCGCCAACGTCGATCAGATCGCCGCGGCCGCCAAGGCCGGCGGCATGCGCTCGCTCTTCGAGAGCGGGATCCGCCACGTCGTCTCGGGAGAAACCTCGGTCGATGAGCTGCTCCGGGTGACCGAGCCGCCGCGGGAGGACACGCCGGCCCATGCCCGCACCGGAGACCGCTTCGACGACGACGACGACGACCGGGGCCGTCGGGGGCGGCGGCCCCGCCGGCCGGCCGAGGATGGCGATGGTCCCGCGCCGGCCGCGCAGCGGACCGCCGCCGTGCCGGCTCCGCCGGGCCCGGAGCTCGCGCTGCCGAGTCTCGACCTGTCGCCCGCGTTCGAGCTGCTGGACGACTTGCCGCCGGCGCGAACCGAGCTGACCCGGAAGGGCGCCATGGTCCTGCTGGTCGACGACGAGGACCAGCTGCGCCGGGTGATGAAGGACCTGCTGGAGCGCCAGGGATACACCGTGGTGGAGGCGCGAGACGGGGCCCAGGCGCTGGAGGAGGTGGACCGCCATGCGCCGGACATCGTGATTCTCGACCTCAATCTGCCGGGCGTGGACGGCTATTCCGTATTGAGTCAGCTGCGCTCCCGTCCCGCCACCCGGCAGCTTCCCATCGTCGTCCTGACCGCGAAAGGCGACGAGGACAACGAAGTGCGGGTCCTCGAGCTCGGTGCCGACGATTTCCTCACCAAGCCGTTCCGGGCCAAGGCCCTCGCGGCGCGGCTGGAAAGCGCGTTGGGACGCCGAGCCCGGTCGAACTAGAGGCTACGAGGCCAGGACGCGACGAGGCTAGGACGCTACGAGGCAAGGTTACTTCGTACCGCCCTACCGCCTTACCGTCCTCCCGCCCTCAGCCCTCCCATCATGACCCCCCTCATTCGCGTCGCCTACGTCGATGTGCTGGTGCTTCGCGGAGCGGATCACACCCTCGAGCTGCTCTGCTTGCGCCGAGCGCCCGGCGGCAGGTCTCCCGGCTCCTGGGAGGCCGTCCACGGGCATATCGATCCCGGGGAGACCCCGGTGGCGACCGCGCTCCGGGAGGTGCAGGAGGAGGCCGGTGCGCCCCCGGCACGGCTCTACAATCTGAGCCGGGTCGAGACGTTTTACCGGCACACCAGCAACGAGGTGGTGCTGATCCCGGTGTTCGCGGCGTTTCTCGCGCCCACCGCGGTGGCGCGGATCTCGAGCGAGCACGATGCGTTCGAATGGCTGCCGCCGCACGAAGCCCGGGCCCGGATGAGCTGGCCCCGGGTGCGCAGGGAAATCGACGACGTGATGGGGCTGCTGGCGAGTGGAGATGCAGGATTGCTCGAGGATATGCTCCGGGTGCCCGCCGGGCCGTGAACGCCCCTACTCCTCGTGGCGGGGGACCCGCAGCGTGGCGAATGCATCCGCCGGGGCGTTGGGCTTGACCCGGATGGATTTGGCGGGGATCCCGACGTTCACGTTGTAGGGCTTCACGTCCTTGGTGGCCAGCGCGCAGGCCCCGACCATGCCATTGAGCCCCACTCGCACTCCCGCCAGCACGGTCGCATGGTAGGTGATTCGGACATCGTCCTCGAGCACGGTCTTGAGGTCGGTGACGTCTTTCTGGTCGACGATGCTGTGGGTATGGCTGTAGATGTTGGCGTAATCGGATACGCTCACCCGGTTTCCCATCCGGATCCCGCCCCGGTCGTCCAGCAGCACGTGCCGGTGCACCACGCAATCGTCCCCCACTTCCATGTTGTAGCCGAACGAAAACTCCACGTGCTGGAAGCATTTGAAGTTGGCGCCGCAGCGCGCGAAGATGCGCGGCGCCAGGATTCGGCGCAGCCCCACGCCCAGCTCCACATTCTGCGCCCCGGCCGGAGTGCGGTCGAAGGAGTACCAGAGCCAGAGCAGCGGCTTGACCCGGGCGAACTTTTCCTGGTCCACCTCGGCGTAGTATTCCGGCTCCAGGGTAATGTGGTGGGGGTCCAGGGCCACCAGGGTGGCCCGGGAAGCCGCGGGCAGACCGGGTTTCGCCAGATCGGCTCCGTAACCCGCGCCGGCGGGGTACCAGAGCGCGTACAGGGTGTCCCGGCAGATCCGGTACCAGTCCGCACCGGCGGCGCCCAGTGCGCCGTCGAGCTCCCCGAGCCAGGCCGCATTGGCGGCGCGGGCGGTGTCCGAGGGGGCAACCTGGCGGAGAGGACGAAGTGCCATGAGAGGGCCCGATCGAGGAAGTCGGATCTACTTGTCGGTCTTGGTGGAGTCGGGGAATCCCATCAGATACTGCAGGTGCCAGGTGCCCGCCGTGTCCTTCGCCGCGCTGATGACGTACCGGCCCCAGATGTGAACCGCCTTGCCCTTGGCGGTATCCATCTGGTGATACGTCCCGCCTTCCGCGGCCACCGTGCTGGAAGTCTCCGTGACGCTCACGGGCACGATCTCGAGCAGTTTGGGCGTCTGCATGCCGAAGGCGGCCTTGAGCCCCGCTTCGATCTGGGCCCGGCCCTTCATTCGAGGGGCTCCGAATTCATCGACGGTGGCGTCCGGGGAGAACAGCATGGCGAGCCCCGCCGCGTCGCCCGCGGCATACAGCCGCATGTAGCTGGCGCGGGTGGCCGCCAGCCCCGGAATGTCCTTGAGCGGGGCGGCGGGTGCGCCCTGGGCCGCGAGATGAGCCGCGCCAGTCATCAGGACCACCGCGAGGGAGAGCGAAATCGTGGGTCGCATCGGATGGTCCCTCACTTGGCGGCGACGGTGGAATCGGAAAACGACATGATGTACCGGACTCTCCAGACGCCGTCGGCGTCTTTCGCGATCGCGGCGGCGTACCGGCCGTAGTCGGTGGTCTTCTTCTTGTCCCGGACGGTCTGCTCGGTATAGTTGCCGTTCTGATACGCGAGGTCATTGGACACCGCGATCGTCACATCCGGTGTGATCACCTCGGAGTCGATGCTCACGCCTTTGACCATCGCGCTCGCGAAGGACTGCCAGGCCGCCTTGCCCACGATGGTAGGTTGTCCCTTGGCGTCGATCCGGATGCTGTCGGAGACCAGGCCCGCCATCGCCGGGATGTTGCCGGCGGTATCGGCCGCCACCCACTGTTTCCACATCGCGTCGACGGCACTCCGGACCCCGGTGGAATCCACCGCGGGCGCCGCCGGCGGCGGTGGCGGTTCCTTCGGCGCACACCCGGCGGCGAGTCCTCCGAGCAGGGCGAAACCCAACCACGAGCGAATGTGCCGCATGCCATACCTCCAGGAGGTTCGCCGGGCGGGGCCGGCGCCGTGTGGGAGCGAAAATAGATTACGCCGAGGGGAGCCGCTACGCCAGCGGGCTACGCGAAGGGCGCCCGGAGCAGGGCATCCACCCGCCGGGGCCGGCCGGTGGACCGGTCCAGGGCCGCGTACACGCTGCGTCCCCGGGCCAGCAGTCGATCGCCCTCGACATGGCGGATCTCGATGAATCGCTCCCAGGTGGCGCCGGCCGGCTCACCCACCCAGGTCCGCACCACCAGCTGCTCCCCGCTGAAGGCCGGCGCCTTGTAGTCGATCTCGTGGCGCACCACCACCCAGCTCACCCGATCGCGGAGCTCGGCCGGGGCCGCGGACGCCCAATGCGCCGCGGCGGCCTCCTGCATCCAGCGCACGTAGACCACGTTATTCACGTGGCCGAGGGTGTCGATGTCGAGCGGCGTCACGACGATCGGGAGCTCGAAGGATTGCATGGCTAGATGTAAGAGGCTAGGACGCTAAGACGCTAGGTGGTGGCAGCGGTAAGGTCGTTTCCTAGCCTCGTAGCGTCATAGCGTCCTAGCCTCCCACCAACGCCAGCACGCTCTCGCCGAGATCGCTCATCCCCATCCCCGTCGTGCCGCTGGTCAGGATCAGCTCATCCGCCGCCATGCCGAGCTCGCGGGCCCGGGCCGCCAGCGCCTCCTGCTGGGCTCCCCGCCCCAGCTTGTCGGCCTTGGTGAGCACCGCCAGCACCGGTCGGCCGGTGACCGCCAGCAGCTCGCGGATGTCCATGTCGTCCTTGGAGGGGGCATGCCGGACATCGAGCAGCCAGACCACCCCGGTGAGCGAGGCGCGGCGGCTCGCCACTCCTTCGAGCAGGGCCCGGAAACCTTCCCGGGCGCTCTTCCCGGTCTTGGCGAA
>DASYPZ010000351.1:0-28480 GCA_036006105.1 Gemmatimonadales bacterium | reverse complement strand
GACGCGTTGGCCTCGCGGCGCCAGATCATGACCAGCCCCGACCCCATCCCGCGTTGGATGGCGGCGGCGGCCAGCCTCAGGGTTTCGTCCGGGGCCAGGCCGCTGTTCAGGATCCGGGCGATCTGCCCCACCAGAGAGAGGGCGGACCCAACGCTCGGGACTTCGCTCATGGATGAATCATGGATGGGCTGTAACTTAAACCTTCCGTGACAGGAGGCCCGATGCCGGTCCGAATCTTCACCCCCTACCTCAACGGACGCTGGCAACCGCGACGCCGGCGTCCGGTGGAACCGGTCACCGCGCCGTTCAACGGTCGCCTTCTCGCTCGCGTGGTCGCCGGCGACGGCCGGGACCTCGATCAGGCCATTGCGGGTGCTCGTGCCGCCCTGACGCCGCTCGCCAATCTGTCCCGCTTCCGCCGCGGGGTGATCCTGGAAGAGACCGCCCGGCTGCTACTCGAAGAACGCGGGCCGCTGGCCCGGCTGATTTCCCGGGACGCCGGCAAACCGTTCACCCTGGCCCTGGCCGAAGTGGACCGCGCCGTGGCGGTATTCCGGCAAGCGGCCGAAGCGGCCCGTCGCCTGGGGGTATCGGCCCTCCCCGCCGACGCCGACCCCCGGGGCGAGGGGATGACGGCCATCGTCGAGCGCTTTCCGCTCGGGATCATTGCCGCGATCTCGCCCTTCAATTTTCCCCTGAACCTGGTGGCGCACAAAGTGGCACCCGCCATCGCCGCGGGCAACGCGGTGGTTCTCAAGCCGCCGCCCCAGGCCCCTCTGGCGGCCTTCCGCCTGGCCGAGCTGATGACCCGCGCCGGCTTGCCAGCCGGGGCGTTGCAGGTGCTCCATCTGCCGGTGCCGGTCGCCGAGCGCCTCGCGACCGATCCCGCCTTCGCGATGCTCAGCTTTACCGGTAGCGCAAAGGTAGGTTGGCACCTGAAAGCGGTTGCCGGCCGGAAACGGGTCGTCCTCGAGCTGGGCGGAAACGCCGCGGTCCTGGTGCACTCGGACGCTGGTGATCTCGACGCGATCGCGGCGCGGATCGCGTGGGGCGCCTTTGCCTACGCGGGGCAGGTGTGCATCAAGGTCCAGCGACTCTATGTCCACGCGCCGCTGTACCGAAGATTTCTGAGCAAGGTGATCGCGGCCACCCGACGATTGCCCCGGGGCGATCCCACCCGTGCCGCCACCGTGATCGGTCCCCTGATCGATTCAGGAGCGGTTGCCCGGGTCCAGTCCTGGGTCGATGAGGCGGTGGCGGGCGGTGCCCGCGCAATGCTCCGCGGCACCCGGCGCGGGACGGTGCTGGGTGCCACGATCCTCACCGACGTGGGCCGGACCATGAAGGTGAGCTGCGAAGAAGTGTTCGGTCCCGTCCTGGTGGTCGCGCCCTACCGGACCTGGACCGAGGGGATTCGTCGCGTAAACGACTCACCCTACGGACTCCAGGCCGGCATCTTCACCCATGATGCGCGGCGGATTCAGGAGGCCTTCCGGCACATCGAGGCGGGCGGCGTCATCGTGAACGATATTCCGACGCTCCGGCTGGATCACCTTCCCTATGGCGGCGTCAAATCGTCGGGCCTGGGCCGGGAGGGGGTGGAGGAAGCGATGCGGGAGATGAGCGAGCCTCGGCTCCTGCTGGTGCGCAGCTAGGGAGCGCGGTCCCTCATCGGGCGTCTCCCTCGAAGAAGAACATGGCCTCATGTTCTCCGGAGAGCGTGAACACGGCGCGATCCCCCTGGAGCGCAATCTCGTCCACCGTCACGCGCCCCACTGGGCCCGCGTTGCGCACCGACAAGGCGATTGGGATGGAAGGGCCGAAGGTCAGTTTGAGGCGAACTCCGGTCCATTCGGCCCGCGGCCTGATCTCCACGTCGATCAGGGATCGATGCAGCCGGAGCCGGCGGAGCGCCATGCTGCGCCAGCCGTCCGGGAGCCACGGCGCGAGGATGAAGCGCCCGCCCGCGCCGTCGGCGCGCACCCCGAACAGGCCCGCCACTACCTCCCGGAGAAACGCATCCGGGTCCGGCAGGGCATGCGCGCCCACCCGCCGAAACGTCCTCGCTTCATCCACCAGCAGCGCGAAGTCCGCCGCGTCCCATTCCGACAGATCCGAGGCGGGGTCGGCCCGAACCGCCCCGGCCGCCCGGCCCGCGGCCCATGCAAAGGCCTGATTGAGTGCCGGATCGGGGGTATCGAGGAGAGGCTGTCGGGTCAGCGCTCAGCCCAGCCCGGCCAGCTGGGCCAGGATCTCGCTGTTCTCGCGGCGTTCGCTGTTGTTGGCCTCCTGATAGGTCCAGCGAACCACTCCACCCCGGTCGATCAGGACGTAGGCGCGATTGCTGAAGTATCGCTCCTCGTTGAGGACCCCATAGAGCCGGGAGACGTCACGTTTGAAATCGCTGAGGAGATCGACGGTGATCTTCTCCTTCGCCTTGAACTCCTTGAGCGTCGGCACCGAATCGACGCTGATCGGCAGGACAATGGTGTTGGCGCTCTGGAATTTGTCGAAGTCCTCGGACATCGCGCAGAGCTCGGCCGTGCAGGTGCTGGTAAAGGCCAGCGGGAAGAACGCCAGGAGCACGTTCTTCCCGCGGAGCCCGGACAGGGTCACCGGCTGACCCGACGTCGAGGTCAGGGTGAAATCGGGAGCGGGCGCGCCGACGGATGGCAGCGGCATCAGCCGTTGAACCGTTTTCCGGCCACCGACCAGTTCAGGACATTCCACCACGCGGTGAGATAGTCCGCCCGACGATTCTGGTACTTGAGGTAGTAGGCGTGCTCCCAGACGTCGCAACCCAGGACGGCGTGCTTTCCATCCATGAGTGGCGTGTCCTGGTTGGGCGTGCTCTCGATCGCGATCTTCCCGCCCTTGTCGCGCACCAGCCAGGCCCAGCCGCTGCCAAACCGCCCCAGACCGGCCTTCTGGAACTGCTCCTTGAATGCCGCCAGTCCCCCGAAGGTGGCATCGATCGCCTTGGCCAGCTCACCGTCGGGCGCCTTGGCGCCGCCGGGCGTCATCAGTTCCCAGAAGAGCGTGTGATTGTAGTGACCGCCGCCGTTGTTGCGGACCGCCGGTCGCTGGGCGTCGGGAACCTTCGACAGATCGGCGATCAATGCCTCGACGGACAGGGCCGCGAGCGCGGTCTGCCCCTCGAGGGCCGCGTTCAGATTGGTCACGTACGCCTGATGGTGCTTGTCGTGGTGAATTTGCATCGTCTGCGCGTCGATGTGGGGTTCGAGCGCGGCGGCATCATACGGAAGCGGGGGCAGCGTGAAGGCCATGGGTACACTCCAAGTCGGTGAAGCGTCGATTCGGGTCTCTGAAACATGAAATTGCTCTAACGGGCGGGAATGTAAAGCCCTCAACCGGCGTCGGCACGACGGTGAGACTCCAGCAGGAGCCCGGTCGCCGCCACCGCCACGGCGAGGACCGACACCAGCACCTGGGCCCGGAGGGCCCCGGAGAGCACGAAGGGAATCGCGGCCGCGGGCACCGCGAACCAGAGGCCCGACCACCGCCCGTTACCGGCTCCGGACCGACGCGGCGGCGGAAGGAACCCCGCGTCGGCGAGCCAGGCAAACGATACCAGTACCAGTCCCAGCTCGACGGCCTCGCGGTTCCCGGACCACATCCCGAGCAGCCCTCCTCCCGCGGTCGCCGCGCTCCAGCGACCCTGGAAGGCGGCGAACGCCACCGCCACGGTGAGCCACAGCATGGCCGGCGCCTGCCAATCGCGGAGCCCCTCGGCGAGCGCCGGTACCAGCACCCGAACCAGCAGGATGGCCGCGACCGGCGCGAGCGCCAGACGCCAGGGCGCTCGGTGGAACGGAAACAGCCCCGACAACAGCAGAGCGCCGAACCCCAGCAGAATCACGAGGAGACGTTCCGCGGGCGGGCTGAACGGCCCCGCGCTCAGCTCGCTCATCCGTCCCCCCAACGGACCGAGGATGGTGAACTGCAGGAAGAACCCGGCTCCCAGCAGGACCGCGCCAATGGCGGCCAGTGCGGTCCAGCGCGTGTGGCCGGTCCGTATGGCCGTGGCCGCGGCGAAGAGCAGGCCCAGAAATGTCCCGGCGGCGACCAGGATCAGCTGAGGACCGAATGCGGCGAGCAGCAGGCCGGCGGGAAGCAGAGGATCACGAATGAGACGGGGCGGACGCGGGACCGGAGCATCGGGGGCGGCCCTCTCCCTCCAGGCCCGAAACGCGGCGAATATCACGATCAGCGCGCCGGCGCCGCCGAGAGTCTCATTGATGGTAGCGAATGCGGAACCGGCGTCCGCGCCTCCAACCCGGTCCGCCGCAATCCCCAGCGCGGTGAGCAGCAGACCAGCCCCGGCCAGCGCCCGGGATCGGGCGCTCGGCAGCAGGATCGTCACCAACAGCAGCGCGGCGTACAGCAGGAAGGGCCGCTCGGCGAGCGCGTCCACCGGCGCTAGGTCACCGGGGCGTGGCCGTCCAGCTGGCGAATCGTCTTGGCACTCGGGCTCCGGGTCTTCTGGAGCCGGGCCGCCACCCGTTCCGCCTGCCCCAGCACCCGCAGGACATTCTCACCGGCGAGCTTGCGAAGCTCGGCTTCCTTCCACCCGCGTCGAGCCAGTTCGGCAAAGAGCGCCGGGAAGGCGCTCACGTCCTCCAGCCCCTCGACGGTCTCGGTAATCCCGTCGAAATCCGAGCCGATGCCGACGTGATCCACGCCGGCGACCTGGCGCACATGGTCGATGTGATCGGCGACGTCCTTGATGGTGACATGGGGCCGGGGACCCTTGCGCAGCGCCGCGCCGGAATCCTCCCAGGCTTTGAGGGCCGCGGACACGAAGGAGGTGACGAACGGCACCATCACCACGCCGCCGTTCTTGGGCAGCCGAGCCAGAATCGAATCGGGCACATTGCGCCGGTGATCGACCAGCGCCCGGGACCCGGAATGCGAAAAAATGACCGGTGCCTCGGTGACGTTGAGCGCGTCGCTCATCGTCCCCGGCGACACGTGGGAGAGATCGACCAGCATCCCGAGGCGGTTCATCTCCCGCACCACCTCCTCACCGAACGGCGTGAGGCCGCCGTGCTTGGCCGAATCGAGCGCGGCATCGGCCCAGTCCAGCGTCACATTGTGCGTGAGGGTCATGTAGCGGGCGCCCATCTCGTAATACATCCGCAACGCGCCCAGTGAGTTTTCGATGGCATGCCCTCCCTCGAGCCCCAGCAGCGAGCCGATCTTCTTCGCGGCGAAGGCGCGCCGGACCGCGGCGACGGTCGGGGTCCACTGCAGCACCTCGGGATACTTGGCGATGACCCTCCGGGCGATATCGAATTCCTCGAGCTGCACCCTGGCATAGCCCGAATCCTTGATCTCGCCGGGGATGTAGATCGACCAGAACTGGGCCCCGATCATGCCCTTCCGGAGCCGGGCGATGTCGGTGTGACCCGGGGTGGGTTTGCGCAGGTCGTAGCGCTCGACGTCGCCCCGGGCGATGCTGTCTTCCCGGATGCGCCAGGGCAGGTCGTTGTGGCCATCCACCAGCGGCGTGGTGCGAAGCACCCGCTTGGCGAGCGCCAGGTTGGGGTCGACCGCTTGTCCCGCGAGAGGAGCGGCGGTGCCGACGATCAGGAGCAGCGAAACGAATCGAGTCACGAAGCCTCCGGCCAGGTGTAATCCTTGAACCGCTCACGCAAAACCTTCTTGTCGAACTTGCCGACGCTGGTCTTGGGAATCACGTCGATCACCGCCACATCGTCGGGGAGCCACCAGTCGGCCACCTTGCCCTTGAGGTAGCTGCGAATGCCTTCACGCGTCACGGCCGGAGCGCCGGTTTTGGCCACGACACAGGCCAGGGGCCGCTCGGTCCACTTGGGATGCGCGATCGCCACGACCGCGGCTTCCGCCACGTCCGGGTGCCCCATGATCGCGTTCTCGAGATCGACGCTCGAGATCCACTCTCCCCCGCTCTTCACCATGTCCTTGGTCCGGTCCACCAGCCGGACCGCGCCGCGCTCGTCGATACTGGCAACATCGCCGGTGCGGAACCAGCCGCCGTCGAAGCGCGCGCTGCAATCCTCGTCGCCATAGTACTTGCGGATCACCCAGGGACCCCGGGCCTGGAGCTCGCCCGCGGTCACGCCGTCCCACGGGGCCACGGTGCCCTCCTCGGTCACCACGCGGAGATCGACCAGCGGGAACGGAGTGCCCTGGAGCAGGCGAAACCGGTGGCGCTCTTCCAGCGGCCAGTCGTGCATATCGGCCCGCAGCCGGGACACCGACCCGGCCGGCGACAGCTCCGTCATGCCCCAGGCGTGCACGACCTCGACGCCCAGGTCCCGCTCGAACCCCTCCATGAGCACCCTGGGCAACGCGGACCCGCCGACGATGACCTGGCGAAGCGACGGCAGCCGTCGCCCTTCCTGCTTGAGGTAATGATACAACCCGGCCACGATCGTCGGCACACCGCCCACGAAGGTCACCTGGTGTTCCTCGATCATGTCCGCCAGATCCTTGGGCCCGAGATAGGGACCCGGCATGACCATCCCCGCCCCCAGCATCGCCGCCGCGAACGGCAGCCCCCAGGCGTTGGCGTGGAACATCGGCACGATGGAGAGCAGCACGTCCCGCTCCCGGATCTGGAACGAATCGGTCAGGCAAATCCCGAGGGTGTGCAGGACCAGGGAGCGGTGGGAGTAGAGCACGCCCTTAGGGTGACCGGTCGTCCCCGAGGTGTAGCACAGCGCGGCGGCGTCCCGCTCATCGAGCTCGGGCCAGGCAAACCCCTCCGGGGCGTCGGCCAGGAGTTGTTCGTAGTCCAGCAGGCCCGCCCCGGCGGGGACGGGGCCATCGCTCATGACGATGACGTGCTTCACCCCGGTGAGCTCCGCACGCACCTTCATCAGCACCGGCAAGAGCGACGCATCCACCAGGATGACGCTGTCGCCGGCATGGTTGATCACGTAGGCGAGCTGATCGGGAAAGAGCCGGATGTTGACGGTATGCAGCACCGCGCCCATGCAGGGAATCGCGAAGTACGCCTCGAAATGGCGATGGGTGTTCCACGCGAGCGTGCCGACCCGGTCACCCCGGCGGACTCCCAGACGGGTGAGGGCCGCCGCAAGGCGGTCGACCCGGGCGGCCCAGTCACCGTAGGTATAGTGCATCGTTCCGCCGGCATGGCGGCTGGCAATGACCCGGCGCCGGTGCAGCGTTCGCGCCCGATCGAGAAAGTGCGGCAGCGTGAGCTGCCAATCCATCATGAGACCCTGCATGGTCGGAACCCTTTGGCGAAGGACTCAGGACTCAGGATTCAGGATTCAGGGGTCAGGCGCACCACACCTCGGCCGTTTTCACCAGCACATCGGCGGTCTGCACGACGCTGTCCAGGTCCACCCACTCCTCGTCGGCGTGGGCTCCCGCGCCGTGCGGGCCGAACACAACCGTCCCGATTCCCGCACCGGCCAGCAGGGCCGAATCCATCCAGGGTGTGTCGCCGATGTGCTCGGGGGGATGTAGGAGAACCTCGGCCGCCGCGGCATCCAGCGCGTGCACGATCCCGGCCTCTCGTTCGACTTCAAACGGCTCCCGAACGAAGAAAGCGCGCGCGGAGCCCTGGAAGGTGGCGTCGTCCCGCCGGAGCCGATCGAGCAGGGATTCGATCTCCGCCATCGCGCCGGCCTCGGTTTCCCCGGGAACGGTGCGTCGCTCGATCCGCAGCACGGATCTCGCGGCATAGGTACTGAGACCGCTGCCGCCTTCGAGCTGCGCCGCGTGCAGCGACGGCGGTCCCACCAGGACATGAGGCGGGCGGCCCCGGAGCTCGCGCTCCAGCCCGTCGAGCAGCGAGAGGAAGCGACCCATCCGGATATTCGCGTCGACGCCCTGATCGAATCGACTGCCGTGGGCCGCGCGCCCCAGCACTTCCACCTCGATCCACAGGTAGCCCTTGTGGGCCCGGCAGACCCGAAGCGAGGTAGGCTCGGTCACGATGGCGGCGTCGGTTCGGACGCTGGTGACCAGCTCGGCGGTGCCCAGGCTCCCGTACTCTTCGTCCGCCACCGCGGCCACGATGAGGTCGCCGCCGAGGCGTTTCGCGGCTGCCAGGGTCCGGGCGGCCATCATGCAGGCTGCCAGACTTCCCTTCATGTCATAACTGCCCCGACCGTACAGGCGGCCATTCCGGATCGCGCCCGACAAGGGTTCGGGCATGCCCGCCACATCGACCGTATCGATGTGCGCGTTGAGCATGAGGCTTCGTCCCCTTCCGGTGCCAGGCAGCCGTGCCACGATGCTGGGGCGGCCGGGAGTGGATTCCAGGGTCCTCACCTCGAGGCCGGCGCTCGCCAGCCAGCCTCCGACATACGCCGCGATCTCCCGCTCGCCGGGCGCACCCGGGACGAGGGTCGGGTTGACCGAATTGATCTGGACGAGCCGGGCAAGAGTTGCCACCAGGTCGTCGCGATCTACCGCCATGCTGGTCCCCACGGGCAATTTGAGGGTGGCCGGGTCCGGAGCGGACCGGGGTCGGCCGGTGCTGGAGGGCGCGTATATAGATAGTTAGGAATACGGCTTGTCCGTCGGGGGCACAAGGTCGGGGTCCGGTACGCGCCTTGCACGGACCGGTGGGGTATCCGGTCGCCACGGTCCTTCCGAAGAGGAGACCCTACGTGATCACCGCGGACGCACGAAGCCGTATCACCCCGAAGGACCTCGACTTGCTGGCCTCGTGCCTGGGGTCCTCGTCGCGCCCGATGTCCCTGGACGCCGTCCTCGATCGGCGCGAGATAGCGTCCTTCCTGTTGAACACCGCCATGCCCGGCCCATCGGCATCCCTGCTCTTTTACGTCCTGGTCCGTCATTCACTGCTCGACGTCGGGGTGGAAGATCCCACCGTCGCGGACTACTTCGCGGCCATGCTTCGGGAGTTCGGTCATCACGCCCGCGCCACCCGAGTGGACGACGTGGACGATCACGACCATCACTACCTCGTCGATATCCTCGCGGATCTCTCCGCCTCGACCGGCGTCCGGCAGTTCAAGGTGTCGGTCCACCTCGGGAACTACGCCCTCTGGGTCGCCGGCGTCTTCCCGGAGCGGGTGGCGGCCCAGCGCATCCGCCGCGGCGGACCGGACCTCGACTACTACGAGAGCCTTGGTGGCCGCGGCTATTCCGAGGCCTCTGAGCATCACCTCGCCGAGCGGACCGGGCTGGAGGACGTGCTCCGAACCGCCGCGGACCGGATTCACGACGTCCGCGTGGCGCTGAACCGCGTGAGCGCCCAACTCGACCTTCGCACCAGACTGGCCGCCTGAGCCGCACCACTCCCGCCGCTCGGGCGGCGGGAGTAGCTTGGTCGCCATGCTCCCCCTGACTGGTCGCCGCGCGCTGGTATGCGGCAGCACGCAAGGCATCGGCAAGGCCAGCGCCGTGGCCATCGCCGATGCCGGCGCCACGGTGGTCCTGCTGTCGCGGAACCCCGATCAACTCCGCATGGTCCGCGATGCGCTGCCCACTCCCGGCGGCGCCGTCCACGAATTTCTGAGCGCCGACTTTTCCGATCCTGGCGTGGTGCGCGCGACGGTGCGCGGGTATCTGGGAGCTCACCCGCCCTTTCATATCCTGGTCAATAACACCGGCGGTCCGCCGCCCGGGCCCCTGCTGGATGCCACCGACGAGGCCTTCCGGGCCGCGTTCAACATGCACCTGCTCACGAATCACGCATTGGTTCAGCTCCTGGTGCCCGGTATGCGGGCCGAGAAGTACGGGCGCATCGTGAACGTCATCTCCACCTCCGTGCGGGAGCCGATCAAGGGGCTGGGCGTCTCGAACACCATCCGGGCGGCGGTGGCGGGGTGGGCCAAGACCCTGTCGAAGGAAGTGGCCGCCGACGGCATCACGGTCAACAACATCCTTCCGGGCTACACCAGAACGGCGCGGCTCGAGTCGCTGGTCGTCTCACGTATCAAGGCTACCGGCGCGTCCCGGGAAACCGTGGAACAGGGGATGATGGCCGATATCCCGATGGCCCGGTTTGCCGATGCGTCGGAGCTCGGCGCGGTGGTGGCCTTCCTGGTATCGCCCGCGGCAAGCTACGTGACCGGGGTCAGCGTCCCGGTGGACGGCGGCCGGCTGGCGTCGATCTGACTCGTGCAGATCCTCACGAATTACATCGCGGGTGCGCAGGTATCTCCCAGCGCGGGCCGCTACCTCGACGTACTGGAGCCGGCCACCGGTACGGTCTTCGCTCAGGTGCCGGCCAGCGACGAGACGGACCTGGCCACCGCCGTGAGCGCCGCCCGGGCTGCCTTTCCGGACTGGTCCGATGCACCGGCGGCATTCCGCTCGGAGCTGCTGCTCCGGATCGCGGACCTGATCGACGGAAGCCTCGAGGAGCTGGCCCGGGCCGAATCGCTCGACACCGGGAAGCCGCTGGCCCTGGCGCGATCGCTCGACATCCCCCGCGCCTCCGCGAATTTCCGGTTCTTCGCGACCGCGGTCCTGCACAGCGCATCCGAAGCCCATCTCACCGACCACGCGGCGCTCAACTACACGATCCGGCGGCCCCGTGGTGTGGCCGGGCTGATCTCCCCATGGAATCTTCCGCTCTATCTGCTGTCCTGGAAGATCGCGCCCGCACTCGCGACCGGAAACACCGCGGTGGCCAAGCCGTCCGAGCTCACGCCGTTGACCGCGGTCATGCTGGGTGAGCTATGCGCCAAAGCGGGGCTGCCCGCCGGCGTTCTGAACATCGTACACGGCGCCGGTGCCAAAGCCGGGGCGGCGCTCATCGCGCACCCCGATGTCTCGACGATTTCCTTCACCGGGGGGACCGCAACCGGCCGAAGCATCGCCGCGGCGGCGGCACCCGCCTTCAAGAAGCTCACGCTGGAAATGGGGGGAAAGAACCCGACCTTGCTCTTCGCCGATGCCGACCTGGACCAGGCCATCCCCGGGATCCTTCGCTCTTCGTTCACCAATCAGGGCCAGATTTGCCTCTGCGGCTCCCGGATCCTGGTCGAGGCATCGATCCTGGACCGGTTCCTGGCCCGGTTCGTCGAGGGCGCCCGCGCGCTGGTGATCGGAGATCCCCGGGACGAGCGGACCGATGTCGGCGCGGTGATATCCTCCGGACATCGCGCCAAGATCGAGTCCTACGTCGAGCTTGCCCGGAGCGAGGGCGGCCGCATCCTCCTCGGCGGGGCACGACCCTCGGACCTTCCGGCCCGGTGCCGAGACGGATTCTTCGTCGCGCCCACCGTGATCACCGGCCTCCCGATGCACTGCCGGGTCAACCAGGAGGAAATCTTCGGCCCGGTGGTGACGGTGACGCCGTTCCAGGATGAGGATGACGCCGTGCGCCTGGCCAACGACAGTACCTACGGCCTGGCGGCCTCCCTCTGGACCGGGGATGTCACCCGCGCCCACCGGCTGGCGGAACGCATCGATTGCGGGACGGTGTGGGTGAACACCTGGCTGTTTCGCGACCTTCGGGTGCCGTTTGGAGGAATGCGACAGAGCGGGACCGGACGCGAGGGGGGCGACGAGGCGCTGCGATTCTTCACCGAGGCCAAGAACGTGTGCGTGAAGCTGTGAGCAGCCGGGCACCGGAGCCGGTCGGGCCCTATCCGCCGTTTCGCCGAGTGGGAGACCTGTTGTTTCTCTCCGGGCTGGGGCCTCGGGTACGGGGTGTTCCCGGCGTACCGGGCGTCACGCTGAATCCCGACGGAGAGGTGGTCTCCTACGACTTCGAGCGGCAGTGCCGGCAGGTCTTCGAGAATGTCCGTCTCGTGCTGGAAGACGCCGGATCTTCGTGGGACCGGATTGTCGACGTCACCGTATTCCTGACCGACATGAAACGGGACTTCGGCACCCTCAACCGTCTCTACGCCGAGGCCTTTCCCGACAATCAGCCGGCCCGCACCACCGTCGAGGTCCGCCGTCTGCCGACCCCGATCGCCATCGAGCTCAAGGTCATCGCGACGATCTGAGCACCGCGCGCACCGGGCTGGCGTCGAACCCCGCGAGCCGCAATGGCAACGCAATCAATTCGTATGCTCCCTCCGCCACGCCCGCGAGCACCAACCCCTCGAGAATCGCCATGTCGTGCGCCAGAAACCGGCGGTGGGCCGGAAGATCCTTCGAGGCGAAGAGATCGACGCTGGGTGTGTCGATGCCGATCAGCATGACGCCGGCGGCATGGAGGTGATCCACCAGCTCCGGCGAGAGCGCCGCAAAGTCCTGGTTGAATACCGCCGGGTCCGGAAAGGTGCCGGTGGCCAGGAGCACCCGCGGTGCGCTGGGCCGCCGGGGCAGCAGGTCCGGGGTCACCCGCGCGCCCCGCGCCACCGTCACCCGCATCACTTCGCAGGGGCCCAGATACATCTCCAGCATCCGGGACGCGATGTCGGCTGCGCCGGCGCCATAGTGGCTCGGTGCGTCGGCGTGGGCGCCGAGATGCACCGTGGCCCGAAGGGTGGACAGGGTGACACTGTCCCCGCGGGCCAGCTCGAGCAGCACCTCGCGCGAGAGGGGCGTGTCTCCGGGCCACACCGGCAAAGACGGCGTGAGTGACGGCGAGATATCAATTAGCATTGGCCTTCGACGCGTCGCTCCTCTCGAAATCAGGATCACTAACTGCGGCCCACAGATTCCACAGATTGCCTTCCGGAAAGGCCATCAACCGCTTTTGAATGTTGTTGTTTTCATCTGTGACATCTGTGGGCATAGAGTCCCAGCGCGCGATGTCGCACCTGAGTCGCTACATCCGGTGCCGAATCGCCCAGAGATCCGGAAACAGTGGTTTCCAGAGCGACTGCTTCAGAAACTCGATGCCGAGAGAGCCGCCGGTCCCCTTCTTGGCGCCGATGGTGCGCTCGACCAGCTTGATGTGCCGGTAGCGCCACTCCTGCAGACCCTCGTCGAAATCGGTCATCAGCTCGAAAAGAATGACCAGCTCCGGCTGCTCGTGATAGACCCGGAGCAGCTCTTCCTGCAGCGCCTCGCTGGGCCGGGTGGCCTCGGCAACCGGCTTGGTGCGCAGCTCCTCGGGCACCTTCACGCCGCGCAGGGCCAGAAAATCATAGAATGCGTCCACCACGGAGGGCTCACCGAGGCGTTGCTCGGCCCGGTCCCTGAGGGCCTGTCCCGCGGGGATCGCGCCGGTCACCGTCGCCCTCTTGTACCCGTAGCCGAACTCGATCTCGCGAAACTGGAACGACTGGAAACCGGAGGCGGTGTCGAGACGATCCCGAAAGGACGAAAAGGACAGGGGCGTCATCGTCTCCAGGATATCGACCTGGGCCACCAGCGTCTTGAGGATGGTCCGGGTCCGCTTCCACGTGGCGACCGCCCCGTACAGGTCGTTGGCGGAGAAGTCCCGCTTGATCTTCTCGGTTTCGTGGAGGATCAGCTTGAACCAGAGCTCGTAGACCTGGTGGATCACGATGAACAGCATCTCGTCGTGCTCCGGCGGCGTGGACCGCGGCTGCTGGAGCTGGAGCAGCTCGGGAAGCTGGAGATAGTCGGAGTAGGTCAGTGCCATGACTGTCACCCTAGGTGGCGAATGGGGGCGGCACGCGGGTCACCAACCCGCCGACGGCCGGCCTCATCGTATCAACTGCCAGACAGCGGCGATCGCCGCCACGGCCACGAGAATCAATACACCCCGCACCACCCGCGTCTGCACCCGGGCCCGCCGGCGCGCCTCGGCGTAGGGGATCCGGGTAAAGGAGATCATGGTGTAGAGCGGGATGAACCAGCGCGGAAACAGGCGATGTACCAGGGCCTGGACCCGCTTCTCGAAGCGAAACCAGGGCGAGGCCACCCGGTCCCGCATTTCGAGGAAGTTGCCCAGCGCCAGATCGGCGATGGCGTCCGCATTGGGACAGCGCTCGGCCTCGTACTCGCCGAAGGCGCGGGCGAGGTCCGCCGGATGCCGGCCCAGCGCGCCCTCGAGGGCGAGACAATCCTCGAAGGCCGCATTGGCTCCCTGCCCGAAGAACGGCACAATGGCGTGACAGGCATCACCCAGCAACGCCACCTTCCCGCCGATGTGCCACGGGCGACTCCGAATCGTGACCAGCGAGCCGGTCGGATTTCCCAGAAAGGTGCCGGCCAGCTCCGGAATGAGGGCCCGAGCGTCCGGAAACTCCCGTTCGAAGAACTGTTCGACCGCCTCCGGTGTGACGAGCCGGCTGAAACTGTCGGGACCGTCGAATCCGAGGTAGAGGGTCACGGTGAACGAGCCGTCCACGTTGGCCATCGCCATCATCATGTACCCGCCGCGGGGCCAGATATGGAGCGCGTTGGGATCGAGCCGGTGCGCGCCGCCCGGCCCGGCCGGGATGTAGAGCTCCTTGTATCCGTGGCCCAGATAGTCCTGGGAAAAATCGTAACGCTCCCGCCGCTGGAGCTGTCCCCGGACCGCGGAATAGGCCCCATCGGCGCCCAGTACCACTCCCGGATGCCGCTCCGGAGCCTGGCCGGTCACGGCATCCACGCTGACCACCGCCCCCGCCTCGAGGTCGAGCTCGGTGCAGCGGCGCCCGAACTGCATGCGCACCGCACCGGATTGCTCCGCGGCATCCAGCAGGACCTGGTTGAGAGACGCCCGCGAAATGGAATTGATCGATTGGCCCTTGCGGCCGTAGGCCTGGAATGCGAGCGGGCCGCTCACCGGATGGATCATCCGGCCGTGCAGGGGCGTCGCGATCCGGAGGATGGCATCGGTGAGGCCGAGGCGAGCCAACGCGTGGAGACCGCGCTCCGAGATGGCCAGATTGATCGAGCGCCCCGCCTCGACCAGCCCGGTGCGCGGGTCGGCCCGGCGTTCCAGCACCGTCACCCGGTGCCCCGCGCGACCCAGCAGGGCCGCCATGAGTGAACCGCCCAGCCCCGCTCCCGCAACCACGAACTCGGTCATGCCGAACCGGCGATTCCGGCCAGGGCCCGCCAGACTCGCCAGACCTCATGGAAAGTGTTGTAGGACGGCACCGGTGCGAGCCGGATCACGTCCGGGGCGCGGAAATCGCCGACGATCCCATGAGCGCTCCGGAGCACGCCGACCGTTTCCTCCGCGCCCGAGCTTCGGATCGACAGCTGGCACCCTCGCGCCTCCGGTTCAACGGGGGTGAGGATCTCGAAGCGGCGGGATGGGAGACGCCGGATCAAAAATTCCAGATACCCGGTGAGCCGTTCCGATTTGGCCCGAAGCGCGGCGACCCCCGCCAGGTCAAAGATCTCGAGGGACTCGCGAAGCGGTGCCATGGCCAGAATCGGCGGATTGCTGAGTTGCCAGCCATCGGCGCCCTCCACCGGGACAAAGCGAGCATTGAGATGCATCCGAAACCGGGTGGCGGGGTCGTTGCCCCACCATCCGGCATATCTCGGCAGGGACGACGCGCCATGACGCTGGTGGACGAAGCAGCCGCCCACCGCGCCCGGGCCCCCGTTCAGGTACTTGTAGGAGCACCAGACCGCGAAATCGACGTTCCAGTCGTGGAGCCGGAGCTCGGCGTTGCCGGCGGCGTGAGCGAGATCGAAGCCGACCACGCACCCGGCCCGATGCGCGGCGCTGGTGATGCGCGCGATGTCGAGCAGCTGCCCGGTGTGATACTGGACGCCGGGAAGCGCCAGGAGGGCGATCTCGTGACCCTGCTCCGCCAGCAGCGCCTCGATGTCCTCGGTGCGCAGCACGGCCTCCCCCGGCCGGGGGCGCACCACGACCATCGCGGCCGCGGGGTCGAGGCCACGGGTCTCCAGATGCGTTGCGATGGCGTACGTATCGGAGGGGAACGCGGCGTCCTCAATGAGAATCTTGAAGCGCTCGGGGGTGGGACGGAAGAAGGAGACCAGCATGAGGTGGAGATTGACGGTCAGCGAGTTCATCGCCACCACTTCGCCCGGCAGTGCGCCGACCAGGCGGGCCAGCGGATCACGAAACCATTCGTGATAGGAATACCAAGGCCGCTCCGCATCCAGGTGGCCTTCCACACCCTGCCGGCCCCACTCGTCCAGCACCGAATCCACCGCTGCGCGGGCCGATCTCGGCATCAGGCCGAGGGAATTGCCGCAGAAGTAGACCAGCGGCCGACCGTTGGCGTCGCGCGGAAGCTCGAATCGGTCCCGGCACCAGGCCAGCGGGTCGCCCCGGTCCTGGTCGAGGGCCCAGCCCTCCTCGGTGGCGTAGGGCGCGACGCCGCGACTCATCCGAAGTCTCCCGCGCTTCGGTCCAGGAATTCCAGCGCGGTGCCGTGCAGCAGGCGGGCCCGGGTCGAGGCATCGAGATCCGTCATCCCGGCGATCAGGGCACCGGGCTGCGATTCGCCCAGCGGAAACGGATAATCCGACCCCAGCGCGACCCGGGAGGCGCCATGCAGCCGGAGCAGGAGCCGCAGTGCGTCGGCATCGTGGGTGAGGGAGTCCATGTACAGCATGCCGAGGTATTTGCTGGGCGGATGGGGATTGTTCACGGCCACCAGGTCGGGGCGGGCGTGAAATCCGTGCTCGATCCGCCCCAGGCCTCCCGGAAACGCCCCTCCGCCGTGGGCGAACCCGATGCGGAGTCGCGGCAATCGCTCCAGCACGCCCCCGAAGATCAGCGAGCAGATCGCCAGCGAGGTTTCGGTGGGCATACCCACCAGCCAGCGCAGCCAGTAGCTCGACATCCGCTCGGGCGCCAGCATGTCCCAGGGATGCACGAAGACGGCGGCTCCGAGATTCTGGGCTGCCTCGAAGACCGGGAAGAGCGCCGGATGGTCGAGGTTCCACTCTCCCACATGGGTGCCGATCTGGATTCCGGGCATGCCGAGATCGCGCACGCAGCGGGTGAGCTCCGCCACCGCGAGCTCAGGAGCCTGGAGCGGCACGGTTCCCAGCGCGATGAATCGACGGGGGCTGGCGGCAACCGTTGCCGCGAGGTTGTCGTTGAGGAGACGGGACAGATCGTGCGCGTCGGCCGGCTTGGCCCAGTAGCTGAACATCACCGGCACCGTCGACAGCACCTGCACGTGCACCCCGTGACGATCACACTCCTCCAGGCGCCTTGATGGCAACCAGCAGTTGTCTGCGATCTCCCGGAAGACTCTTCCGTTCATCACCATCCGGGCCCGGCAGGGAGCATGGTGATCCAGCGACACCCATCCGCCGTAGCCGTAGCGGGACGCGAGGTCCGGCCACGACTCGGGCAGAATATGGGTATGGAGATCGATCGTGAGCACTACTTGGCGGCGGGGGCGGCCGGCGCGGGAACCGGCATCACATGCCCGCACTTCTTGCAGGTCCGAAGCGACACATCCCCGTAGAACTGCTCGATGATCGGCTTGAGCTGCTTGCCCAGATCCACCAGCTGGAAATTGGCGTCGTAGAGCATCTCCCCACACTGCTCGCAGAACCAGCGCAGGTGGTCCTCCTCCGCCTCGGCGCGGCGCCGCTCGATGACCAGGCCGACGGTATTGGCGGGTCGCTGCGGCGAATGGGGAATATTGGGCGGCAGCAGGAACATCTCGCCCTCGCGGATCGGGATCTCGCGCAGGTTGCCGTTCTCGATGATGCGCAGGACGATGTCCCCTTCCACCTGATAGAAGAATTCCTCGCCGTCCTCGACGTGGAAATCCTTGCGCGCGTTGGGACCGCCCACCGCCATCACCATGAATTCGGAATCCTGCCAGATCATCTTGTTGCCGACTGGCGGCTTGAGCAGCGCGCGGTGCTCCTCGATCCACTTCTTGAGATTGATGGGAGGCATGAGCGGCATGGGAAACTCCTGATGGGTACGGGCGACGGTTGGAGCGAACGGTTAACGTAGTCCTGAATCGTCTCCTTCAACAACCCGTCGGTAGCCGGCCGGATCGGTGGCGCCCTCCGAGTTGATGACCAGCAGCCGAGTGCCCGGACCGAGCCGGAGAAAGTCACGGGCACCGCGCAGCTCCGGCGCCTGCAGCAGCGCCAGCACCCCGGCGAGCCCCGCCGCACCCGATTCCCCCGCCACGACCGGGGGGTCTCCGTCGATCGGCCGCGCCAGCCGCCGCATGGCGTCCTCCGCGAAGCGGTCCGACACGGTCAGGAACAGCTCGACACCCCGCCGCAGGGTCGGCCAGGCGGAGAGCGAGACGGTACCGGTGTTGAGGCCGGCCATGATCGAATCCTGGCGCCCCCGCGACGGCGCCGGCCGGCCGTCTTCGGTATTGATGGAGGCAAACAGCGGATCCGACTCCACCGGTTCCACCGTGACCATCGTGGGCTGTTCCACGCGGGCCCGGTAGTGATTGACCGCGGCGTGGAGCAGCGAGCCCACACCTGCCTGCACCACCACCAGGGTGGGTGATGGAAGCCGGGCGGCGTCGAGCTGCTCGTCGATTTCCTCGAACAATGTGGCGTATCCCTCGACGATCAGGTTCGGAATGTCGAGATAGCCCTCGTACCCGACGTCGGCTACCACCTGCCAGCCGTGCCTCGCGCTCGCTTCGGCGCAGCGACGCACCGCGTCGTCATAGGTGCCCTCCACGAGCTCCACACGGGCGCCCTCGGCCTTGATCCTGGCCACCCTGGCCGCCGCCGAGTGCGAAGGGATGAAGATTACCGCCGCAAGGCCCAGCTGCCGCGCCGCCCATGCCACCGCTCGGCCATGATTCCCGTCCGTGGCGGACGACACCGTCATGAGATTCGACCCGGTCCGACGGATCTGGTGGAGGGCCCAGGAGGCGCCCAGCGCCTTGAAGGCTTCGAGCCCGAACCGCTGCCCTTCATCCTTGAGGTAGATGCTGCCGAGTCCCAGAGAGGCCGCGAGATGCGGCAGGGAGACCAGCGGCGTCGGAGCATATCCCGGAAGCGAACGATGAAATGCGCGCACCTCCCGGTCCACCGGAGCCGGCAATGTCCCCGGCTCAAAGAACGGGTTGACCCGCGCGGACATGTGCGGCCGGGTGGTCATCCAGCCTCGGTGTGACGGAGTCCGCCCAGCTCGGTCACCAGCCCGATGCCGCGGGCTTCCGCCTTGCGCAGCACATGATGGGCAGAGGCGAGGTCCTCGACCGCGACGCCGAGGGACTTGAACAGCGTGATGTCCCCCGCGCCGGTGCGCCCGGGGATTTTGCCGAGCAGCACGTCGCCCAGCTCACCGAGGAGGTGGCGCTCGGTGATGGCACCTTCCCGCAACGGAATCAGATAATCTCCCGCCTCGCTGACCGCCGACTCCCGCCGGTCCACGAACATCCGGGTTCGGGCCACCGCCGCGCTGTCCAGCTCCCGGGCCGTGGGAATGCTCGAGCCCACCGCATTGATATGGGCGCCGTCTGCCACCCACTCTCCGAGCAGCACGGGGTTGGACGAGGCGGTGGTGGTACAGATGAGATCGGCACCCAGGACGGCTTCCCGGGGATCCTGGACGGCCTCCGCCGCAACGCCGAGCCGTTGCTTCGCCCAGCGGACGAAACCGGCGAGGCGTTCCGGGCTGGGACTCCAGACGCGGACACGCCGGAGTTTGCGCACCGCCAGCATGGCTTCGAGATGGGAGCGGGCCTGGACCCCGCTGCCGAGGATGGCCAGGTCGGACGCGTCCTCCCGGGCCAGGGCGCGGGTCGCGACGGCGGAGACGGCCGCGGTGCGGATCCCGGTGATGCTGCTGGCGTCCATCATGGCGAGCGGCGCCCCGGTGCCGGGGTCGACCAGGAACACCACGCCCTGATGGGAGTCGAGCGGCGTCCCATCGTTGCTGGGGAAGACCGAGATGAGCTTGAGCCCGAGGGCCGGCGGGTCCGAGAGCTGCGCCGGCATCCAGCAGAACAGGCCCCCGCCCGTCCCCGGCACGGCGATCGCCGCCCGGAGCGGCAACTGGGCGCCTCCGGAGGCCAGGGTCCGGAGGACGGTCTCCATGACACCGATGCATTCCTCCATCGGCAGCAGCTCGGTGACCTGGGCCTGGTTGAGAATCCTGACTGGCATCGGTGCTCCAGCTTGTGGGCGCGAGGGGCTTTCGGTGCCCCGAAGGGCGACGGTGCTGGAAAATACCCCAGTGAACCGGCGACGCTCCGCGGTGTCGCCTCAGGCCGGGGGTCGGTCCCCCCATCGGGCGGCCGGGATTATCTTGAGGCGATTCCGGGGCGGTAGCTCAGTTGGGAGAGCACCTGCTTTGCAAGCAGGGGGTCAGGGGTTCGATTCCCCTCCGCTCCATCACGAAGGCGCCGCATCTCCAGGCTGCCGCGCCACGATCGCCGCCGCCGCCAGATCCCCCGTCACATTGAGTACCGTCGAAAACAGATCAGGAATCGCATCCACCGCGATCAGAATCCCGATGCCCTCCGCCGGCAGACCGATGGCCTGGAACATCGGGGTCAGCATCAGGAAGGCTCCCCGAGGGACCCCGGGCCCCGCGACCGCGAGGAAGATGGCCGTGAAGGCCACGATCATCAGCTGCGGCAGATGCAGCGGGATCCCGTAGAACCACCCCACGAACAGCGCGCCGACGGTCCACGACACCGGCGCGGCGATCTTGAAGGTCGACACCGCGAGCGGCAGCACGAATCCGCTCACCCGCTCGGGCAGCGCCAGAGGGCCCTCCGCGGCCTCGACCAGGGCCGGAAGCGACGCGAGCGAGGAAGAGGAGGCAAACGCGACCAGCTGGGGCGGCAGCACGGCGCGCGCGAAGGTCCGGATCGGAGTCCGGGCGAACACCGAGACCACCGGATACAACAACGCGGTGATGAGCAGGCTGCCGGCCGAATACACCGCCACGTAGAACCCGATGCCGCCGGCCACATTGCCCCCGCCGTGGGCCGCCAGCGGCAACACCAGCGCAAACACACCGATCGGCGCGACCGCCACCACCCAGCGCACCATTACCAGCATCGCCTCGCTCAGCGCGCGAAAAAAGCCGAGCAGACTGTCGCGCGCCGCACCGCCACTCTTGGCGATCGCCAACGCGAGAAACAGAGTGAAGAGCACCACCGGCAGCATCGCGCCATTGGCCGCCGCGGCGACGGGATTGGTCGGAACCAGCGAGACCAGCCAGGCTCCAAACCCCGGCGCCTCCCCGCTGGCCGCGAGCTGACCCGCCGCTTCCGCCGCGCCGGCGGGGAGCGGGTTACCTGCGCCCCCCGGAGGAAGCAGGGAGAAGGCCAGCGCGGCCAGCGGCATGATGACGATGGCGGTCCCGAGGAGCAGCAGAAAAAACGTGAGGAGGGTCCGTCCGCCAATCCGGCCGATGGCACGGATGTCGGAAGCCCCGGCCACCCCGGTAATGAGCAGCGAGACCACCAGAGGGATGATCGTCATCCGGATCGCGTTGATCCAGAGCGTTCCGATCGGCGCGATCGATTCGGCGGCGTGCAGGAGCCCGGCGTTCCCCGACGCGGCAATGGCCGCCCCACCGGCGAGGCCCGCTCCCAGCGCAACCAGTACCCGAGTGCCTTCCTTCATGCCCACCTCACATCATCAGGTCGCCGCCGTTGATATCGAACACCGCGCCGGTGATGTAACCGGCTGCCTCCGAGGCGGCAAAGCAGATCGTATCGGCCACTTCCCGCGCGGTGCCCAGCCGGGGAATGGGGTATCCCCTGGCGTGCCGCTCGAGCTCCTGGTCGGTGGCGCTCTCCCGGGTCAGCTCGGTGTCGATCATCCCGGGACAGACGGCATTGACGGTGATCCCGTAGACTCCCAGCTCCTTCGCCGCCGCCCGGGTCAAGCCGAGCAAGCCGGTCTTGGTCGCGGTATAGTGGGCGCCGCCCAGCGTGCTCACCATCCGGCCCGCGGTGGAGGAAATATTCACGATCCGTCCGTACCCCTGGGCCTTCATGGCCGGCACCACCGCCTGAGTCAGGAGAAACGGCGCGGTGAGATTGATCTCGACCGCGCGGCGCCATTCGTCGGGGGTGATCTTTTCGAACCGGGTGGTGAGCGGCAGGGCCGCGTTGTTGATCAGGATATCCACCCGGCCGAATCGCTCCAGGGTACGTCCCACCAGCTCCTCCGGAGCTCCCTCGGCGCCGATGTCCCCGGGCACCGACAGGCTTCGCCCTCCCAGCTCCCGAACCACGGCATCGGCGCGCTCCCGGTCTCTCACGTTCACCGCCACCGAGGCCCCTCGCTCCAGCAGCCGGGCGACGGCGGCCCGCCCCAGGCCTCGGGCCGCGCCGGTGACGATCGCCACGCGACCGAGAAAATCCTGAGCGACATCCGTCATGGGGGGCCGGATCGAGGTGAATGGTGTCTGGTGTTTCGAATCTACTGTCGTATATGTTCCGCCGGGTGAATCAGCCTCCTCGACCCGCCGACCGGATTCCTCCGGCGCTCCGCACCCGCCTTGATGTCGCCCGGGAAGCGCTGCTCTCCGTGCACAAGGCCCTGCTGGAATACGAACGGGCCCGGTACGAGCGCACCATGGGTCCGATCGAGAGCGCGGGCCGGCTGTTGCAGCTCGTCATTCACGATCCCTGGTTTGCCTGGCTGCATCCGATGACGGAACTGGTGGTACAGATGGACGAGCTGACCACCGGCAAGGAGCCGGTGCCGCACGGCGCCCCCGAGGCGCTGCTGGCCCAGGCCAAAGGGCTGTTCAATCCCTCCGAGGAGGGCGACGATTTCCAGCGCCAGTACTACGAGGCCATGCAGCAGGCACCCGCCGTCGTCCTCGCCCACGCCAACGCCACCCGAAGCCTCGCGGACCTCGACTAGGATAGGGCACCGCCGGGCGGCGGCACCAGTCATCCGGCGCGGCGAGTCACCTCGAAACAGCAGCGCGCCCCGCCACTGCGGTCACACCGCTCCACCACATCGGCGTCGAGCGCGCCCTCCAGCAACGCCGTGACCGCCCCGCACACGCCCGGATTGATCCGGACCGCGTCCCCGACCGGACACCCGTGTCCCCGCACCAGCAGCCGTCCCCGTCCCTGCTCCTCCACCTCCACCTCACCGCCCAGCGCCCCGAGTATCGCCACGACCCGGTCGGCCGGCCGCTCCGACGGATCGCCGGTATGGGCCAATTGCAGGCCGAGCCGGCGCCCGGTTTCCCGCAACAGCGCCCGCATGGTGGCCGGCTTTTCCCGGTCGTAGAGCACCCCCAGCAGGGCCAGCAACATGGGGCGATAGGCGCTGGACAGGAGCGGCTCCGCTTCCGGCGCCAGCACGAACAGGGTGGCCGGCTTCCCGGGCCCCTCGGCGCGGCGAACCCCCTCGGTACGAATCCAGCCGTCGCGCTCCAGCGTAGCCAGATGCACCCGGATGCCGTTCTCGGTGAGGCCCGCGGCGCGGGCCAGCTCCTCCACGGTGGCCGGCCCCCGGCGCAGCCAGGCCACGATCCGACCGCGGGTGGAGTCGCGGAATCGCTGGGACCAATCGAGCGGCGTCATGCAGGCAATCTAGGCCTGGGGGTTGATTTTGCCAATATTCGTAGTAAATACTGTACTTATTGTTCCCTCCACCCTTTGAAAGGCAGGCGCCACCATGCTGTACCCGCTGCTCGCCGGGCTCTCCCTCCTCGGCCATCCCGGCCCGGTGACCCCGAAGGCTGCTCCCCAGGCCATGAATGACGCCACGATCGTGGCGATCTTCGACGCCGCGAACACCTTTGACATCGAGACCGGAACCCTCGGCTCCCAGAAGGGCTCCTCCAAGGAAGTGAAGGCGGTCGGCGCGTCCCTGGTCCGGGACCACAGCGCGGTCCGTCAGCAGGGCCGGGATCTCGCCAAGAAACTGGGGGTCACGCCGACCCCGCCGGCGGTGAACCCCTTTGCGGCCCAGCACGCCAAGGCCATGAGCGAGCTCAAGGCGGCCAAGGGGCCGGCGTTCGACCGGGCCTTTCTGGATCACGAAATCGCCTATCACCAGGCGGTGATCGACGCCGTCACCAAGACCCTGCTCCCGGCGATTCAGAACGCCGAGCTCAAGGCCTTCGTGGAGAAGGTCGCGCCGGCCTTCCAGGCCCATCTCGACATGTGCAAGGCGGCCCGCGCGCAGCTCAAGATGTAGGACGCTAAGACGCTAAGAGGCTAAGAGGCTGGGTGCTTCCTGGCCTCTTAGCGTTTTCGCTTCTTCGCCTTCTCGGGGGGCAACACTTTGCGCGGATCGCTGAGCGCCCCCGTCACCATGCGGCGGACCCGGATCAAGTCCGTCTCGGCGACCTTCTTCCCCTTGGCGATGGGGTGCGCGAGCTGGGTGAGCAGCAGGTCCCGAACCTCTTCGTCCCGGGAGGCCTCGACCGCGGCGCGGAGCCTGCGCACGAAGCCCCGGCCGGCCCGGTCCCGTGGCATCCTGACATCGGTCTCGACCCGGAAGCGCAGGTCACCCGGACTGTTGAACTCTTCGATGAAGATGAGGTTGATCCGATGAATTCCCACGAGACCCTCCGGGTTGGGCGGCCCAGCCGCGGCGCACCGGTGGGGTGCCTGCGGCATGAGCCCGCGAATGTATCCTGAGGGGGTGGCACGGGCCAGCGCGCGGCGCGGTTGTCCCGGGCGCCGGGAATGGGCTATCCTACCCCCATGGACCTCGGCGCGTCGCACCCCGGTGGGGCCGAGACCGATCTCGCCGAGCGGTTCATCGCCGCGCTGGGTGACCGATACCGGCTGATTCGCGAGCTCGGGAGCGGCGGAATGGCGGTGGTCCTGCTCGCCGAAGACCTCAAGCACCATCGTGAAGTCGCGGTCAAGGTCCTCCGGCCGGCGGTGGCCGGGGTCCTCGGTCCGGAGCGTTTTCTCCGCGAAATCGAAATCGTCGCGACGCTGACCCACCCCCACATTCTGCCGCTCCACGATTCCGGCGATGCGTCCGGACTGCTCTACTACGTCATGCCGTACGTGGAGGGCGCGACCCTCCGCAACCTGCTCGACCGCAAGGCCTATCTCTCCCAGGCTGAAGCCGTCACGGTCACGCTCGAAGTGGCCGATGCGCTGCAGTACGCGCACGAGCGCGGCATCGTCCACCGGGACATCAAGCCCGAGAACATCCTGTTCGAGTCGGGTCACGCCGTGGTGAGCGATTTCGGCGTGGCGCGCACCCGGGACGCCGCGGCCAGCGCGATCCTGACCGAAGAGCACATGATCGTGGGCACGCCCCGGTACATGAGTCCCGAGCAGCGCCTCGGCGGCATGCCGGTGGACCCCCGCAGCGACGTCTACGCGCTCGGCCTTCTGCTGTATGAAATGCTGGCTGGAGAGCCGCCGGTCACGGGACCGTCGCCCGGCACACCGCCACTGCGCCGGGTTCAGGGACCGCTCAGGGGACTACGCAACACCCCACCCGCGGTGGCCCGAAGCATCGAGCGAGCGCTCGATCGCGCCCTCGCCCCCTTGCCGGCCAATCGCTTTGAGTCGGCACTGGCCTTTGCCGACGCGCTCAAGGCCCCGGTCCGGCGGCGGCGGCGGATGATGTACGCGGTCGGCCTCGGGGCCCTGGCGGTGGGGGCGCTGCTCGCCCGGGAGCTCCTGCCGAGCGGAGCGCCTGGACCGCACCCCAATCGGGTAGTGGTCACGGCCTTCGCCAACCAGACCGGCCTGCCGGCCCTGGACCGGCTGGGGCTGATCGCCGCCGACTGGCTCACCGAAGGACTCCAGCAGACCGGCGTGCTCGAGGTCGTTCCCAGTGACGCGTCGCTGCAAGCGGCGCGGACCATCGAGCGGGCCCTCAGCAAGGATCCCACCACCAAATCGGCGCCGACGCTGGCGGGGGTGACCGGCGCGGGCCAGCAGGTCTCCGGGACATTCACCGTGGAGGGTGATTCCCTGGTCTTGCACATCCAGGTCTACGATGCGGTGCGGGGCCGCTTCCTCGGACCGATCGACCCGGTCAAGAGCGCGGTGTCCCGGCCTGAGGAGGTCCTGCCCGAAGCGCGCGCCCGGTTGATGGGATTCCTGGCGGCCTCGGTGGATCAGCGGCTGATTTCCTATGTGGGACGCCCGGCCCGACCCCCGACCTGGGCGGCCTATCTCGAGGCCAGCGACGGTCTCGAGGCGTACGTGCGGAACGATTTCGAGGAGGCGGCGCTCCGCTCCAACCGGGCCTGGCAGATCGATACCACGTTTGCGGCTCCGCTGATCATCGCATCGATCAGCCTCTCGAATCTGGGTCGCTTCGCCGCGGCCGACTCGGTGCTCGACGTGCTGCACCGGATGCGGGATCGGTTGAGTCCTCATCAGCAGCACTGGGCCGACTATCGCCGCGCGCTCATGGCCGGGGATCACCAGGCCGCCCTCCGCGCGGTACGGCTGGTCGCCGCCGACGCGCCCGCCTCCAAGGCCGTCTACAACCTCGCGCTCGAGGCCATGCAATCGGGACATCTCGACGAGGCCGAACGGGCGCTCGCCACGCTGCCCACCCGCGGCGGGCCGCTGCGCGACTGGGTCTCCTACTGGGACCTCCTCGGCACGATTCACCATTTGCGGGGTGATTATCCGGCCGAGGCGGAGGCGGGCCACGAATCGCGCCTGGCCAATCCCGGACGGATCTTCGCCTTCGTCCCCTCGGTCCGGGCGCTCGCGGCCCAGGGAAAGACGAACGAGATCGAATCGCTGCTGCGCGAAGTCGACAAGCTTCCCTCCGATCCCAGCGCCTCGGAGACCACCCTGCTTCGCGAGGCGGCCGAAGAGCTCCAGGCGCACGGCCGGACGTCGGAGGCACGCGGATATTGGGAGCGCAGTCTGCAATGGGCGGCAGCCCACCCCACCGGCGGAGAATCGGAGCCCGCCAATCGGCAGGTGCGGGCTCAGACCCTGTACGCGCTGGAACGGTACGCGGAGGCTGCCCGGGTCGCGGACAGCACCGGAGTCGGCTCGGGCGACTCCACCGACTATCTGGGCCTCCGCGGCACCCTCGCGGCTCGTCTCGGCGACACCGGCCTGGCCCATCGTCTGGCCCAAAAGCTGGCGGCGGAGCCGCGGACCTACGGCTTCGGTGTCGCGACCGTGTGGCAGGCGCGTATCGCGGCGGTGTTGGGTCAGAAGGATTCCGCGGTGGCGCTGCTGCGGGCCGCCTTCGCCGAGGGCCGCGAATACGACCTCTGGCTGCACCGTGACATCGATTTCGAAACGCTGCGAGGATACCCGCCGTTCGAGGCTTTGAAGCAACCCGCGACCTGACCCGCCCCGCGCTTGACGGAGCCGGCCCACCCGGTCATACTTGAATCATGACTTCACGCACGGCAGCGAGCTGGTGGCCCTGGCGCGGTTCTTCCCGCGGCGGGCCGTCGTGCGCATAGTCTAGTCGTTTCAGACTCGCGATCTCACGGAGCCCACCGCGCAACGGTGGGCTTCTTCTTTTTCGGCAACCGAACGGACTGGGCATGATCATCGTCTTGAAGCCGCACGCGACCAAGGAGCATGCCGAGGAGCTGATGGCCCGCATCGCGGCACTGGGCCTCCGGCCGCTCTATATGCCGGGCCAGGAGCGGGTGGTACTGGGAGCCCTGGGTGACGAGCGCACCATCGAGAGCCTGCATCTCGATAGCGACCCGATGGTCGAGAGCGTCAAGCCCATCCTGGCGCCCTACAAGCTGGTGGGCCGGGAAATCCACCCGCACGACACCATCGTGGACCTGGGCAGCACCCAGATCGGTGGGGGACGATTCACCGTGATCGCGGGGCCCTGCGCCGTCGAAAACCGGGAGCAGCTCCGCGCGACCGCAGACGCGGTGAAGGCGGCGGGCGGCCACGGGCTGCGGGGCGGCGCCTACAAGCCGCGCACCAGTCCCTATGCTTTCCAGGGCCTCGGCGCGGAGGGCCTGGCGCTTCTGAAAGAAGTGTCCCAGGCAACTGGCCTGCCGGTGGTGACCGAAGTGGTGGATGCGGGTGACGTCACCCTCGTGGAGGAGCATGCCGCTGCGTTCCAGGTGGGTGCCCGCAACATGCAGAATTATCGGCTCCTTCAGGTGCTGGGCAAGAGCCGAATGCCGGTGATCCTGAAGCGCGGCATGGCGGCCAAAGTCGACGATCTGCTCATGGCCGCCGAATACATCCTGGCCGAGGGTAACCCGAATGTGATCCTGTGCGAGCGCGGCATCACCACGTTCGAGACCGCCACCCGGAACACCCTCGATCTCAACGCCATCCCGGTGATCAAGCAGCGCAGCCATCTCCCGGTGCTGGTGGACCCATCCCACGGCACCGGACTCCGCGAGCTGGTGACTCCGATGGCCAAGGCCGCGCTGGCCTGCGGCGCGGACGGCCTCCTGGTCGAGGTCCACAACGATCCGCCCAACGCACTCTCCGATGGCCGCCAGAGCCTCTTTCCCGAGCAGTTCGCGGCGATGATGCGAGAGCTCCGTCCCATCGCGGCGGCCGTCGGCAAGGTGATGTGATGGCGGCTCCTCCCATGCCCGAGGGCTCGGTGCTCCCCCTGGTGCGGGAGCTGACCGGAACCCCGGATCCGCTGGCGCTCTATGCCGCCCTTTCCGACGGCGGGAGGCGCCCCGGCACCTTTCTCCTGGAATCGGCCGACATCGGCGCCGGCGCCGGCGAGCGAAGCCTGCTGGGTATCTCTCCCGCGCTGCGGATTACCTGCGTCGGGCGGACCG